>JAISFV010000082.1 GCA_031263445.1 Synergistaceae bacterium | reverse complement strand
CCGTGTTTTGTATCCCCTTTGGCAGCCGGCATGTCAGCCACGAAATCCCTCCTGTGCATAATTCCAATCTGCAATCGACCTGGTATTATACACTATTTTTGCAATCAGGAGACTAAAGTAAAAGATTTTAACTGAAGTCCAATGCGCAACGAGGCGTACTGTCAGGGCCCGATTAAAATCGCATTGGTATTGCGACACGCCTATTGTATAATTATGTCATGAAATTATCGCGGGGCAACGTCCGTCCGACTACAGGAAAGGTTCTCGGGGCGCTTTTCAACATACTCGGCGCTTCCGGAGACATAGCAGGCGCGCGTTTTTTGGATCTGTTCTCAGGCACCGGCCAGGTCGCGCTGGAAGCGCTGAGGAGGGGCGCGTCGTCTGTCGTGGCCGTCGAGTCGTCGCGCGCCGAGGCCCGCTTAATAATGTCACGGCTGCGCGAGGTCTGCGGCGAAAGCGAGGCCGTGTGCGTCAACGCCGACGCGAGGCGGGCGATTCCGTCCCTTGCCAAGGAAGGGCGCGCGTTCAGCGTGATCTTCGCCGACCCGCCATACGGGATGGGCTGGGGCGAATCGCTCCCGCTGCTGATCGCCAGGCACGACGTCATACTCGCGCCGGGCGGCCTGTTTATCCTTGAGCGCTCCATACGGGACAGCGCAGCCGGCCCGGACAGCTCGGGCGGAGTATTTACGGGGCGCGATGACAGGATATACGGCGACACCGTGCTGTCCATCTACCGCAAAATAAGGACCGGGGAGTGAGTTCCTTGAACCGAGCTGTGTATCCAGGGTCGTTCGACCCGTTCACGAACGGGCATCTGGACATTACGGAGAGGGGGGCCAGGCTCTTCGACGAGCTTATCGTGGCTGTCCTCGTGAACTCCGAAAAGAACGCCATGTTCAGCGTGGACGAGCGCAAGATGATGGCAAGGGAGGCTGCGGTCCACCTGCCAAACGTAAAGGTCATGTCATTCGACGGGCTTCTGGTGAATTTTATGAGGCGCGAAAAGAGCCGCGTGATACTCCGCGGGCTGCGCGCGCTGTCGGATTTCGAGTACGAGTTTCAGCTCGCGCAGATGAACAGGCAGCTCGCCCCTGAGACCGAGACGTTCTTCATGGTCACGGACGCCAAATACTCCTACCTGTCGAGCCGCAGCGTGAAGGAGGTATTCAGCTTCGGGGGCGCGATTCAGGAATTCGTCCCCCCAGGCGTGTTCCGGAGGATGCGCGAGCGCGTCCCCCCGAGGGATCTGAGCTAGGGAACCGCGACGGCGCAAAACGATCCCGGCCCTGCTACGTCCGTCGATTGCGCTTCATAGTTTTCTCTCATTCCGCGTCGTCATACGCCTCCAAGGCCGGGATCAAACAGCTAGCGACCCCTTTTATCCCACAAACGGTGGTTGTCATCACGATTGCCTCTTTCAACTCGTCGCGAGTCGCCCCTGCCCGCTTTGCCATCGGGACATGCGATGTTACGGCAGTCGTTTCGCCTTGCGAGGCGCGGATGGCAATGTAAATCAGTTGCTTCGTCTTGGGTTCCAGGGCTTTCATGCCGCTGACTGATTGAATCAATCCGCCGAATGCCCGCGCTACTTCCGGCGCTTCTTCCCCAAAGGCTTCCATGAGGTTCCTTTTCGTGCCCATGGCCATTTTCCTCCATTTCAGGCGTAAGCATCGTATCGCCGCCTCTGCATTGCGTTCATTTAAGCCAGAAATTAGCCGACGCTACTGCATTGCCGCCCCTCTGGGCGACAAGGGCGAGCAGAGCCGCGCCCTCCGCTGAATCCGGGAGCTTGCGCAGGAGATCCATGCCGCCATGCGTGACGACTATGTAGGTTTCGTCCGGCGAACCCTTGCCCCACCGCGCCATCAGCGCCAGATCCCCGGAATCCCGCGCTTCCGGGAATATGCCGAGCGCGCGCTCGACGCCGAACGCCGTTATCACGCCCTTGGTGCCGTCCGCGGCCTCCGCCAGACGCGGCGTGGGCTTACCGGCCGCCTGGCTCGCCAAGGCGTCCTCTTTCAGGAAGGCCGCGAACTCATCCGAGAGGAGGCCGGAACGGTGCAGCGTCCTGACAAAACCAGGGTACCATCTGCCCGATATGCCGAGATTGGCCCTTTCGAGAGCGGAAGCGATCTCCTCAGATTCGTCGTCAGCCCGCCCCGGGAGGTCCGATTTGGATATCCCCCTGTTACTGAGCAGTATATTGGACATCAGGCCCCCGAACAGCTCCTCTGTGCTGCTCCCTCCTCCGGACAAAAACCCGGTCACGAGCCCCAGGCCCATTTCGAGCTGGGACTTGCCGCCCCTTGATTTCGCCGGCTGTCCTTCCATCAGGTCGCGCACCGTCTCCTGTCCAGGCATAGATGGGTTCCGCGCGATATATGAGGCGAGCTTTTCCGCCTCGTCGTACCTCTCGTCCCTTATCAGATCCGCCACGTCGGTCGAGTAGTCGGCGCGCTTCATCCCGTTCAGCTTCCATTTTAAAACCCTTGCGCGGACGTCAGGGTTCCCCAGCGCGTAGACGGAGAGCGAAGCGCTGAGCGCAAGTACCGCTGCCGCGATAATCACCGCACTGACTGCGAACCCGCCCCTTATGAGCGCGCCCCGCTTCATTTCACCCACCCCGTACCGCAGCAAACTTCCACCGCGTTCAAGAGCCTCCTGGCGTTGGCGAAAAACAGGCCGTCCAGATCCTTGTCGATCAGCGCGGACCCGTCTACCATCTTTTTATACCTTGGGAGGCGCAAAATCGGGAAATCAGAGCCGTAGAGAAATTTTTCGGCCGTCCCGGAAACGATTATGCTGTTTAAAATCGAAGGATCGTACACGAACGGCGCGGCAGCCGTGTCATACCAGACATTCCTCAGCTCCGCCCGCACGTCCGGCATCTGCTCGTACATGAAAAGCCCGCCGCCGCAGTGCGCCATGACGATACACAGCTCCGGGTGGTTTCGGGCGAACATGTACGCCTCGCGGGGGCCTGCCCCCCCCTTGCCAGGGTAGTCCCTTCCGATGGGCTCGGCCACGTGCAGCAGCACGAAGAGGCCGCGTTCCAGGCACTCCGCCGCGAAACGCCATGTCTCTTCGATGTCCTCCACGCAGAAGAGCTGGCCGTCCGGAAGCAGCTCGCCGACTCCGATCGCGCCCAGCTCCGCGCAACGCGCTATCTCGTCGCAAGCGCCGCGCGCGAGCGGAGGGACGGCTATGATGGGCTTAAGCCTCCCGCCAGAGTTCAGAGCGCACTCGAGGACGTAGTCGTTGCACAGCCGGCAGAGCCCGAGATCCGTGAAGGCGAAGCCGCAGATCCAGCTTTCGTCCACGCCGTCGATCTCCATCGTGTCAAGCACGTCATCCGCAGTGGCCCACCTGTGAACCCGGCCCGAGACCTCCGCGCCAAAGCACCTCTCGCGCAGGGCGATGCTCCGCCAGTTTTCCCGCACCTCGGGAGGATATACGTGTACGTGGGTATCGACGATCATAAAGACTCACCTCTTCCCGGTCATATAAGGAAACGCCGGCCACGCGGCCGAAAACTCTGCCTGAACGCCTTTGGGGAGCGCCGATTAACTAGCCTAAAGATAATTTATCGTTTAAAAGCGGGTGCAACGGGGGTTTGAATCTTCACCCTCCGGCCCCCTGACGGTAAATCATCCTTCCCTTTGTGTGTAGGTTATGCCACCGTTCACAGTCTTCCAAACTGTGGATTGTATGCTGAAAAGTCCTGCGGGCATAGCTGTTTCGCCAAGCCCGCGCTAATGTATTTTCTATGCGAACAATATAGCATAAAAAGGGGAGAAACGCTAAGCAGTCATGCGGAGTCGGCAAAAAATACGGGTTTTACGAAGGAATGCGCGATTTTATTAAGGGCAGCGCCGGCCTGGCCAAGGCTGGCGCCTAAAGTGTTTAAACTCTTTACCCTTCAGGCGCCAGACAATAAATCAGCTTCTCTGCTACTCCACCGTGACGCTCTTCGCGAGGTTCCTCGGCATGTCGATATCGCGGCCCAGCGTCTTCGCCGTGTGGTAGGCGAATAGCTGGAGCGGGATCACCCCCACGAAGGAGAACAACTCGCGCTCCGTTCGGGGGATGAACACTACGTCGCTCGCAAATTCACGCGCTTCCGCGTCACCCTCGGTCACCAGCAGTATGATGGGCGCGTTCCGCGCCCTGCATTCCTCCACGTTCGACAGCGTCTTCTCGCGGAGATCCCCCTCCGGGACGAGCGCCACCACCGCCAGCTTTTCGTCCAGCATCGCTATCGGGCCGTGCTTCATCTCTCCGGCGGCATACGCCTCGGACGGCAGGTAGGCTATCTCCTTCAGCTTGAGCGCGCCCTCCATCGTGAGCGGGACGCACTCCCTGCGGCCAATGAAGAAGTACCCCTTCGAGCCGGAATACTTCTCGGCCAGGGCCTTTATCTCAGGCTCACGTTCGAGCAGGGACTGCATCTGGGCTGGCAGGAGCCTCATGCCGCCAATCAGCCGGGCTTCGTCCCGGGCGGACAGGACGCCGCGTTCCTTCGTCAGGTGGAGCGCCAAGAGCGCCAAGAGCGCGATCTGTGCCGTGAATGTCTTGGTCGCCGCGACGCCGATCTCAGGGCCGGCCAGCGAGAGCAGGGTGTGCTCGACCTCTCGGTCTATCGTCGAGCCGCGGACGTTCGTTATCGCGACGCAGTGGGAGCCCTTTGCGCGCGCAAGCCTGGCGGCGGCCAGCGTATCGGCCGTCTCGCCCGACTGCGACACGAACACCGCCAGCGTGTCGCCCCCACCCGGGATGTTGCGGTACCTGTATTCGGAGGCCACTTCGACCCTTATGTCGAGGCTGTCGTCGAGGGACTCGATTATGTCTTTGGCCGCGAGCGTGGCGTAGTGGGAGGTGCCGCACGCCACCAACTGAACCCTCCTTATCCTTTTCATGAGGCCGTCCGGGAGTTTCAGGCTCTTCTCCATATCGACGCTCGTCACGGCCGTGTAGGAGTCTATGGTGAGCCTCAGCACGTCGGGCTGCTCCTCTATCTCCTTGCGCATGAAGTGTTCGAACTGGCCCTTGTCAGCCATGACGCTGTCCCAGTTGAGCCGTATGGGCTCCTTCCCGGCCCGCTCGCCGTCGAAGCTGAAGAACCGGCAGCCGTCGACGGAGAGCAGGGCGATCTCCCCCTCCTCCATAAAGAACAAGTCATGGGTGTACTCCAAGAGCGCAGTAGGATCCGAAGCGCAGTAGCTCGCACCGTCCGCGGTGGCGACCACGAGCGGGGAGCCTTTGCGGGCGCACCAAATTTCGCCCGGCCTGTCCCGGAACATGATGACCAGGGCGAAAGCCCCTGTCAGGGAGTTGCACAGCGCGCTCATGGCCGCAAGGGCGTCACCGTCGTATATGTTTGCCAGGAGCTGACACGGGGACTCCGTATCCGTCTCCGTGACGAAAGTTATCCCCTTGGCCTCGAGATCCGCCCTTATCTCCCTGGCGTTCTCGATGATGCCGTTATGAACCAATGTTATCATCCCGTCGCTGCTCTCGTGCGGGTGGGCGTTCGTCACGGTCACCCCTCCGTGCGTGGCCCACCTCGTATGCCCGATCCCGGAAGCCGCGCCATCGCATTCCGCCGCCCTCTCCTCGATCAGTTTCGCCAGCTCGGAGACCCGCCCGACGATTTTAATGTTCCTGACGCCGTCCGGACACCGAAGCGCTATGCCGGCCGAATCGTAACCGCGGTACTCCTGACGCGCCAGGCCGTTCAAAATAATCTCCCTGGCGTCGGGCTTCCCCACGCATCCCATAATTCCGCACATCTGGCAGACACCCCGTTCTCTCGAAAGTTAAGAAACCCATGACCAGTATACTAGCATTATCACGGCGAAAGACGGTACGGTTCCGCGTTATCCGGTATAGTATGCGGGGATGGATATTCCAGGAGATGATGATCGCATGGGTATTATAACGATAGTAGGGCGTCCTAACGTGGGGAAATCGTCCATTTTCAACAGGCTCCTCGGCAGGCGGGAGTCGATAGTCGACGACTTCCCCGGCGTGACGCGGGACCGTCTGTACGCGGAGATGACCTGGGACGGGCACAATTTTTATATAGTCGATACCGGCGGCATAATGGGGGAGAACGACGAATCCTTCCCGGACATGGTGAGCCAGATCGAACGTCAGGTCAGACACGCCGTGGACGAGAGCGACGGCGTGATTTTCGTCCTCGACGGCAGGGACGGGGTAACCGTGATGGACGAGGAAATCGCCGCGCTGCTCCGCAGGGGAGGCAGCAAGGTGATCGTGGCCGTAAACAAGCTCGACAACCCGGCCAGGCTGGATGCATCGTATGATGCCGCATCCCTGGGCTTCGAGAAGATCCTCCCCGTGAGCGCGGAGCATAACTTCAACATGGGCGAGCTGATGGAGGAGATGGTCGCGCTCCTGCCGGACGAGGGCGTATTCGAGGAGTCCGAGGACATCCCGGTCACTATCGTCGGGAGGCCGAACGTGGGCAAGTCCAGCCTGCTGAACGCGCTGTCCGGCGAGGAGCGGTCTCTGGTGTCTGACGTGCCAGGCACGACGAGGGACGTCGTCGACTCGGTAGTCGAGATCGACGGGACGCGCTTCCGCTTCCTCGACACGGCAGGGCTCAGGAGGAAGTCACGCGTGAACACGGACATCGAGTACTACTCAGTCGTCCGCACATACCAGGCGATCGACAAATGCCGCGTCGCGGTGGTGATGCTGGACGCAGCCGAACTCGTGACCGATCAGGACAAGCGGCTCTTGGGACACGTACTGGAACGCGGCAAGGGCCTCGTCATCGTGGTGAACAAGTGGGATCTCGCGCCGAAGGAGGAGAAGATCGGCGACAAGACGCGGAAGCTCATGAGGGACGAACTCCCCTTCGCATCGCACGCCCCCCTGCTCTTCGTCTCCGCGCTCACGAAGCGCGGCATATCCCGCCTGAACCAGCATATCCTGGCCGTGGACGCAAACAGGAAGCGGCGGATCCCCACATCCGAGCTCATACGCCTCACGCGTGAAGTCCTGGCGTTCGACAGGATGCCGGGCGCGGGCGGGCGGTATCTCAAAATCTCGTTCTGTACCCAGGCCGACGGCGTCCCGCCAGCGTTTGTATTTTTCGTAAACGACCGGGATTTAGTTTCAAAGTCGTTTGAGCGCCGCCTGGAGAACATCATTCGCAAGATGGCGGATTTTTCTGGCTCTCCGATCCGGCTTTTTTTTAGGAATAAGCAGGAAAAAACGGAGTTATTTTAAAAAGACCTTGACCGTTCAAGGGTTTATATGCATAATTATCTGCGGTGCAGGGTTGATGCCCGTTCGAACGGCACAGCAGGGGCTTCCTGGCGTAGGAGGCCAAAAAATACTGGAGGTGAGAGAGAATGACGAAGCAGGAGTTGGCAAATGAAGTAGCATCTGCAGTCGAAGGCCTGACCAAGAAGAAGGCGGCGGAGGTTGTTGATGCGGTATTCGGAGCGATTCAGGCTGCCCTGTCGAAGGGCGACAAGATCCAGGCCGTCGGTTTTGGAACCTTCGAAGTACAGCATCGTTCTGCCCGCAAGGGACGTAACCCCCAGGATCCGACGAAAGTGATTGAAATCCCCGCCAAGAACGTGCCGGTTTTCCGCGCCGGCAAAGCGCTGAAGGATGCCGTCAACACAAGCAAGAAAAAGTAACGCCGCACCAGCCGTTCTTTATAGAAGACGAAGGCGATTACCCCCTTGAGGTAGTCGCTTTTTATGTACATACAAAACAGGACTGAAGCGTTTTTAAATCTCTGCCGTCAGGCCCCTGACAACAGATCAGCCCCCAAATATACTTTTATGGCTATCAAGCTGTTTCAAGAAGACGCGAAGGCAATCCTGCGTCTCAGGCGGTTACATGACTGTACCGGACAGCCATATTTCATTAAACAGGTACGCCGAGTTTTGAAAATTTAATGGAGTCCTCGCTAGCCAAGAGTCCTAAAAGTGTGTATGCTACTGCTGAATAAGCAACCGCATTTTTGACCGATGAGAGGAGGCCTCCGTCGTGAAAATTCTCGCAATATGCCCGGCTTACGAAAGTACCAAGGTCGCTCTCTACGAAAACTACGGCCTGCTCTGGACCGAAATTCAGGAATACAGCGCCCCCGAGCTGGCGGAGTTTCCTGATTTAGTGTCGCAGGAGGATTTCCGCTTTGCGAAGCTGAAGGGGCTGCTTGATTCCAAGGCGGAGCGCCTGGGCGACATCAGGGCTTTCGTAGCGACGTGCGGCGCTCTGCACCCCGTCGAGGGCGGGACATACCTCATAAACATCAACATGCTCCAAGACCTCGCAAGCTGCAAGTACGGCGTGATCCCGGCCAACCTGGGCGCACCGCTGGCTATGCGCCTTGCCTCAGCCGCCAGTTCGAGATACGCCTATGTGCTGGATCCCCCGGTGGTTGACGAGATGGGCGAGACGGCAAGGATGACAGGGCTGCCCGACGTGAGCCGCTGGTCCGTCTTTCACGCGCTGAACCATCGGGCGGTCGCCAACAGGGAAGCCGTAAACCTGGGCAAAAAGGCCACAGACTGCAATTTCGTAGTCTGTCACCTAGATGACGCGATTTCCATAGCAGCGCACGCAGGCGGAAAAATAATAGACGTAAACGACCTCGACAACGCGAGCGGCGCGATGTCGCTCCGCCAGTCCGGGGATATCCCCCCTGTCGCCCTGATCAACCTCTGCTTCTCCGGCAAATACTCCCAGGAAGAGCTGATCAGCCGCGTCCACCAAAACGGGGGGCTGTCAGCACACTTGGACACAGACGACTTCGAGGAGGTGTTGCGGCGCGTGGAGGGCGGCGACAGGAGGGCGGCGCTCGTGTTCAACGCGTTCGCGTACCAGATCACGAAGCAGATAGGCGCCTGCGCCGCCGCGCTGGGCGGTAACTTGGACGCCATCATACTCACCGGCAGGCTTGCGCAGTACGAGCCCCTGTTCGTGAGGCTCGGCAACGCCGTGAGCTGGATCGGCCCGGTCGTCGCGTATCCCGGCGAGGATGAGACGCTGGCCTTGGTCGAGGGCGTCATCAGGGTCATAAAGGGCGAAGAAAACCCTAAAACTTACGCGTAAGGAGATGGGCCGATGCGCGTTTTTTCAATAGTCGGGCTTCTCATATCGCTTCTGATCGTCGGCTGGCTCAGCGCCTCATACCTCACGACCGTGACAGGCGCAGCTTCGCCGGCGCCCGGTGACGACGCAAACGGCATGAGCGTAACGGTCTCGCCCGTGGACAGGGCGCGTGAGATCGTTTCGATCGATCAAGAGCGTCAAAAACAGATGGAGGAATTCTTGAAGCAGCATAAATAAAGGAAACGCAGACGCCGCCCGCACCATGGCAGGGAAGCCGTTCCCCGTGCCATCTGACTGGTCAGGGGGACTAAGCGTCCTGTCGGGCGCGGGCAGCGTTTGTGGCAGTTTTTTACTTTAGTTCGACCTTGCCGCCGGCCTCTTCGACCTTTTTCTTGATCTCCTCGGCCTCTTCCTTGGAAGCAGCCTCCTTGATGGGCTTCGGCGGGTTGTCTACCAGGTCCTTGGCCTCTTTCAGCCCAAGACCGGTGATCTCGCGGACGATCTTGATGACATTGATCTTGTTTGCGCCGTGATCGACAAGAACCGCGTCAAACTCCGTCTTCTCCTCTTCAGGAGCGGCGGCAGCGCCTGGGGCGGCTGCTACCTGAATCGCCGCGACAGGGGAGGCAGCCGATACGCCGAACTTCTCCTCCAGCTCCTTTACCAGCTCCGAAAGCTCCAGCACGGACATTTCTTCAATAGCCTTTACCAACTCTTCACGTGTCATATAAAAATCCTCCTCAAATCAGCCTTCTTATTTTTTTGATCTAGCCATGCGGGCTACGCCGCCTTTTCCTTCTGCTCCTTGATCTGAGACAGCGCCGTCACCAGCCCGCGCGACGGGCCGGAAAGAACCGTCACGAAGCCGCGGATCGGCCCGTTCATGACGCCAAGGAGCTGCGCCAGGAGAACCTCGCGGGACGGCAGGTCGGCCATGGCCAGGACCTGATCCCTGGAAAGGTGCTTGGAGGCCATGATCCCGCCCTTGATGATCAGCGCTTCGTTGCCCCTCTCCTTCGAAAAATCACGGAGGACCTTCGCGACGGCGGCCGGATCCTCGTATGCGAATACATACGCGTTCGGCCCCTTGTCGATCCCGTCAGCCGTCGGCAGCCCGGACTCGCGCAGCGCTATCCGCATGAGCGTGTTCTTGGCCACCTTCACCTCGCCGCAGGCCGCCCTGACCAGCTTGCGCACGGCGGTCGATTTCGAAACTGTCAATCCCCTGTACTCGATGACGTAGATCGCGGCGCTCGCCTTTGACTTTTCCGCAAGTGCATCAATTTCTATGCGTTTTGCCTCTGTTGGCATAAATTCACCTCCTCGCTTTGCCAAATACTAAAGCCGGGCCTCGATTAAAAAAAGCCCGGCTCAAATCCGCACGGCGTGTACGCGACGCGCCTTCGAACCTCGGCGGGGGCTTAAGCCGCCTAAACGGCGCCCGCTTTCTTCAGCTCTTTTCTTATAAAGTTAGGTAGAAACCTTCGTTCTCCTTCAGGCCATTAACGACAAATCGGCCCTTCCTTTGCGCTACTCTGTCGATTCCTTCTGTATGGCCGCAGCGTCTATCTTTATGCCGGCGCCCATCGTCGACGATATCGCGATGCCCTTCAAGTACGTCCCTTTGACAGCGGCTGGGCGCGCCTTTATTATGGCTCGCAGCAACGTCCTGATATTGTCGGAGAGCTGCTCTGCGGTGAAGGAAGCACGACCCACGCCGTTGTGGATGATCCCGGCCTTGTCGACACGAAACTCGACGCGCCCTGCCTTGATCTCCTTCACGGCGCTGGCCACGTCAAACGTCACCGTGTTCGCCTTAGCGCTTGGCATCAGCCCCCTAGGGCCCAAGAGCTTCCCGAGGCGCCCCACGGTCTTCATCACGTCCGGCGTCGCGATCACGGCCTCGAAGTCCATCCAGCCAGATTCTATTTCTGCGACTTTCTCCTCGCCGCCGACATAGTCCGCCCCGGCGTCCTCCGCCTCCTTGACCTTCTCCCCTGCGGCGATGACCAGCACCTTCTTGGTGTGGCCGGTGCCGTGAGGCAGGCCGACCGTGCTGCGAACCTGTTGATCAGCGTGGCGTGGGTCAACGCCCAGCTTGACGTGCAACTCAACGCTCTCGTCAAACTTCGCCGTCGCGCACTCCTTCGTGAGCGCTATGGCGTCAGCAAGCTGGTATTCCTTCATCGGGTCGATTTTTTCCAGGATTGCCCTGAATCTCTTGCTCTTCTTCGACATGTCCATCCCTCCGGTGGTCTTGGCGGGAAAGGGGGAGAACCCCCGCTCCCTCCCACAAAATCGGGCGTCAGCCCGTAATCTCGACTCCCATGGAACGAGCCGTCCCCTCTATCATCCTGACAGCCGCGTCTATATTGCCGGCATTGAGGTCGACCATTTTCAAGGTGGCGATCTCCTGAACCTGTTTGCGCGTCACCTTTCCGACGAAGCTCTTGTTCGGTACGCCAGAACCCTTCTCTTTGCCGGCTGCTTTCTTTAAAAGGACGCTCGCGGGCGGGGTCTTCATTATGAAGGAGAAGCTGCGATCCGCGTAAACCGTTATCACTACCGGGATGATCATCCCGACCTGGTCGGCGGTCTTAGCGTTGAACTGTTTGACGAACTCCATGATGTTGATGCCGCGCTGTCCCAGCGCCGGCCCTACGGGCGGTGCCGGCGTGGCCTTCCCGGCGGGAAGCTGCAACTTCAGCTCCCCTATGATTTTTTTTGCCAATACAAATACCTCCTTATGTTTTAGAGGAAGTTAAGAGAGTGCCCGCGTTACTGTTATCCGATCGGCCCGGCAGCCGCTTCTGTCTGTAAAACCTTGCAGAGCCAAGCGGGGGATACCAGCAAATCAATAGACACAGACAGTCTTCCTCCATGTTAAAACCGCGCGGCTTAAAAGCGCGGATCATGTTCTCAATTTTAATAAAAAAAACGCTGATTAATTCGACCAAACGACATTTTGCTGTTTAGGAGCAGGTACGTCGCAAGGACTTAAATCTTCGCCCTTTTAGGAGCATATAAGGATAAATCAGCTTTTCTCAAATTTTTTCCAGCTCCGTGTGATCCGCCTCGACGAGAGTCTCCCTCCCGAACACGGTTACGCTGAACTTGACCTTCCCCTTCTCCTCGCTGACTTCAACGACAGGGCCTACCTGGTTCGCGAACGGCCCGCCCCTGACGCGTATCGTATCGCCCGGGGCAAAGGAGATCTCCACTTTCGGCTTTGTCTGGTCTTTGGAGATTTTGGCCATTATCTCCGAAACTTCCTTCGAAGACAGCGCTATAGGATGGTTCCCGGTGCCGACAAAACCCGTCACGCCAGGAGTGTGGCGAACCACATACCACGACTGATCCTCCAGGATCATCTCGACAAGCACATAACTGGGAAAGACCTTGCGCCTCACGCGCTTGACCTTGCCCTCTTTGCTGTACACGCGCTCCTCCACAGGCACCAGAACCCGAAATATCCGATCCTCCATGCCCATCGTCGCGATCCTCTGTTCAAGGTTCGCGCACACTTTATTCTCATAGCCAGAGTAGGTTTGAACCACATACCACTGGCGCTCTGAGTTGTCCTTAAACTCTGCCATTAAACCCTGACGGGACTAACCCCGCGCCCTCGGTCAGGGCCTAGAGTAATCAAGCCCATGCGAATTCAGCCAAAAAACCTGGAAACCAACTGAGTGAGCAAAAAATCGAGAACACCGAGGTAAGCGCCCACCAACCCAGTCAAAACGATTACAACTAACGTGAACGTCCTGACCTGCTTAAAAGTCGGCCAAGTGACCTTTTTAAGCTCTGCGGACGATTCACGGAAAAACGACAACATCTCACTCACAAAGTCGAGGGCATTCGCCATAACCCCGACCTCCTCATTCATGCAGATTATCTTGAGAAGGCTGATTTATCACTGGACGCCAGAAAGGCAGCTTCGGCCGTTTAATCAGCGATTCCATGATCCTTCCCCCAAAGACCCCGTTTGTGCGGCCTTACGGTCAAGCAAATAGCACCCTGCCCTCAGGTGCCTAAGAGTAAAGATTTAAACCCCTGCGGCGTCATACTTCCTAAACGAAAAAATATCGTTTAAGCGAGTCAATCAGGCTTCCTCAAATCAATGGCAGGCCCGGAAGGACTTGAACCCTCAACCCCCGCATTTGGAGTGCGGTGCTCTAACCAGTTGAGCCACGGACCTGCGTGCAAAGGGCATTTTACACTACTTCGTCTCTTTATGCAAGGTGTGCTTGTTGCACCATTTGCAATGCTTGCTCTTTTCCAATTTCTTCTGCGCCTTTTTTTTGTTTACAAACGTGACGTAGTTACGGCGCTTACATTCCGTACACTGCAACCCAACGATGTCAGCCATGTCTTTTCACCCCATTCGAATCCGCGCCTTGCAAGTGCGGGGACTAAAAAATGTGCAGAGGGCGATGGGACACACCGCCCAAAATGACCCGCCTGGCCGCCAGAGCCTGTCTTACTCGAGTATCTCCGTCACGACGCCGGCGCCGACCGTGCGGCCGCCCTCGCGGACCGCGAAACGCAGACCGGGCTCCATCGCTATCGGCGCTATCAGCTTCACCTCGAACGTGCTGCTGTCG
>JAISFV010000057.1 GCA_031263445.1 Synergistaceae bacterium | reverse complement strand
GGGGGGTGGTAGAGGGGAGATTCAGGAGCGCGGAGTCTGTCGGAGGGCGTCTTTGCGGATTTGACGCCGAAGGGCTTGCGGGGATCGTGGCGTGATGGCTGGTTCGTTCGGAACCGCCGATATGCCAGGCCCTGGAAGGTTTTGGAAGGAGGAGTATTTTTTGAGCAAGAAGAGATTCATTCTGTTCGCCCTCGTGGCGGCTCTGGTACTGAGCTTCGCGGGCAGCGCGTCGGCGGCTCGTTTTATATGGAAAGGCAACGTTACCGATGGTAACATTGATTCTGGTACTAATTACGTCGGTGAGGCTGCCCCAGGTGACGTAATTACTGACATGATTTCGATTGGCGGCGCCGACACTCTCATCAATGTAACGGGTAATTTTTCAGTCGGTGCAATACACGTGAACGCTAGTGGCACCGTTACATTCAACATAGCGGCAAATCAGACTCTAACTATCGGCGCTAACGATGCTGACGCAATCGCGCCTGACGGTTTCTATGGAATTAGTGTTGAGCGAGGCAACGTGATATTTACCGGGGCCGGCGCAGTCAGAATTGATGCTGACGCCGCTAACCAACCCTTCCGTGTTTATGTCGCTGACACTTACTCTGTCACTTTTAACACAAGCGTATCTACTTTTCTTGCTGGCGCTGGGCTATTCCCTCCTGATTCCCTGCATAAGCACGACCTTGGCAGGCTGGTCTTTGCGGGCACTGGAAATAATGATTTGGCAGCAGCCACTGATGAGTTTATCATCCACAACGGAGTAGTAGAGATAGGCAGACAAGGGCATATTCCGAATCCTGCGGTCATCATATTCAACAGGGATCCGGGCAGCAATCCTACACTCGCAACTACATGGACGGTCGCGGACGCGCCCAACCAGGCTTTCACCGGGCTAGCAGCGCCAAATCCTAAAATTCAGTTAAACTCCAGCGGTACGCTCGATGTGCGCGGAGCGCCGCTAACGCTAGGATCAGGCACAACAGCAGCTGCTGTTTTGGCTGTCGGTAATTTTGAACTTACCAAGACAGGGGTAGGCACCCTCGTTGTCAATGGCAATGGCACCACTGACATCGTGACTAACGGCACCGGCGGTATCGCCATCGCGCAGGGCGAGCTCGCCCTGGCCGCAGTCGACGTTCTCGCTGATGAGGTTTACATCGACGTCGCCGCCGGCGCGCAGTTTACGCTGAGGCGCGATGTAACTGACGCGATAGCGGCCCTGACCGGGGACGAGGCCGGCACGGTCGAGCTGGCGGAAGGCGCCGTGCTCACCGTCGATGACGACACCGACTACCCTGGCCTTATCACCGGGTCCGGCGGTCTGACCATAGCTGACGACGCCGCTGCCACGATATCAGGCGTCCGCAACAATTACAGGGGCGACACCACGGTCGGGCTTGGCGCCACGCTGACCATCAACCACGCTAACAACCTCGGCGGCACGCTCACGGGCAGGCTCTTCCTAATGCCGGATGTTGGCGGCGCTGGTACTGAGGGCGCAACTCTCAGGATAGCCACCGGGGCGAACTTCCTGCTGCCGAACATAGTCATCCTCGGCACAGATGCCGAGACCGACGACGGCAGGGTCAATATCGACGTGCCCGACCTCACGAGCTTCGAGATAACGGGCAACATCGACTACAACAGCAACTACATCAGGAAGACCAGCGGCGGCAACCTGATCCTCAGCAACATCGGGCGGGGCAGCATCGGCAACGGCACGTTCAATACCGGCGCTGGCGCTATTACGACTGCCCTGCAGATAGATAACGGCCGCGTCCGCATCGACAACGACGTGGCGACGGCCCACGGTGATATCATAGTGGGGGCTGGCGGTCTAAACACGACGCCTATACTGAGCGTCCGCAATTCGATCGTGCTGAACAGCGCCATCCGGTTCTCAAACTTGACGACCTTCGAGACGGAGATCACGGCAAATAACTTCGGCGGCGGCGGGGTCGTCACGCCGGCGGTGGACGTCCGCGGGCTTGTAAGAACCCAGACGCCGGCTACCGACCTCGTGTTCAACCGCATCAACTTCCTCTCCCTTCCGGCCGGGGGCGTCAATATACACGATACCGTCCAGCTTCTCAGGGGTTCGCCGATCAACGACTACTCCGCGCAGAACGTTTTCCCGTTGGAGCAGGACGGCCAGACGAAGGCGCCGTTCGACCCGTTCATCTCTAACAACTTCCTCTACTTTGAGGCCACGCACAACATCGACGTGCCTGTGTTTGGTACGCCGACTGGGCTGGCCGTCGCCCCCGGCGACCCCTACAGGATAGTCATCCCCGTGACGACGACGACGAACCTGAGGGCGGGGACGCTCAGTCTTGCCGGCCTGACCGCTGACGCAGATCCAGTCCTCGACGCGGCGAACAACATAGTCATCACCGGCACGGCGCCTGAGCTCGACGAGGGCGAGGAACAGCGAGTGCTTCGCTTTAACGTGGGCATCACGAGCGGCAGCCTCGGCGATACTTTGGGCTACTCCAACACAGAGGACTTCACCCTGACCGTCAGGGCGGGCGACGTTCCGCCGACTCCCGCGGAGAACGAGCACAACTTCTACGCGAGCGTGACGGCGACTTCGGCGGACATCTCCGGGACCGTCACGGTGCGGCCGGTCCCTGGCACTTCGGATCAGGTCATCCCGAGCCAGGCGTTCGCCCTGTCGCTGAAACTCGCCGAGGCGCCGGCCGATGCGGAAGCGATCTACACTGGCACTTACACGAGTGACGCGAACGGGACCGCTGCGTTCAGCATCACGGAAGGCGCGCCTTACACTGCCGGCGCGAAGTATGTGATCACAGCCTCCGGCACGAATCTCACGAGCCGCGTTTTCGAAGTGACCATTCCGTCGGTAACGCCTACCCCTGACAGGGATTCCGGCTCCGGCGGCGGTTGTGACGCGGGCTTCGGCCTCTTCGGCTTGTTCGCAGCGACCGGCGCTGTGACGCTCCTCCGCAGGAAGGGCTGACATCAGCCGATATCAACTGATCACTAGCAGTTAGCCACTAAAGCGAGAGGGATCCTTCACGGATCCCTCTTCTGCTGGGCTGGTTGTTAATTCCTGTGTTCCAGAATCTCGATTTCGATGCCCCCGGGGCCGGAAAAGAGTGAAAAGACGACCGCCGGGTTCGGGGAGACCGGGCCTTTGACGCGGGGATAGCCGTTTCCCTCCAAGAGCGCGGTCGTCTCTTCCAGCGACGGGACGTCGAAGCCTATGGAGAAGCCGGCATATGCCGCGTCCACGTAGCGTGGGGAAGCCACAAGTTCGATCATGGGCTCGCCCGCGTTGCCAAGGAAGACTATCTCGCCGTCATCTGTCTTGCGGCGACTGGCGACAGGCATTTTCATGATCCCGTGGAAAAAATCCACAAAAGGGTCCGGATGGGAAACTTGCAGAGTTACCAATGAATATTTCATGTCTTTTTAGCTCCTTTCTGAAAAACAACGATATGACTGACATATTTGCTCAAGACGCGGAGGTTTTCCGAGCGAACGCAGCGAGCCGGCGTACGACGGAAGTCGGGCGAGCGGCACAAGCAAGAGTAAAGACGCCGTCACCGTACATCAACACAGCCGTTCAATCTCGTCCAGCGTCTCGGAGAAGACCTTTATCGTATCCGTTATCGGCCCTGGCGTCCTCATGTCGACGCCGGCGTCGAGCAGCAGGTCTATCGGGTTTCCGCTGCCGCCGCTGGACAGGAACTTGATGTACCGCTCTGCGGCGGGCCGGCCACCGGAGGCGATCATCCGCGACAGGGCCGATGCGGCGGAGAAGCCCGTGGCGTACTGATAGACGTAAAACGGCGAGTAGAAGTGAGGTATCCGCGACCACTCGAATGCGATCTCGGCATCGACCGCCACGTCGGGGCCGAAGTATTTTTTATTCAGGCCGAGCCACATCCTGCCCAGCTCTGCCGCCGTGGTGTCCTGTCCGTTTTTGGAGCGCGCGTGAACGTCGCGCTCGAACGAGGCGAACATGGTCTGACGGTACACCGTGGCGCGTATGCGCTCCAGATGCTGGTTCAGGAGGTAGATGCGCTTCTCTCGCTCCGTCGTGTTCCTGATGAGGCAGTCTGCCAGAAGCTCCTCGTTCGTGGTCGAGGCTATCTCCGCGCAGAATATCGTGTAGCCGCACATCGGGTAGGGCTGGCTCTTGTGGGAGTAGAACGTGTGCATTGAGTGCCCCATCTCGTGGGCTAAGGTGGAGACGTCCGACAGCTCGCCGTTGTAGTTGAGCAGGATGTAGGGGTGCGTCCCCCATGTACCCCAGGAGTACGCGCCGCCGCGCTTGCCGCGGTTCGCGTACACGTCGATCCAGCCCGACTCAAGTCCGCGCCTGAAGTGCGCCATGTAGTCCGGCCCCAGGGGGACGAGCGCTTCTGCCACCATGAATTTGGCCGTCTCCCACGGTATGTCCTTGTAAGGATTCTCGACGAGCGGGCAGTATATGTCGTACATGTGGAGCTCATCCAGGCCGAGTATCCTCTTGCGCAGCGACATATAGCGGTGCAGCGGCTCGAGATTGCCCTCTATGGCCGTGATCAGGTTGTCGTAAACCGCTACGGGGATGCCAGGCCCGTCGAGCGCCGACTCGAGGTCAGAGCCGAATTTCCGCGCGCCGGAGTAGAAGCGGGCGGTCTTGAGCATTCCGTTGAAGGCGGCCCCCAGCGTGTTGTTGCCGGCGGCGTAAGCGCCGTACAGCGAGTCGAACGCGGCCTTGCGGACGGACCTGTCGCGGGACGAGACGTATTTTATGTAGCGTTCGTCCGACATTTCGACCTCGCGCCCCTCCTCGTCTTTGATCGGGGCAAACTTCATGTCCGCGTTCGTCAGCATTGAGAAGATGTCCTCCGGGGCGGCGGCCATCTCGCCGCTTTGCGCCAAAAGCCCCTCCTCCGCCTCGCTCAATACGTGCGCCTTCTGGCGGGTTATCTCCTTCAGCATGAACATGTAGTCGCTGAAATCCGCGCCATCCTCGCGGGTGATGGCCCATAGGCGCTCCTCCGGCATGGAGATTATTTCCGGCGTGATGAAGCTCGCGGCGGACGAGAGATCCACCGCGAGCGTACCTGCCCTGCCGGACAGCGCCTGATACCCAGAGTCGCGCATGTCCTCGTGGCTCTTCATCAGGGCGTAGGCGTGCAGACGGCCTACGGTTATCGATATCTCGTCACAGAGGCGCAGACAGGAGAGCAGGTCACCAGCGCTCCGCCCGAGCGTACCCCGCCTGGCCGCCAGCTCCGGCAGCCGCCCGCGAACGAGTCTGAAATCACTCTCCCATTCGTCAGCCGTGGCATATATGTCCGAGAGCCGCCATTTAAACTCGTCGGACACGTCCTCTCGCTCCGGCAGGGCGATGACACCAGGCGTGGCATCCGGAGCCGGAAATGGCACGTCTCTTGACAGGGGCGTTAAGTTCATCGCGGCGCTCATTCCTTCCTTAAAATAAGTTATGGCTATCAAGTTGTTTCGAGAAGACGCGAAGGCTTTTCAGCTCGCTGCGCGAACCGTGCCGCTCGTGCGCCTCTGTCAGTCATAATATGTTATCCATCGAAAGCTCCGGAACCGGACCTACGAGGCGCCTCGTACCGTCGAACTCGAAGCATGACAGGAGCTGCGAAATCTGCAACTGCATGACGTCGTCCGTCTCGTATGGGATGGCGCCCCTCCTGTAGCCGAACTTCTCCGCATAGTACGGGACATTGCCGCTCAGGGGCAACTGCGGCCCGCGCATGGCCAGGCTGAGCGAGTCGAGGAAAAGGTCGGGATCGAAGAGCGGGTTTTCGCTCGCCACGACCAGCACCTTGCACTCCGCGACGAGTATTGAGCTCCTCCATATACCGCAGACAGTGATACCCGCGCCAAAGTATTCCCCTTCGCGGACGAGGCCGAACAACAGATCCTCCATCCCTCGCGAGTACGAGAACACCATCGCGAAGCTGCTTCTGTCGCTATTGCCCATGCGGGGACGGATCAGATTCTCCGGCACGAGCGTGCCAACCGGGCAACCGCCGCCGACATCCATATACAGAAATTCGCTCTCCAACCGCAGCGCCATTTCGGCTATCTTGCCAAGAGCGTCACTGAAGAGCGAGTTTATGGTGACCGGCTTAAAATCGCATCCGTAAGGGACCCATGTCTCTATGTCGAAATCCATGTTGCGATCCCAATAGGGCAGGCGAGTCGCCCCGTTGAAGAGGTTATCTCTAATGACGCTGCCCCTCACGAAGCCTTCTTTTTCTTGTCCGCCTTGCCCAAAAGCTCCACCACCGTCTCCAGGAGCCTGTGCATCTCCGGCTTTGTTATCTGAGCGTCCGCCCCGATGCTCTGCGCCTTGCGCTTGATGTCCTCCGCCATGACGGAGGAGAATACAATCACCGGAATGTGGGACAGCTTCGGATCCTCTTTTACACGCCTGGTGAGCGTGAGGCCGTCCATCTTCGGCATTTCGATATCCGTGAGGAGGATGTCGAACTCCTCCCCGTCCTCGACGAGCCTGTCCCATGCGGCCTTGCCGTGACCGACCAGCTCGAAATTGTGAAAACCGCCCTGTGTCAGCGCGCCCTGTATGAGCTTGCGGATCAGCGGGGAATCCTCAGCCACCAAGATCTTGTATTGGTCAAGGTCGCCCAAGGAGCTGGATATGTCCGCAGAAACCCCCTTATCCAGGCTGAATTGATCGGCGAGCGAAGGGTTGACGACCTGGACTATGCGCTCGTAGTCCAGGAGCAGGATGTTCCGCCCCTCGCGCTTGATGACATACAGCGCGTTTTCGCCCAAAAACGTCCCTGTGAGGGACGCGTCCAGCTCGTCGGAGGCAATGCGGTAAATCCTGTCGACGGCGTCCACCATGAAGCCCAGCTTCATCTTGTTGAACTCCGCCACGATCAGCTTGCTGTTCTCCAGTTCGACTCCCGGTGTGATGTCCAGGTAAACCCTGAGATCGATCAGCGGGATGACCTCACCTCGGATTGTAGTGATGCCCCTCATAGCCCTGTGTGTCTGCGGGACGTCCCGCGACCCGGGCCATCTGAGGATTTCCCGCGTCTTGTCTACGTTGATGGCGAAATACTGCTCGCCAAGGAGGAAAACGACGATCTGCCACTCGTTGGTGCCGACCTCGGTAAGAATTTTATCGTTCTGCTGCAAAGCGACCACTCCCCAGTCTTTGTGCCGAGTCTGCCTAAATATCCAGAAGGCTGTTTTATAGTTAGGGGCCTAAAGGTGAAGACTTAACCCCCTCCGCCGCGTCCGTTTCCCTAAACAGCAAAATGTCATTTTGGCGAATTGATCAGCGTTTCCTTGGATGTTTACTCCCGTGCCGACACTTCCTTTATATAGTTAATTCTATAGTATATGAGGATTAAATGTAAAGCGCGTGATGCCTGTATTTTTTTCCTGGCAATATGACCGTCGAGTTGAATCGCCCATCTGCCCGAGACGCGGGATCAGCGGCTCGTCACGCTAATCCCGCGCCTGGCTGGCACGCCTGTCAGTCTACATAGTTAACCACGTCCGGCAAACGGTACGGAAGATCCGTTATGTCATGGGCCGGGTATCCGAGGCACAGGCAAGCGTAAACCCTGTACGTTTCGGGCACCCCTAGCTCCGAGAGGAGCGCGCGGAACGCCGGCAAGCCGCAGACTACGCCCGGCTGGTTGATCCAGCAGGATCCGAGGCCGAGCGAGTGCGCGGCGATCATTATATTGCCGGCGGCCAGGCTGCAGTCGTTTATCGCAGTACCCAATGCCGGGTCGCCGGAGACGATGATAAAGTGCGGTGCGCCGTAGTTTACGGTGTATTCTGGTTTCGTTACAGTCAGCCTGAGCCTCTCCGGCACCGAAGGGTCGGAGACGGCGGCCTTGAGCGCCTCCGTGAGGCGGTCTATGGCACTGCGATTCGAGATCACTGTGAAGTGCCATGCCTGGGCGGACATAGCCGACGGGGCGTACCTGGCGGCCTTGACCAAGAGCTCCAGCGTGTCGCGCGGGATCGTCTGCTCCGTGTAATGCCGTATGCTTCTCCTCTCGATGATGTCGCTGATAGTTTTGCTCATTCCTGGTCATCTCCCTTAAATAAATTATGAAGGGCTGATTTGCAGCTAGATGCCTGAAGGGTGAAGATTTCAGCCCTTGCCTCCTGATTCGTCGCGGAGTTTTTCCAGTGAGGCCAGAAGCTCCTCCAGAAGGAGCTTGCGCCTCTGCTTTTCCGGCGCGTCAGGCGCCGTCTCGCCTGGGATTATCGGAGTTCCGAAACGTATCGTCACCTTGCGCGGCCTGGGCAGCGTGAGGTGTACAGGGAGCGCGTCCTGCGTGCCGTCTACCCATACCGGCACGACGGGCGTGCCTGTCTTCAAGGCAATGAGCGCCACGCCGCCCTCAAGCGGCAGCAGCACGCCGTCCGGGCTTCGCCTGCCCTCTGGGAATATCAGCACGTTGAACCCTTCCTCGATGAAACCGATGACCTTGAGCAGAAGGCCCGCCGCGCTTCGCTTGTCCTCTTGGCTCACTGGGACGGCACCGAGCGCCGATATCATCGAGCTGAAAATCGGGACTTTAAAGAGCATGTCCCACGCCACGAAGCGCATCCTCCCAGGGAAGGCCATCCCTATCGCCGGCGGGTCGAGGTAGCTCGCGTGGTTCGCGGCCAGGATCACCGGCCCGCCCCGGGCGGCGGTGAATTCTCGGAGCTGAGGCAGCCCCTCGACCCTGACGCGGTGATATATCAAAAAATACAGCTTGAAGAACATCCTCGCAAACCAGTAAAGCATATCACACCCCCTGATAGATTTTACATTATCAGGCGATATTTTTGAGTCCGCGTATTGGGGAATATGATTTTTTAGGCATACACTTAAACGTCCGATTATGGTATCCTCAAAAGATAAAATGAACCTAAGGAGGTAACAGGGCAATGAAACAACTGAGGTCGCTTACCGAGCTTTTGAGCTATGCCCGCGACGTAGGCCCGCTTACGATAAGCGTGGCCTGCGCGGAGGACGCGGAAGTCCTGGAGGCGGTTGACGCCGCGCGAAAGGAGAGGGTAGCCAGGGCATTTCTGACCGGCGACGCGGACAAGATAGCCAAGACCGCCTCGTCTGCCGGCGTTGACCTGCGGCACTTCGAAATCGTGGATGAGAAGGGCGGAGAGGCAGAGGCGAGCTTGAGGGCCGTCGAGCTGGTTTCGTCCGGCAAGGCGGACATCCTCATGAAAGGGATGGTCAAGACGGCCAATTTCCTCCGCGCTGTCCTGAACAAAGAGAAAGGGCTCCGCTCCGGTTCGCTCCTATCCCACGTCTACCTGCATCACGTGGCGCACTACGACAGGATATTCTTCGTCTCGGATCCCGCTTTCAACATGTACCCGGATCTGCAGGGGAAAGTCAGCATCGTCGAGAACGTCGTCAAGCTGGCCCACTCCTTTGGCGTCGAGACCCCCAAAGTGGCCGCATTGGCAGCCGTCGAGGTAGTCAACCCGGATATGCCTCCGACGGTTGACGCGGCTATGCTGACGCAGATGAACCGCAGGGGGCAGATACAGAAATGCCTGATAGACGGGCCGCTCGCGCTCGACAACGCCCTTTCCCCGGAGTCGGCCAGGCACAAGGGCATCGTCTCGGACGTGGCGGGCTACGCGGATATATTCCTCGTCCCGGACATCGACGCCGGCAACATGCTCTCGAAGTCGATCATTTACCTGTCGGAGGGGAGCAAGACGGCCGGTCTCGTGCTGGGCGCGCGCGCGCCGATAGTGCTGACCAGCAGGGCCGACTCCGCCGAGACGAAGCTGCTCTCAATCGCCTCCGCCGTAGCCTTGGCGGTATTCCAGAAAAAGAAGCCGTAACGCTCCGAAGGCCGAAGCTGAAATTTAGCCCCTCAGCCAGAGGGGCTAAATTTTTTTTGTCGCGCCCGTTAGGGCGTATCCTGCGACAATATTCCTATTGTAAAATTATTGAAAGTTAAAAAGGGCATAATTGTCCATTTAAATCGAAGCACATTCGCATCCTGACGAGGGAAATGAGAGGGCGCGGCCATGAAGGTATTGTCGTTCATCGCAAAGCTGGCGAGCACTGAATTCGCGATATACAAGGACGAGGCGGAGACCCACTATGAAGTGGTGCAGCACCCGCCCCTTGAGCTCAACGCGCGCCTCTCGCCCCGCGAGCAAGGGGAGTACAGGTTCAGGGCCATGATGGACGTCATCGAGGAGTGCGGCATATCGATAAGCGACGTCGATATCGTTATAACCCAGGCAGGGGTCGAAGCGCTGTCCAGCGGGATATACCTCGTTAACGACGCGCTGTCCTCCCTGGTGGCCGAGAGCAGGATCGACGAGAACGCGCAGCGTTCGGCGGTCTTCGTTGTAAGCCGCTTCGCGGATCTCATCAATTCGATGAACGTCTGCGAGTGCCTCCCGCTCGTCGTGGAGCCGGCCATCGACGACGAGATAATAACCGAGGCGGCCCTCTCCGGGCTGAAGGGCGTGGGCAGGGCCCCGGTCTTTCACTCGTTTTCCCACAGGGCCACCGCCGCAGTGATAGCCTGGGACGCGATGAAGACGGGCGCTAACGGCATCAACCTGGTGGTGGCGCACCTGGGCAAGGAAATCAGCGTGAGCGCGTATGACAAGGGCAGGATCGTGGACAGCAACAGCCCGCTCGACGGCGAAGGCCCGTTCTCCCCGAACACCGCAGGCTCTCTCCCGACGAGGCCGCTGCTCGAACTCTGTTACGCCAGGAAATACGACATGGATGAGATGATGAGCCGGATACAGTCCTCCGGCGGGCTCGCCGCTCACCTCGGGGACGCGAGGCTTCAGAAGGTCGAGGAAGCATACTCGCGCGGGGACAAAAAAACAATATTCCTCGTCAAGGCGATGGCCTACAAGGTCGCCCGCGAAATCGGGGCAAAAGCCTCGGCCCTCTTCGGCAACGTCGACCGGATCGTGATCACCGGCCCCTGGGCTCTTTTCGAGAGCTTCGTGAAGGAGATAATCCCGCGCGTCGAATGGATAGCCCCGACATTGGTCTACGTCTGGAAGAGCGAGCTGTACCTCCTGATGACGTCAGCCGCCAGGACATTCGACGGCACGATAAAGATAGAGCTGTACGGCCAGTAGCAGCCCACGGTCTTGAGAACAGGGCGGATTGACATCGCAGGCTGTTGGATGTACTGTTGAAATAGAATCAGCATTACACCCCCGACGAAGGGACGCGCGGACCGACAGGACGAGATCTGCGGCGGAGACGGAAGGAGGGCGGCGCGTATTTGCGTGAGTACACTGTCAACCTGGCATGGGACAACGAATCCGCAGTCTGGGTCGCGACAAGTGACGATATCCCTGGGCTTGTCCTCGAAGCCGGTTCGCTTGACGCGCTAATTGAACGCGTCCGTTTCGTGGCACCAGAATTATTGGAACTAAACGGAGTTACGCAAGAAACCTTCTCAGTGTGCTTCCGCTCTGAACGCCATGAACTGGTGTGCTGGTAGTGGCGGAATACGAGAAAAAAGTCCGTGAAATTTTAAAGCAAAACGGTTGTTATTTTGTGCGGCATGACAAGGGCGATCATGATATTTGGTACAGCCCCCTGGCTGGCCGCCATGTGACCGTTGACAGTAAAATTAAATCTCGCCATACAGCGAATGAAATTTTGAAACAAAGCGGGATTGGCTGTCATTTTTGATGATCCTGTCGCATCTGACTAGTACGCAGGTTTGCCAAAGGAGAAATTATGTGTTAGTATGCCTTTCGGCAAGCGAATAAATTTCCGAAAAAGGGGGTATTGGATGCCGCGACGGCGTTGTCTGCTGACCTTTTGCTCGTCCATAAGAAAATACAGTGACGGAGGCGCTTCGGCGCCCGAAAGACCACATTGCGGCGGGCGCGCGGCTTATGCCCTGCTGGCTATTTCCCTTTCCCTCTTAATAATTATCTCGTCAAACGGCGCGGCCTGCGCCAACATCCACTCCCCGCAAGGGGCGCTCGACGTGGCCGGAATCCTCCCAGGCAAATACGCTTTCATGGCAAGGACTGCCTCTAACATAAAGGCAATAGCGTCCCTCATGAAGCAGTCTATCGGCGTGGCCGCGTTGATCCAGGAGAGCCCGCCCGCCGAACCGGGCAAGGCTGGCTCAGCGCTGTCACCCGTCGATGCGGCGTTGTCCGTCGCGTCGGCCCTTCCAAAGAACAAGGGGCCCGTAAGCGTCAGCATCACCCATCTGATGAATACGAAAAACCTCCTCTGGCCGGTCAGCGGGTACATATACTCGGGATTCGGCGCGCCGAGGGGGAAGCGCAAGGTTCACGGCGCGGTCGACATGGTAATCGGTAAGGGTACGCCGATAGCGGTGACGGCTGACGGGATCGTCTCGGTCGTCACGAACGGGGAAAAACAGTTCAGGGGCTACGGCAAGACCGTGGTGGTAGATCACGGCGAGAGCGTTTTCACGCTTTATTCCCACTGCGACGCGATACTGGTCAAGATGGGGCAGCGCGTGAAGCGCGGCGAGTTCATCGCCACCGTCGGACGGACGGGCAGGGCCACTACAGATCACGTCCACTTTGAGGTGAGGGCGGCCGGCAAGAAGCTGGATCCGCTGAAGTACCTGCCTTCGAGGCCGGAGCTTGTGAAAGCGAAGAACTACAAGTCGAAAAAAACTTAAGCTCAAGGAAACGCCGATTAATGCGCATAAACGATATTTTGCCGTTTAGAAGCGGATGCCGCAAGGGTTCAAATCTTCGCCCTTCAGGCCCCTACTGATAAATCAGCAGTTACACATCCGGCCTCGCGCCCGTTCTGTCTGGAGGAATGACAATGCAGATGCCCATGCAAATAAGCCTCGAAGAGGTCATCACGATGCTCTTGTCGAGGGTAGAGACGCTAGCCTTGAACGACGAGAACAACAAGACGCGGTTCAACATCGTGGCGCGGATCCTTTATAAAAAAGGGATCATCACCGACCAGGATGTCGTGGACTCCGTCAAGGAAGAACACTGGATGCTGAAGGAACTCGGGATGATCCAGGAGGAGCCGAACGAGGAGGTCTCCGTCGCGGTGGCGGAAAACATCCTCCAGTGGATACGCGGCGACATCGACGTCATCAAGAAATCCATGGAGGAGTATGATAAGAAGGTAAAGGAGTACGCCCGCGAACACGAGAAGAAATCGTCCCTTGCCGTGGCGTCCACGGATGTCCTGCACCAGCTCGACAGGATATCTTCCGGCAAAAAAGGCGGCAGCAAGCTGATAATCTAGCACCGCCCCTGCCAGATGGGTACCTCTCCTAGCAGAAAATTTGCCGAGTTCTGGCTGGGCCTTGCCAGGCGCAACAGGCGGGTTCTCCTTTTAGATGTCTTCCTGCTGGCGTTCGCCGTCTACGCCGGATTTGCGTTGCGCCTCTCGATTTTGGTGGACAAGTCTTTCCATGGCGACCTGTTCATGGCGGCGGCTGTCTTTCCCCTTTGCGCCGCCCTCTCGTTCTTCTTTTCCGGAGTTTACCGCGTCTATTGGCCTCAGGCCAGCGTCGAGGAGTATGCCAGGCTCACCCGTGCATACGCCTACGGCAGCGCGGCCTTCCTCTGCGCCAACTTTTTCATGAGGGGCATGCTCATCCCCAGGACGTCGCTCGCCATAATGCTCTTCGCGGGGCTCTTCTTTACGGGCGGCGCCCGCGCTTCCTGGAGGCTCGCGGAGCTGTCCGTCGCGCCTGGCAGGGCGAGCGGGCAGGGCGGCGAAAGACGGGATTCGCCGATGAAGAAAACGCTCATCATCGGCGCGGGCGAAGCAGGGGCGTACATCGCGCGGGACATGCAGCGGAGGGCCTACGACCTCCTGCCGGTCGGGTTTATCGACGGCGACCCGGAGAAGCTGGGCAAGCAGATAGCAGGGATCCCCGTCCTCGGAAATGACGACGACCTCGCGGACATAGCCACGGCTATGAAGATAGAGGTGGTACTCATAGCGATCCCTTCGGCCAGCGGGGCGCGCGTGCGGGAGTACCTCTCGTCCATAGCGCCCCTCGGCGTCGAGGTGAGGGTGCTCCCCAGCCTGTGGGAGCTCGCGGACGGGAGGGTGGAGGTGACGCGCCTCAGATCCGTCGAGCTGCAGGACCTCCTCCGCCGCGAGCCGATAGAGCTGGACGACGAGGGCATTGGTGAGTACCTGGCCGGGAAGAGGATCCTCGTGACCGGGGCGGGGGGCTCAATCGGGCGCGAGATATGCGCTCAGGCGCTACGCCACAACCCTTCGGAGCTATTCGTCCTAGGACACGGTGAGCAGTCCATATACGTACTGACCCAGCAGTTGCGCGAGGCCGGCGTGACAGTCCCGTACAGGCCGGTCATCGCGGACATCGCGGACTTTGCCACGATGAGCCGCTTCTTCGAGTCCCACAGGCCGGACGTCGTCTTTCACGCGGCAGCGCACAAGCATGTCCCGCTCATGGAGGAGAACCCCAGGGAGGCGTTCCGGGTCAACGCGCTGGGGACGTGGGCTTTGTCGGAGCTGGCCGGGCTTTATGGGACGGAACGCTTCGTGATGATATCGTCCGACAAGGCCGTGCGCCCGTCGAGCGTGATGGGCGCCACGAAAAGGGCGGCGGAAAGGCTCCTCCTGGGCGCGTGGCGGAGCCACCCGGACACCAGATACATAACGGTGCGGTTCGGCAACGTGCTCGGCAGCAGGGGCAGCGTGGTCCCGCTGTTCGAGCGGCAGATCAAGGCTGGAGGCCCCGTGACCGTCACGCACAGGGACATGACGCGCTACTTCATGCTGATACCTGAGGCGGTCAGCCTCGTCCTCCAGGCCGGCTCCATGGGCTGCGGCGGCGAGCTCTACGTGCTGGACATGGGAGAGCCGGTCAACATCACGGAGATGGCCGAGACGCTGATCAGGCTGCACGGGCGCGAACCGTACAGGGACATACAGATCGCCTTCACCGGGGTACGCCCCGGCGAGAAGCTCACGGAAGAGCTGTTTTACGACCCTGATAACGTTGGCCGCACCGGTCATGACAAAATTTTCCTCTCACGGATCGACGAAAACAAGCCCCTTTTCCATGACGCCGTTCAAAGCACCTTGGACGAAAATCTAGACGAGGAATCCATCCGCCGCGCTATATTCGCTTTGGGCGAGTGAACACCCAGGGAGAAGCCGTCGCCACAGGCGGCCCCCCTGGCTGCGCCTTCCCGTGCTGGTCTTGACAATATGGTTACTATACTTCAGAATCAAATTGTCTGTATTGCATTTCAATCGAAAACAGGGGGGGTGGATGATGGGGGCGTCCTGCGCGTGTTTTTGAAGGAATTTTCGTTTCACTTGCGCTGTTTGGGGCGTTCACGCTGAAATTTTTGCTGATACTCAAGGAAACGATGATTAATTCGCGTAAACGCCAAGTGATGTTTTCTTGTTTGCAAATCTTCACCCTTTAGGCACCTAACGATAAATCTGCTTTTTTTAAGAAATGCTGACGCAAGCCGGCAGGCGCGTCAGAGGCGCTTGGCTTATTTTATGACTGAGAGGAGAGCTATGACATGGCTACATTCGTTATCGGTTTGGCGTTGCTCATAGTAGGCAGCGCGCTGTACGGAACGCTGTGCGAAAAGGTCATGAAGCCGGACGACAGGAAGGCACCGGCGTTCACCAAGACGGACGGCGTCGACTTCGTCCCCATGAAGACGTGGAAGAACAGCCTCATAAACCTGCTGAACATCGCGGGGACAGGCCCCATACTCGGGCCGATTCAGGGCATCCTGTTCGGGCCGATAGCGTTCATACTCATACCGATCGGCAACGTCCTCGGCGGCGCGATGCATGACTATTTCTCCGGGATGCTGTCCATCCGCAACGACGGGATGCAGATGCCCGAACTCATCAAAAAGTACACGGGCAACGCCGTATTCAATCTGTATAACGTGTTCGTGTGCTTTCTCATGCTCCTGGTTGGGGCGGTGTTCATCTACACGCCCGGAGACATAGCCGCGACGCAGGTGTTCGGTTTCTCAGGCGCCGCGAACGAGGTCTCGACGTGGGTTATCTATCTCGTGATCTTCGTCTATTACCTGTGCGCGACGCTGTTTCCCATAGACAAACTGATAGGCAGGATTTACCCCGTGTTCGGCGCCATCCTGCTCTTTTCGGCCGCAGGGATCTTCATCGGCATATTCGCAAGGGGATACCAGTTGACGAACCTGACTGCCGAGACGTTGAGGCTGGCGCACCCATACGGGCAGAGCCTCATCCCGATGTTCTTCATCACGGTGGCGTGCGGCATTGTCTCCGGCTTCCACTCCACCCAGACGGCCATTATCGCGCGCAATATGACGAGCGAAAAGCAGGGGCGCACCACGTTCTACAACATGATGATCCTTGAGGGCTTCATAGCGATGATATGGGCGGCCGCAGCGATGGGAGCAGTATCGAAGGGCATCACGAGCGCTGAAATGCTGTTCAGAAGCCCGGCGGCGGTCATAGGCATCGTGGCCAGGGATATGCTGGGCAACGTGGGCGGGATGATAGCGATCCTGGGGGTCATAGTGCTGCCCATCACGTCAGGCGACACGGCGCTGCGCTCCCTGCGGCTAATGGTCGCGGAGTACCTGCGCATCGATCAGAAACCTGCGAAAAACAGGGTTTCCATATCGTCCATAATGTTCGCGCTCGTTGCGGGCATACTCGTATGGGCTAAGGTATCCCCAGGGGGCTTCAACACGCTGTGGAGGTATTTCGCTTGGAGCAACCAGACTATCTCGATCTTCGCCTTCGGCATCATAACGATCTACCTCTTGGGCAAGGGGCATAGGGTGGCCTTCCTTATGCCGCTCTTGCCGGGGATGTGGTACGCTTTCATCACGTTCACCTTCATCTGCAACGCGCCGATAGGCCTCAACCTGCCTATGAACTGGGCTTACGTGCTGGGCATAGTATTCGCGCTCGTATATGCGTTCCTCGTCTACCGCCAGGGAATGAGGCTGCATCAGAGCAAGGTGCCTCTCGAAGCGGCGCCCGTCATGTAAAGATAAACGCAACGCGAGCGGGCCTGGGATCTGCTCCCTGGCCCGCTCGCATTCCACGGCACTGCGGGTTTTGACTAAGCGCCCGTCGGCGTTTGGTCACCCCTAGCCCTTTTCTCCCTCCAGAGGCGGGCCGCTATCCCTGCCGGCGTCACCATGAGCGGGTGCGGGCATATATGCACCGGCAGGCCGACCGTGGAGGAGAGAATTTCCTCGGCGCCCGGGAGCGCCGCCCCCCCGCCGACGGTCAGTATCGGGACTTTTCCGTAATATCCGCTCTCCTTGAGGTGGTTCTTCACGATGGTCGCCATCTTTTCAAGCGTCGGTCGCAGCATCGGCACCAGCTCAGGATGACGAGCGATGTCGCGCTTCATCTTCTCAGCGTCGTCAAAGTCTATCCCTTGCGCGCCTGCCAGCACCAGCGTCATGTGAGTGCCGCCGGTCGGTTCGTCGGCAGAGTAAACGACATCGCCGCGCTCCAGTATGGAGATGCCCGTCGTCCCGCCGCCTATGTCCACTATGGCCCCGTCGAGCATCGAGAGCGCGTCCGAGGCCGCCGTCGGCTCCTCGTACAGCCCCTCGCAGGTGAAGCCCAGCGACTCCACTACGTTCGCGCAGACGCGGGCTGTGCGCTCCGAGATCCCTGGCGGGTAGGCCGCCGCGCCGATGCCTGCGAGCTCTCGCCCCGCCCTGCGGCGGAGGCGGTCGAGGCACTTCCTCATGGCGTTTATCGCGGCCAGGTAATCGACAACGACGCCGTCCTTCACGGACGAGCCGGAAGATTCCATCTCAGCGCCCACCGGCTCTCCGTCTTCGTTGAGCGCAACTAACACCGTGTTGGTCGTCCCGAGGTCGAAGCCTAGGTACAGCTTCTTCCAGTCCGAAACGGGTCCGCTGGTGTTCAAGGATTTTTCCAGCGGTGCCAGTAGCCTCTCCACCGTACCGATGTCATACGGCAAGTCCGTGTTTGTCTTAGTAACGTCCTCCATAGGCCCCTACCGTCTCCTTTGTTTTATTGAGCAGTGCTTTTGACGCCCCTGATCTGATATCGCAAAAACAGCCATGCATACCCCGCTACGCCGTCTGGGCGTTTTTGTGCGCGGGTTACGCTATGGCTGAGAAAACGCTGATTAATTCACCAAGACGGCATTTTGCTGTTTTGCGACACAGGCAGAGTAATGGTTTAAGTCTTTACCCTTTAGGCGCCTGACAATAAATCAGCCTCTTGTCTGCCTGATGTGCCCTGACCCGCCATCCGTCCTTCTAGCTTCTGGTGACGGGTGCAGAATCGAACCCCAAAATATCCGACAGCGCGCGCATCGCGTTCATGAGGGCGGACTCTACGGCCGCGACCTCCCCGCTGAAGACCAGCCCGCCGGTAAAGCGGTCCACGAACTCTATCCTGACGTTGGCGGATTTTGACGCAGCGTCCGCCGCGATGATCGAGCCTTCCCCGGGGGTTATTGTCATTATGCCGATAGCGCCCTTGTTGTCCACTCCGATCCGCTCACAGATGTCCCTGTTCGGGTTTGCGATGATGTGGGCGATGGTGACCTGTCTCCCCGGTACGAACTCCTGAATTATCCTGGTCTTTTCTCCGGACTCGTAAGCCATAGGACTTTCTCCTTAAAGCTGCAGAATGGAAGCGTTAAAATTATAGCGACAAAGTCAACGCTTGCCAAGCGACCTGCTGGCAATGATATCTGTCCCCGTGCCGCAGACGTCTTTTATGATGACCTGGCCGATAGAAATCGGCGCGGCGGCCTCCGTCATGGCCAATTCCCTCGTCACGTCGCCGACCTTCGAGAGCGGCAGCGGCGTCCTGCTGCGGACGGGGCAGACAGGAAGAGAAGCGCCGACGGCCCTCACGGTCGAGGTGAAGGTACGGACCGGGTTCACCACCTCGTTCTGGGCGTACTTCACGCCCAAGGGGCAGCCGTTGTCAGCGACGCTCAAGACCTCCTTGCCCTGGACCGTGACCTTCAACAGGCACCCCACCGGGCAAGAAACGCACAGAAATTTTTTCGTCTCCTCGCTCAAACTCATCAGCCCTTCCTTAAAAGGCTTCCAGCCCTATTTTTACGCTCTTGACGTCCCCGGGCAGTTCGCGCAGCTTTTGGGCGCTGATCTTGACCTCGTTCATCTCGCCTGGCCTGGCGTAGCGGAGCGTCTGGCTGAATATCCCTGGCTCCGCCCAGAGCTTGCAGCGTCCCTCCACGGGCTCCGCGACGCGGAGGAAAACCGTAGTGTCCCGCTCCCCGCACAGCTTCTGGGGAGAGACAACCCTGATGTTGGGCGTCGTCTCTATGGCGAACTCCCTTCGGCCCGTGTCGAGCTTTCCCAGCGCGTAGAGCGCTGCGCTGCTGCCCGCCCTCTCTCCTGCCTCGCTCACGAAATCTACCAGGTCGTATACGACCACGACGTTGCCGGCCGCGAACACGCACTCGGCGCTCGTCTGGAGCAGCTCGTTCACAACGGGGCCGTTCGTCGACGGGTCAAGCTCGATCCCCGCCATGCGTGACAGCTCGTTCTCCGGGATCAGCCCGACGGCCAGAAGGAGGGTGTCGCATCCGATGAAGCGGAGCGTCCCGTCTATGGGCTTCCTGTCCTTGCCGATCTCGGCCACGGAGATTCCCTCTAGCCTGTCCTTCCCGTGCAGCTCGCAGACGCTGTGTTCGAGGTAGTACGGTATGCCGAAGTCGTCGAGGCACTGGGCGATGTTCCTCCTGAGGCCGGACACCCATGGCATGATCTCGAAAACGGCTACGACCTCCGCCCCCTCCAGCACCATGCGCCGCGCCATTATGAGGCCGATGTCGCCGGTGCCCATGATGACTACCTTCTTGCCCGGCATGTATCCTTCCATGTTGACGAAGCGCTGTGCCGTGCCGGCCGTGTAAACGCCGGCTGGTCTGCTGCCGGCCAGGCCGAGTGCGCCTGCGGGGCGCTCGCGGCACCCCATGGCCAAAACAACGGCTTTTGCGCGCACGTGTTCAATGCCGGTCTGCGGGTTCATCACCCAGAACGAGGCGGCGCGCCTGCCGTCCGCCTCAACAGGCGGATCCATCTGGAAGACCATGGTGTTGAGCGCGAACTCTACGCCCGCGTCTTTTGCCTGTTTGAGGTATCTGTCCATGTACTCCGGGCCTGTAAGCTCCTCCCCGAACATGTGCAGCCCGAAGCCCGGGTGGATGCACTGCTGGAGTATCCCCCCCGCTTCCCAGTCGCGCTCGAAGACGACGACCCGTTCCGCGCCTTCCTTGCGGGCGGCCGCGGCGGCCGCGATTCCGGCCGGCCCTCCTCCTATCACCGCTACGTCTATTTCGCGAACGCCGGATATGTCGCTCATAGCGGTTTCCCCGGCAAAAGCAGTTCTTTTGTCTTGCTGGTCAGCATGTGCGATTTTCCTCCGTGGCGCGTAATTTCGAGCGGCGACACGCCAAGCTCCCTCGCCAGTATTTCGACGACCCTGGGCGAGCAGAAGCCGCCCTGACACCGCCCTGTCCCTGGGCGAACCCAGAGTTTTACGGCGGCTACGGTGCGCGCCCCTCTGCGTATAGCCTCCACGACCTGGGCCTCAGTGACACTCTCGCACCGGCAGACGATCTGCCCCCACTTGGGGTCAGACGAGGCGAGGCGCTGCCTCTCCTCCATCCCGAGGTCGGCGAAGCGCGGTATATGTTTTCTCTCCGGCACGAAGGCCGGGTCTTTTTCAAATTTAACGACGTCCCCGAGGTTCTCCCTGATGAGCTCCGTCACGTGCCAGGCAATCGCAGGAGCGCTCGTGAAGCCAGGGGATTTGATCCCTGCCACGTTGACGAACCCCCTGGGCCGGTCAAGGGCCTTTATGTAAAAATCGCCCGTATTGCTGTTGGCGCGCACCCCGGAAAATGTCGTTATGGCCATGTTCCTAGGAATTCCCGGCACGAGACGCCTCGCCCCGTCGAAGGTATCGTCCAGGCCCTCGGGGGTGGTGTTCCTGTTGTCCCTGTCGGTCTGCTGGACTGACGTGGGGCCGATCAGGAGATTGTCGTCCGCCGTGTGCGTCACCGTTATCCCCTTGCCCAGCTTCGACGGGCATGAGAAGAGAAAGGACGTGACCAGATCGCCCGCCACGCGGTCGAAGATAAAGTATTCCCCCTTGGTGGGGTGGATGATGAAGCTGTCGTCCCCTGCCATGCGAGAAATTACGTCCGCGTAGACGCCTGAGGCGTTTATTATCACCGGCGCGTAAAAGTTCCCTCTGTTTGTCGAGACGCCGCGAACGCTCGAACGCGATTCATCAGACAGTATGCCGTCCACGGCTGTCTCCATGTAGAGCGAGACGCCGTTTTGCCTGGCGTTGTCTATAAAGGCCAATGTCGCCTCGAAGTTGTTCACTATCGCCCCTGACTCGCACCAGAGCGCGGCGGTTATGTCGGGCGCGGTGTGGGGTTCCTTTTCGCGCAGCTTTTGCCCGGAAACGATCTCCATGCCGATTGTGCCGTTCGCCTTGCCCTGTTCGTACAGCTTCTTCAGGTGACGCTCCTCGGATTCGCCCTTGGCGCACACGTATGAGCCGAATTTTCTGAGCTTGAAGTCGAGCTCCTCGTAGAGCGCGTGATACATCCTGTTGCCCTTCGGGCAGAATTTCGCCTTGGCGCTCCCTGGCTCGTCGTCGAAACCGCCGTGGATCATCGAGCTGTTCGCGCGGCTGGCGCCGAACGGGATGTCGGAAGCCTTCTCCAAAACGGCTGCTTTAAGCGTATAGCGGGACAGCTCGCGCGCTATCGTAGCGCCAACTATCCCGCAGCCGATGACGATTACGTCGAAATTGCCGTTCTCCTTGACGCGACCCTGCAAGGATATCCTCCTCCCAAGCCCCCTGCCGCCCACAGACCCGCGCCGGGGAACGTACTCCCCCGACGCGGGCTGGGACAGACAAGCCTTACTTCTTAAAGGAAAGGCTGATTTATTGTCAGATGCCTGATATTAGTCAACCCACCCCTTGGATTTCTCTATGGCCTTCTTCCACTCCTTGTAGCCGCCCTCTTTTTTCTCGTCGGACCACGCCGGAGAGAAGGTCAGATCCTTCGCCCAGTTCGCGCGGAGGTCGTCCACGTTCTTCCAGAAGCCGACCGCGAGGCCCGCAGCGTAAGCCGCGCCCAGTGCCGTCGTCTCGTTTACGACGGGACGCACGACCTTGGCGCCCAGGATGTTGGACTGGAGCTGCATGAGCAGGTTGTTTTTGACCGCGCCGCCGTCGACCTTGAGTTCGGCAAGCGGAACGCCAGAGTCCTTGTTCATGGCCTCGACCACGTCACGCGTCTGGTAGCAGATGCTTTCCAGCGTGGCGCGGACGATGTGCTCCTTGCGGACGTAGCGGGTGAGCCCTGCGATGATGCCGCGCGCGTTCATGTCCCAATACGGCGCATAGAGGCCGGAGAACGCCGGCACGAAGTAGACCCCGCCGTTGTCATCGACTTTGTTGGCGAAATATTCGCTGTCAGGCGACTCGTCCACGATCTTCAGGTTGTCGCGCAGCCACTGGACGGCCGCGCCCGTGATGGCGATGGAACCCTCCAGAGCGTAGATGCACTTGCCCTCTTCCAGACTGTATCCGGCCGTCGTCAGAAGGCCGTTCTTCGACAGGACGGGAGTTTCGCCGATGTTCATCAGCATGAAGCAGCCCGTTCCGTATGTGTTCTTGGTGTCGCCCTTGTTGTAGCATGCCTGGCCGAAGAGCGCCGCCTGCTGGTCGCCGAGGTCGCCCGCCACCGGGATCGACGCGCCGAACGGCCCGCCTGGAATCGTGTTGCCGTAGACCGCGCTGGACGGCTTTATCTGCGGCAGCATCGCGATGGGGACGTTGAGGAGCTTTGCCATCTCCTCGTCCCACTTGAGCGTCTTTATGTTCATCAGGAGCGTCCTGGAGGCGTTGGAGACGTCCGTGACGTGTACGCCGCCGTTCGGCCCGCCGGTGAGGTTCCATATCAGCCATGTGTCGATGTTGCCGAAGAGGAGCTCGCCCTTGGCGGCCTTCTCCCTCGAACCCGGCGTGTTGTCCAGTATCCACTTTATCTTCGTCCCTGAGAAGTAGGGGTTGATCAAAAGCCCTGTGTGATCCTTGACCTTGCCCTGCCCCACGCCGTCCTGCTCCCATCCCGGGGTTTTCTGCCACTCTTTGCAGAAGTCCTCGGTGCGGGTGCACTGCCACACTATCGCGTTATATATCGGCTTGCCCGTGGCCTTTTCCCAGACGACCGTCGTCTCGCGCTGGTTCGTGATGCCGATGCTGGCGATCTCGTCCGTGGAGATGTTGCCCTTTTTGAGCGCGTTCCTTACGACATCCTGAACCCTGGACCATATCTCCAGCGCGTCGTGCTCCACCCAGCCCGGCTTGGGGAATATCTGGGCGTGCTCCATCTGGTCGGAAACAACCGGAAGCCCCTTCTTGTCAAAAACCATACAACGGGAACTCGTCGTGCCCTGGTCAATGGCGACTACGTATTTTTTCTCGGCCACCTCAAAAACGCCTCCTTCAATGATATGTCGCTGTAGAGTTTGAATGGTTCGCGCTAATAACGTATGTCCTGCGCTAGTGATCGATTTTTTTCAGGTTTTTTGCCTCTTTGGCAATTTGGGCGACCGCCGGCAGATCTGCCCCCGTGCTGGCCTCCACCGCCGCGAGCATCGCGCCCTCGAGGACTGGCGCGTCCGCTATGACGATCTTTGCGGCGTCCTCGTCTGACAACATGCCCACTGCGCCTCTGGACGAGAGCACGGAGCTGCCGAGGTCAGGCAGTATCAAGATTCCGTCGCACTTGGGCAGCATGTCAGCAAGGGCTTCCATGATCTTGGCCACGGAGACGCCGAGGCCGCCTTCGTCATTGCCGCCCACCCCGGCTATAGGGGCGTCGCCGATCGCGGCGGACATTCCGCGCGCGATCTGCGCGATGCCGCGTGCCGCGTCTTCGCTGTGAGAGACGATTAGTATCCCGACCATGCTACTGGCCTGTGCCGGCGTCCCTGAAAGCGGACACCAGATAAAAGATGGATGTGGCGCCTGGATCCTGATGCCCTATCGAGCGTTCGCCCAGGTAACTGCTGCGCCCGCGCTTAGCGAGCATCGGTATCGTATCTTCCATGCCCTTTTGGGCCGCGTCAACTGCCGCTTTCCACGCGGCGGGCTCACCGTCAGGCGCGCCCGCCCGCAGTGCGTCTATCGCGGGCTGGAGGGCGTCCACCATAGTCTTGTCGCCCGCCTGTGACTTCCCGAGCGAGGTTATGCCGCCCAGGCCCTCCTGCATGGCGTCAGCCATGTTCTCTGTGGAAGCCTCGGTCTTCCCTGCGAGCTTCTGGCCCATCTTCATGAAGAAAGTGCCGTATAGCGGCCCGGCTGAGCCCCCTACGGCACTCATTATGGTCATCGCGACATCCTTGAAGAGTCCCCCGAAATCGCCATACTCCTTGCCGCTTATTTTTTCCATTGCTTTCTTCATGCCGCGGTTCATGTTGATGCCGTGATCCGCGTCACCGATGGCTGAGTCGAGATCAGTCAGGTAATCCTTTTTTTCCTCTACCGCCGCGTTAAATTTCTTGAGCGCGAGGAGCGCCATTTCGAGGGTGAATGCCATGACTGTTTCCTTACCTCCCCCAGCGCAGTCCCGGGGTCTCGACCGGGTAGTCCCACAGTGCCTTCGTCTTGCTGTCGAGCTTGAGGAGCGTTATCGAGCAGCCCTGCATGTCGAGGCTCGTGATGTAGTTGCCTACCAGGTTGCGGGCGACCACGATGCCCTTCTTGTCTAAGAATTTCTTGAGGTCGTTGTAGACCACGAACAGCTCGATGAGCGGCGTACCCCCCATCCCGTTGACGAACGCCAGTACCTCGTCGCCCTTTTTATATGGGAGGTCGTCCACGATCGCTGACGCCATGTACTCGACGATCTCGCTCGATGTCTTCTGCTTGGTCCTCTCGCGCCCGGGTTCGCCGTGGATGCCTATCCCGAGTTCTATCTCGTCACCCGGGAGGTCGAACGTCGGCTTCCCGGCTGCCGGCACGGTACAGCTCGTGAGTGCCATCCCCATCGAGCGCACCTTCGCGTTCGTGTCCTCCGCCAGTGCCTTGACCTCTTCTAGCGACGCCCCGGCCTGCGCGTAAGCCCCTATGATCTTCTCAATCAGGACGGTCCCGCCGACTCCCCGGCGGCCCGCCGTGTAGAGCGAGTCCTTGACGGCCACGTCGTCGTTCACGATTACCTGCTCGACCTTGATTCCCTCTCCGGCCAGAGTATCGGCCGCCATCTGGAAGTTCATGATGTCACCCGTGTAATTTTTCACGAGGAAGAGGGTCCCCTTGCCGCCGTCGGTAGCCTTGGCCGCTTCGTACATCTGGTCAGGGCTGGGCGACGTGAATACCTCTCCGGCGCAGGCAGCGTCTAGCATACCGTAACCGACAAAGCCGCCGTGCATTGGCTCGTGTCCGCTGCCGCCGCCTGATATTACCGCTACCTTCGGGTATGGCGCCGACTTGCGCGCCACGACACGAACCTCCGGGATCACCCTGATCAAGTCAGGGAAAGCGGCGCCCATACCGGCCAGTGATTCGGTCACTACGTCGTCTACCTTGTTGATGAGTTTCTTCAAATTACACCGCCTCCTTTAAATAGCGCTGATTTTATTGTTAGGGGTCTGATGGCTAAATCCTGCTAAAGTAAACCCTTTGCCTCTACCAGCCAGCCAGCTTGTAAGCGGCCACCGACAAGAGTCCGCCGACTATCGGTCCCGCCGTTGCCACTGTAAGCCCCCATGACCAGTCGTTGGTTCCCTTGCCGGGGATCGGCAGTATGGCGTGCGCGATACGCGGGCCCATGTCACGGGCGGGGTTCATGCCGTAACCGGTAGCGCCGCCCATGCCAGCGCCCAGCGCATAGAGAAGTCCGCCGATCATGAACGGAAGGAGATATACGTTAACCTCGTTTGACCCCATGGCACGGACGATGACCTGGATGCCCATGATAAGGAAGAACGTGGCTATGACCTCAGTGAGGAAGTTGGCGAAAACGTCGCGCCGGGCCGGGCCGGTGGCGAAAACGGCGAGCTTGAGACCTGGGTCATCGGTGGCGGCCCAGTGGTTGAGGTACAGGAAGTAGACGATAACGCCGCCCGCTACGCCGCCCGCGAGTTCAGCCACGATGGTCGGGATGAGCTGCGATGCCTCGTAGTGTCCGCCGATAAGGAACTTGAAAATGGTGACGGCGGGGTTCAGGTCCGCTTCGCCAGAGCCGAACGCCCACGCCGCAAAGATACCCATCATGAGAGCGAAGGCCCAACCCCAGTTTACGTGAACCCATCCTGCGCCGTTTCCCTTGGTGTCTTTCAAAACGAGGTTGGCGACAACCCCGTCACCAAAGGCCACTAGCGTCATGGTGCCGATAAACTCACCAATATAAGTGCTCATACTTTAATCCCTCCGTCTGAAATTATGTAAGATCAAGGAACAGTCAAACAACTCGCCTAAACGGCATTACGCCGTCCAGCGTCCGGAATGCTGCGAGGGCTAGAGTCTCCGCCCTTCAGGCCCCTAACAATCAATCAGCTTTTTCCCGTTGCGCGGCGCATACTTGAGCGATCTCCTTCGCATCCCCTCCTTCCTTACGAGATCGGTCGGAGTCCCTTGCCGAGGCTCAAAACTGGACTTCGAAAAAATCGTTGTCTCTAAGAGAGGTCGATTCGTCGCGGGAAACCAAAGGCAAGGACAGAACCCCACCAGAGCCGACACCCTCAAACGAAGACCGTGTGAATTTCAGTAGACTTTTATCGCGACATAATATCTTGTATTTTTATTATTAATAATAATAAAGAACATTGAGTTGCCGATGGCCGGAGAACTACCAGCGTAGATCCCGTATTGACTATAGCGCTTTTTGCGTAATTTGCAATAGGTAAGAACAAAAATTGGGTGAAAATAATGACGCACCCCCGATGGCTTTTTCTGTAAAGCGCCATAATTACTGGTTTTAGGGGGACGCACAAAACGGCTGTCCGTCGAGGATTCACCGGCAATGCAGGGGATTGCGAACGAGGCAAGCACGCCGCAGTACCGGCGGAGACGCGCCAAACGGCGCTCTCAAAAGCGGTTCCTTTTCGGTAAAACTGACTAAAACAATCATTATTTAAGATAAAAACTACTCTTTAAATGCTTGCGTTTTTGAATGTTATCTGATAACGTAACCTATAATTAAATGCTTTATTTTTATCATCCTACTGTGAGCAACGCAGGTAATGTTTTATGTGGCGTGTGAACAAACTACAACATAAGAGAGGAGATAGCGGCGCGGGGCGTACAATCCCGTTGTTGACGGCGGTTCAGGATGTTTTATAATTTTCAGCGTACAATCCGCGCCAAATATAATGTTCTGCTTCCAGCGGCGCAACCGTGGCCTGGAAATAAATTTAGTTGTAGGAGGAGATGGAGATGCAGGGAGACAAACTGTTGGACGACATAGGCAGACAGATCCTGAGGGCCCTTCAGGAGAACGCCAGGATTTCCTTCAGCGAGCTGGGGAGGCGCGTGGGCTTGTCCTCGCCGGCCGTGGCCGAGAGGGTGCATCGCATGGAGGAGGCCGGCTATATCAGGGAGTACAGGGCTGTCGTGGACCAGGAAAAGCTGGGGTTCCCGATCACCGCCTTCATAAGGGTGGCGGCGAACGTCGGCAAGCTGAAGGAAGCCGACGAGATGGCCCGCACCATACCCGAGGTGGTCGAGGGGCATCACCTCACGGGGGCTGACGGTTTCATATTGAAGGTCGTCGTCGCGTCTGTCGGCCACCTCGAGGAGATCATCAACCAGATAGGCAACTACGGCCAGACGACGACGTCGATCGTCCTCTCGTCGCCAGTGTCGTCGAGGGTGCTGACGCCCTTTTTCCCAATCTAAAAAATAAGTGGTAGAATATTCCCTAGAATTTCCCCAAGCGGCGGAGTTCCCGCCGCTTGGTTTTTTGAGGTCTTAGCGGAGGTATGTCAATGGATCACGATAACAGGCAACAGAACTTGTTCGACAGGGTTTTGCCGCTCCCCATCGAGGACGAGATAAAGCACAGCTATCTGGATTACGCAATGAGCGTGATAGTCGGGCGGGCGATACCTGACGCGCGCGACGGTCTGAAGCCGGTTCAGAGGCGCGTCCTTTACTCCATGCTCGAACTGGGGCTCAGGCACAGCCAGCCGTACAAGAAGTCGGCCCGCATCGTGGGCGAGGCTATGGGTAAATACCACCCGCACGGCGACCAGGCGATTTACGGCACGATGGTCAGGATGGCGCAGGATTTCAGCATGAGGTACCCGCTGGTGGAGGGCATGGGGAACTTCGGCTCCATCGACGACGACCCGCCGGCCGCGATGAGATACACGGAAGCCAGGCTGCACTCCATCGGCGAGGAGATGCTGATCAATATAGACGAGGAGACGGTGGACTGGGGACCGAACTTCGACGAGTCACTGAAAGAACCCATACTGCTTCCGTCCCTCATACCGAACCTCCTCGTGAACGGCAGCTCCGGCATAGCAGTGGGCATGGCCTCGAACATACCGCCGCACAACCTGGGGGAGGTCGTAGACGGCGTCCGCGCCGTCATGGAGAACCCCGATATAGAGCTCGGGGATCTCATGGCCCTCATCCCGGGGCCGGACTTCCCGACCGGAGGCGTCATCCTGGGCAGGGACGGCATCATCGAGGCGTACTCGTCGGGGCGGGGGAAGGTCATTTTACGCGGGCGCGCTCAGATAGAGGAGATAAAGCGCGGCAAAAACACCATCGTCATCACCGAGATTCCCTACATGGTCAGCAAGGCGAACATAATAGAGACGATAGCCAAGGGCGCTCAGAACGGGCAGATAGACGGCGTGACCGACATGCGCGACGAGTCCTCCGACAGGGGCGGCATGCGCATCGTGATAGAGCTCCACAGGGACGCCGACCCAAACATCGTCCTGCGGCAGCTCTACATACGAACCCAGCTCCAGAGCACGTTCGGTGTGATCAACCTGGCCCTCGTGAACGGGCGTCCCGTCGAGATGGGCCTCAAGCGCATAATCAACGTCTTCATCGAACACAGGCGGACCGTAGTCAGGCGCCGCACCGAGTTCCGCCTGCGGAAGGCGGAGGAGCGCGCCCATATCGTTGAGGGCCTCATCCGCGCCCTCGACATGATAGACGAAGTCATACGGATCATAAGGTCCTCGAAGGACGTGCCGACGGCGAGGTCGGAGCTGGTACAGGCGCTTTCGTTCTCGGAGGCCCAGGCGCAGGCGATACTGGAGATGCGCCTCCAGCGCCTTACGGGCTTGGAGCGCCACAAGCTGGAAGAGGAACTGGCCGTGCTTTTGGCGGACATCGAGCGCTACCGCACGATCCTGGGCAACCCGGCCGTGCTGGACGCGGTCATCGTGGACGAGCTGGAGGGCCTGAAAAAGTCGTATTCCGACAAGCGCAGGACCGAGATACAGGACTCTGCGGACGACGTGGACGCGGAGGATCTCATCCAGGAGGCCGAGATAGTCGTCGTCCTGAGCAGGGACGGATACATCAGGCGGATGCCCCTCCAGGACTACAGGCTCCAGGCGAGGGGCGGGAAGGGCGTGAAGGGCGCCACGCCGAAGCCGGAGGACGAGATCGCCCTGGTCAAGGTGACGACGACGCACAACACCCTCTGCCTCTTCACGACGAAGGGCAGGATATTCGGCCTGAGAGGCCTCGTCATACCAGAGCCTAAGACGGGGAAGGGCAAGATGATCGGCTCGCTCGTCTCCATCGAGCCTGACGAGAAGGTCGTGGCCCTCCGCGACATGAACCACGGCGACGCGAAGTTCGTGTTCTTCGTCACGAAAAAGGGGCTGGCGAAGCGGCTCCCGATAGATGAACTCGACGGGCTGACCAAAGCGGGGAGGCGCGTGCTTGGCGTCCACGACGACGACGCCATCGCGAGGGTTCGGATCACGAACGGCGACGACGACCTCCTCCTGACGACCGCGACGGGGCAGACCCTGCGCGTGAGCGAGAAGGAGTTCCGCCCGCAGGGGCGCGCCGGACACGGCGTGCGCGGGATAAAGCTCTCGGAAGGCGACCATGTCGTCGGGTGCGACGTCATAATCCCAGGGAGGCAGCTCTTGATCGTGTGCGAGAACGGCATAGGCAAGCGGACGCCATACGACGAGTTCACTCCGCACCACAGAGGGACGGGAGGGGTGATGGGCATACACCACAGCAAGCGCACCGGGGACATAATAGGCGCCTGGGGTGTGTCGGATGACGACGAGCTGGTCGCCATCAGCGGGCGCGGCAGGGTCGTGCGCCTGGGCGCCGGTGAGATATCGAGCCTCAGCCGCACGGCCACAGGCTATACGATGGTGAAGCTGGACGAGGGAGACGTGCTGGCCGACGTGAGCATAGTGAAGGCCGACCCGGAGGCCGCCAAGGAGTAGCGTCATGCGCATCGCGCGCGAGGGTCTTCCAACTATAATAGGGACTATCGCCCTCTGCGCGGCGGCGTTCTTCCTGTCGCCTGTGGCGGGCGTCGTTTTGTTGTTGCCGCTGGGCGTGTCGGCCTGGTTTTACAGGGATCCCGACAGGACGCCCCCGGACGACGAAAGCGCGTGGGTGAGCCCGGCGGACGGCAGAGTGGTCGAGATAATAGAGGATGCGGCCGACCCTTACGCCGGCCGCACGACGAAGATAGGCATATTCATGAGCGGCCTCGACGTCCATGTCAACCGCTTCCCGGCGGACGGCACGGTGGAGGAGCTGAGGTATGTGCCAGGCAAAAAGTGGTTTGCGATAGAGCCGAAGTCATCGCTCGAAAACGAGCGCCTCTACGTCGGGATAATGACCGAACAGGGCAGGACAACGCTCGTCCAGATCGCCGGCATAATGGCGCGGCGGATCGTCTGCCGCGTAAAGGGCGGCGACAAACTTGCGCGTGGCGAACGATATGGTATGATTAAGCTCGGCTCGAAAGTCGATGTTTACCTGCCGTCTACGGTTCGGCGCGTCGTCGAGATCGGAGACGCCGTTCGTGCCGGGGAGTCGAAAATAGGAGTGATCGAATGATGCCGCTGCGGAGAAGGCGAGTAAGGAACATTCCATTTAATAAGATCTTGCCGAACATGATTACGAGCGGGAGCGTTTTATGCGGGATGTTCTCGCTGATGCTCACGTACCGGGGACACTTCCTGCCGTCCGCCCTCATACTCGTGATTGCCGTTTTTTTTGATTACATGGACGGGAAGGTCGCCCGCAACTTAGGCGGCAGCAGCGCTTTCGGCGAGGAGCTGGACAGCCTGGCCGATGCGCTCTCCTTCGGCGCCGCCCCAGCGTTCCTCGTCTACGCCAGGTACATCGATATAGGGGGCGGCACGCTCTCTACCCTGGGGACGGCATTTTTTGCGCTCTGCGGTGTGCTGCGCCTGGCGCGGTTCAACGTGATGCACGTCACAGGCCCGTTCCAGGGCCTCCCGATCCCGGCCGCCGGCATGGCCCTGGCGTCCATAGTGATCGCCGGCGTCCCGCTCGCGCCCTACGCCGCAGTGGCGGTGATGGTCCTTCTGGGTGCGCTCATGATATCCACGGTGCCATACGGCAACCTCAAGCTGCTCCGCAAGGGCAACGTAAACAAGGCAAAGGCCGCGATCCTTCTGGGCGTGGCGATATCCTTCTGCGTGGTGCTCAAGCACAGGGCGCTTCTGGCGCTGATAGGCGTTTACATAGCGAGCGGCCCGCTGCAATTCGACTGGGGCGCCTGGCTTTCGATAAACCCCCATCAGGAAGAGCGTCCTAGCATGGAGAAGTAAGAAATTATGACAATAATCTCAAAGTAAGTACGCAATAAAAGCCGCCACAGAGGGCGGCTTTTATTGTATACTGCTGTAGTGCGCACGCGCAATCCCAATGGCAAGAAAAAAAGAAAAGGAGGAGTGGTCGTGGAGAGGAGGATCTACGCGCCGTTCAAGTATATCCAAGGTTCCGGCATGATATACAGGCTGCCGGACTACATCAAGCCCCTCGGCAAAAAGGGGGCGTTCGTCATCGCCAGCCCGGGGACGATCGACAGATACGGCAAGGGTATAGCAAAGAGCTTCGAGGATGCATCGTTCAAGGTAGAAATAGCTCCGTTCAATCGAGAGTGCAGCAAGAAAGAGATCGACTCGCTCATCGACAAGCTCAAGAAAGCTGATCTCGACGTGGTTCTCGGAGTCGGCGGCGGAAAGGCTATTGACACCGCCAAGGCCGTCTCTCACTATGCGGGCATGCCAATCGTGATCGTACCGACGATCGCATCGACAGACGCGCCGTGCAGCGCGCTCTCGGTGATCTATACAGAAGACGGTGTATTCGAGAGCTATCTCTTCCTCCGCGACAACCCGAACGCAGTCATCGTGGATCTGGACGTGATTGCAGCCGCGCCGCCCAGGCTCCTGGTCTCCGGCATGGGTGACGCTCTCGCCACCTACTTCGAGGCGCGGGCCTGCAACATAGCGCGCGCGACCGCCATAAACGGCGGCAAGCCCTCGCGGACAGCCGTGGCGCTGGCCGAGCTCTGTTTCAATATCCTCATGGAGGACGGGCTGAAGGGGAAGATTTCGGCGGAGAACCACGTAGTCTCCCCGGCCTTCGAAAACATCGTAGAGGCGAACACGTTCTTAAGCGGCGTAGGCTTCGAGAGCGGCGGTCTCGCCGCCGCACACGCGATACACAACGGCTTCACTGTCCTGCCTGAGACGCACTCCGCCTATCACGGCGAGAAGGTGGCGTTTGGGACGATAGCCCAGTTGGTATTGGAGGACGCAAGCGACGAGGATATCTTCGAGGTTATAGAGTTCTGCAAATCCGTCGGGCTTCCGACGACGCTCGGAGACCTCGGCGTCAAAGACCCGACGCCTGAGAAGATGAGAGCCGTCGCCGAGGCGAGCTGCGCCGAAGGGGAGACGATACACAACATGCACGTAGAGGTCTCCGTTGAGAAGGTAATGGCAGCCATCTGCGTCGCGGACAGGCTAGGGGCGATGTAATAAGGCTGATATGCCGATTTGGTTTCCAGCCAGGCGTTAATGGTACGTCTCATGGCAGACATGCGTTGCCTTAAAATATTTTTTAACTTTAGGCTCTTGATTTCAAATCAGTATTAAAATCGTTTAACTTTAGGCCATTGATTTCAAATTTGGTATGAGGGGGCGGCAAACCGCCGTCCCCTCACAGAAACAGCCGATATGCGTTGCCGCAAACGGCACGGCCCTATCCAGGGACGTCGGTTCGTTTTCGGCCTTTCTGCGCAGTGTCATTGTCGTTTTTTGCCGCCGCTCATCAGGCGGCATCGGGCTATGGAGACCGCGAGGGACGGGTCGAGGTCGGGGTGGGCGGAGAGTATTTCGCCGTAGAGCCTTTCCAGCTCATCCGGGTCGATTCGAGCCGGCGCGGCCCGCCTCGCTCGCGGGGCGGGCATAGATGCGAGCGGCCCGCCGGCCGGGCGGCCTGGTTCGATCCTCATGTCGCTCAGGTCAAGCCATGCGTTGTCCCGTATCTTCGCGATGATCTGCCTTTTTTTGAAGTTCATGTCATGAAGGGCCGAGTGTCCTTCGACTGCGACGACGAGTACGCCGTTATCGTAGGATGACGGGCGGCTGCGCTGGGCCAGCGCGTGTCCCACTATCCTGTGCCATTCGCGCTCTATGGCGGCGAGCGCGGCGCAGGTGCGCATTATAGGCGAGCCGATGCCGAGGGCGCTGTATATAGGATGTCTGCCCCCAGGCCTCTTCAGCACGGCAGATCCCGGCTTTCGGCGCGGCCGGCGTCGTCCAGCCTCCTGGAGCGTTCTATCGCTACCTGCACGAGCTGCAGATCCACGTTGTTTACGCCGGGGATCCTCGACGCCTGTCCAAGCGTCCTCGGGCGCACGCGTGACAGCTTCTCCGATGCCTCCGCAGACAGGCCGGGGATTTCGCCATACTCCATCTCGTCGGGGATCCTGAGCCGCTCCATGGACGACAGCCTCCTGACCCTCCTCTCCTCCCTCTGCGCGTAACCAGCGTATTTCGCGTCTATCTCTATCTTGGCGCCGAGGTCGGGCGCGAGTTCGGAGTCTATGAGCTTCAGAAGCCCGCCCCACGATACCTCCGGCCTGAGCAGGAGATCCATAGCGGAGAGCGGTTCGGCAAGGGGTGAGGAGCCCATTTCGCGCAGTATGGCGTTTGTCCTGTCGCAAACCGGTACCCGGGTCGCAGCGAGCCGTTCCCGCTCCAGTTCGATTGCCCGCTTCCTGGCCTCAAAGACAGCCCATTTCTCGGCGCTCAAGAGGCCAACCTCCCTCCCGACGAGGCAGAGCCGGTCGTCTGCGTTGTCGTGCCGCATCAGTAGCCTGTGTTCGCACCTGCTCGGCAGCATCCTGTACGGCTCGTCCGTCCCCCGGGTCGTGAGGTCGTCTATCAACACCCCTATATAGGCCTGACCGCGCCCCAGCACTAGCGGTTCCTGCCCGCGGAGCGAGAGCGCCGCGTTTATCCCGGCCATCATGCCCTGCGCGGCGGCCTCCTCGTACCCGGAAGTCCCGCATATCTGGCCCGCGCAGTACAGCCCCCTGACGCGCCTGGTCTCCAGCCACGGTTCGAGCTGTTCAGGGTTCACGTAGTCATACTCTATCCCGTACCCTGGGCGGATCATGAGCGCCCGCTCGCAGCCAGGCAGGGTGTGTATCATCTCAATCTGGACATCCGGCGGGCTCGTCGTCGAGAAGTTCTGCATGTAGATTTCCCTGCTGGATCTCCCGACCGGCTCCAAGAAGATGGGGTGCGACTCCTTGTCCGGAAACTTCAGGATCTTGTCGTCAATAGACGGGCAGTACCGCGGCCCTGCCGTGTCCAGCTTCTTCGTGGCGAGCGGGCTGCGTCCCAGGGCGGCCCTTAAAATATCGTGAGTTTTGGCCGACGTCCTGGTCTGCCCGCAGAAATAGCCCGTGTGGAGCTTCTTCGGGCGCCAGTGGGAGAAAGCCTCCGGATCCGGGTCGCCAGGCTGGAGCGGCAGGGCGTCCCAGTCGACGCTGTGGCGGCATATGCGGGGCGTCGTGTCCGTGCGGAAGCGCCTCAGCTCAATCCCTGCCCTCGCGAGCGAGTCCGATATCTCGGGGGACGGAACCTGCCCGAGCGGGCCTGAGGGGAAGCTCGTCATGCCCATGTGGACGACCCCCCTCATGTAGGTGCCGGAGGCCAGTATCACGCGCGAAGCGCCGAACTTTTCGCCCGTGCGCGTAACGACCCCGCTGACGCGCCCGGAATCCACGGCGATCTCCGCCGCCATCGCCTGGTAGACGAAGAGGCCGGGAACCTCAGCCAGTACGCGCGCATAATGAGAGGCGTAGTCCTTCAAGTCGCACTGTGCGCGGAGCGTCCGCACGGCGAACCCCTTGGACGTGTTCAGCCACCTCAGATGGAGCGTCGCGAAATCAGCCGCTATGGCCTGCTCGCCGCCGAGCGCGTCGAGCTCGCGGACGAGATTTCCCTTCGCTGGGCCTCCTATGGCCGGGTTGCAGGGCATCAGCGCCGTGTTGTCGATATTGTGGTTTAAGAGGAGCGTACGAAACCCCATGCGCGAAGCAGCCAGCGCGGCCTCACACCCCGAATGTCCGCCGCCTATGACTACTACGTCGAAATTGCTGTTTTGATTCATGTGAAGTATTATACTACATGTTATGGTAAAATTACGAAGGCAGATTTGTTGCTAGATGTGCCTTTTTTGAATGGAGGGGAAGGTTTTGCTTGATTTGAGTTCGCTGAACCAGATGCAGCTGGACGCTATCAGGGAGATTGGCAATATCGGCGCGGGACATGCGGCAACAGCCATCTCTGAGATGCTGGGCTGCGTGGTCGAGATTGACGTGCCAAAGGCGGAGCTTGTCTCCATATATGAGCTGGACAGCTACTACGGTGACCCGAGCGCAGGCTACACAGCCGTCTTTGCCTCTTCGGACAACGACAAGCCGTTCAATTTCATGCTCCTGATAAAGGAGGCGGACGCGAGCAAAATCGTCGGAATGCTCGTGGCGAAGCAGTTCGGGATGGAGATGGACGCCTCCGCAATGCCAAGCGACATGATCGAAAGCGCGCTGGGCGAGACCGGCAACATTCTGCTAGGCTCTTTTTTGAATTCCGTCAACGGCTTGCTCGGCTTATCCAGCGGGATAACCCCCCCGAGCGTCACCCACGACACACTCGGCTCCATCCTGAGTTTCGTTTCTGCGATGTTCGGGCAGTACGGAGACACGGCGCTCGTCACGAAGACACAGCTCAACGTCGTGCCGACGGAGGAGAGGCGATCCGAGTCAATCGACGCCAACATCCTCCTGGCGACAGAACCCGATGCCCTCGAAATGCTGCTGATGAAACTAGGCGTGATATGACCGGCTGACAGCCCCCGACAAATCAATGCTGATCCTTATGTCCCCTCAAGCCTTCGAAGAGGATCGTGTCCTGCTGGCGTTTGAATACGGTGATGAACGTGCTGAAGCACTCTACCTCGTGAGCGTCGACGAGAGATTGCCTCGCGAGCGGGCCCTCCTCCCTCCGGTGCATCTCAAAGCACCGTTCGAGGGCTTCCGTGAAGCGCGAGAGCTGGGTTTCGCAGAAGACGACGGCGGCGGGCGTGTCGCTTGGCAGGTGCCGAATGGTCTCCAGCACCAGGTCGGCAAAGTCGCATATCTCGTAAATCTTTTCACGTAGCACGGGCTTGCGGACCAGGGCGGCCATCGAGCGGACGGCGCCAACCTTCGTAGAGCCTTCGAACGCAGCCTGGGACTCCCTGCGCGGATACTCCTTCGGTATCTTGGACTTCGCCTCCCGCTTCACGAGCGCCAGGTTCTGCGCCTCAGTCCACAGCTCGCGCAACCGCGCCTCAGTGGCGCTTTGCAGCTTCATCCTGTTGTATACGAGCGCCAGCGGGAGGAAAACGAGTATCAGCGCGGCCATGTATACGGGGGTAAGGTCGTCAGGGCTGAAAAAATCAGAGAACCCCAGAAGTATGCCTGAACCAAACAATAACACAGCCATGAGTTTATTCATTATCGCTCACCAGCTTCCATGACTGCTGATTAATATCTTCAACGGCTATTCTATTCAATCTAATCGTCTGTTGCAAGGTAAAATCACCCCATAACCAGTATGTAAATCGCGCCAATTAATTCAGTGGAATTTATGGTCTAACCCCACGGCCACCCCGGCCTGGCACTCATAAAATAACTGAGCCGCCTCACGAGGACGTTTCCGAAAAACAGGACGATGACGCTGCCAGCCGCAAGGAACGGCCCTAGCGGTATGGCGTCTTTGCGCTTCAGTTTCTTCATGGCCAGAAGCGGCAGGACGATCACGCCGCCGACCATGAATCCCACATAGAGGGAGAGGGCGCTGTACCGCCAGCCGACGGCCCCGCCTATGCCCAGCATCAGCATCGCGTCGCCCCATCCCATCCCTCCGCGGCTTACTAGGATGACCATCGCTATAAAGCCGAAGCCGATCAGCCCGCCCAGCGCCCCGTCGATCATCGCGGGCCAGCCCGCCGGGATCCTCATCAACATGCCGAGCGCGCCCAGCGCTACCGCCCATACGTCGTAAATGTAGCCGATTTCGATGTCCGTCAGGGAGTTGAAAAGCGAGAACCAGAACACGGCGAGCGAGAACGCGAGCGCAGGCGACAGACCCCACCGGGCGAAGAGCGCGGCCGTCCCTGCGGCTGAAATGACCTCGACCGCGAAGTGCCTCCGCGATATCGGTTCTCCGCAGTAACGGCACCTGCCGCGCAGGAATATGAACGAGAATATGGGTACAAGGTCAGGGGCCTGGAGCACCTTGCCGCATTTGTCGCATGAAGAACGCTCGCCGCCCCACCATTTTTTATCGGCAGCGGTCCGCATCGCCGTGGCGTTTATGAACGACCCGGCGCAAGCCCCGGCCGCAAGCGAAAAGAGGATTGATATTATGAACGGGATCTGAGAAGATGTTGCTAGCTCCAAATCTAACACCCCTCGGGAGGAGATTATTTTGCCAATCATTCAAGTACACCTGCTGCAAGGGCGTTCCGTAGAGGCCAAGCGCCAGTTCGCCGCCGAGGCGACTGATCTGGTCTGCCGTTGCTTCGACGTAAAGTCCGAACAGGTCCGCATAATATTTAGCGAGATGGAGCGCGAAAACTACTCCATTTCCGGGACTCTCGTATCTGACCGGGACAAAAACACAGGCCATTGAGCCGATAGTCCCTTTTTTATTATAACATAAGGAAGCGCTAATTAGGGACACACCGATTAATTCGCTTAAACGGCATTTTGCCATTTAGGGGGACAGCCGCCGCGAGGGTTTAGATCCTCACCCTTTAGGCCCCTGACGATAAAACGGGGGCAGTCAATAAATCTCCCGGAACCTCCTGTGCTGGGCCAGCCACTGTCCAGGGGCCTCTAGGATCATGTCCTCTATGGACTTGTTTACCAGCGTCGTGACGCGGAGGATCGTCCCGTCCCTGGTGGCGCTCCTCTCCCATTGGATCGGAGGCGCGATCCTTATCCTGTGGCGGAACGGCTCGACGCGCCTGGAGAATATGGGGACAAGCGGGCGTCCCGTCAGGTAGGCGAAAAAGGCCGGGCCATGAGACGTGGAGGTCTGGACGCCGAAAAGCGGCGCCATGATGCCGTTGCGGCCTCCATGCTGATCCGGCAGTATCCCGAGGAACTCCCCACTTTTCAGGATCGATACCGCGCCCGTCATGGAAGCGGTCTTCGGCAGACAGCGCACCCCTGCGCGCGAGCGCATGTCCTCGATAAGCCCCCGCTCCCCTTTGTCACCGGGTTCACGGACTATCGCAGTCACCTTGTAGCCCCTCTGGGCCAGCCATGCGGCCGTTATCTCCCAGTTCCCGACGTGTCCTGTGACCAGGATCGCGCCGCGGCCGACGAGGCCGTCCAGGATCTCGCTACCCTGCGCGTCGACCCAATCCAGGACCTGCGCGGGGTCGCGCTGCAGGGCTAAAAATTCCGTGCCTGTCCAGACTATATGCGCGTATGTCTCGCTTACGAGGCGCTCTATCTCTTCGGGAGGCGCTTCCGGCAGTACTATGCTTAAGTTTTTCCTGGCTGTTGCCCTGCGCGGCCCCGCAAGCTCCAAGAGGGGCGTCAGGATAGCCGCCGCGAGGCGGGAGCTCGCGCCAGGCCTGAGCACCCCGGCGAGAGCCCTTGCCAGCCAAGCCAGCTTCATATGTATCTGCGGGAGGTTATCGCCGCGCTATGGAATCCAGGTGTCAATGGTTGAAGCGCAGGAGGCGGAAGTCCTTCTTGCCCACGCGGACCTGTGCGTAACCGCCGGGGAGCAGGTCGGCCGAAGCGATCTGCCTGCCCTCGTCGCCCTGCCTTTCGCCGTTCAGGTAAACTCCGCCCTCCCGCAGCTTACGCCGTGCCTCGCCCTTGGAGGCGACGCCGCCTGACGCCACGAGGCCGTCGATAAGCGATAGCGGCAGGGGTGACTGGACGTCTGCCGTGGGGATCTCCGCCGCGAGCGTGTCGAGCAGCTCATCTGTTGCCGACCGGACGTCGCTTTCGCCGAAAAGCACCCTGCTCGCCTCGCGCACCCGCGCTGCGGTCTGGGTTCCGTGCACGCGGGCGGTCATCTCCCACGCCAGGCTCTTTTGGGCCTCCCTCAGCTCCGGGCGGCGCTGGTGCGCCTCGGCTATCTCCGCTATGTCGTCCAGCCCGGCGAAGGAGTATATCCTGTGCAGGCGCTCAATGTCGCGGTCGTCCGTGTTTATCCAGAACTGATAAAATTTGTAGGGACTCGTCTTTTCCGGGTCGAGGTAGACCGCGCCCTCCTCCGATTTGCCGAATTTCTGGCCGTTCGCTGCCAGAAGGAGCGAGAAGGTGACGCCGTACCCCTGCCCGCCGCTGCGCTTGCGTATGAGGTCGATGCCGCCGATTATGTTGACCTGCTGGTCGTTGCCGCCCATTTGTAGGGAACAGCCGAAGGCGTTGTACATGTGATCGAAGTCATGCGCCTGCAGGAGGAGGTACGACAGCTCCGTGTACGTGATCGTCTTCTCAGGGTCGTCTATCCTGCTCCGCACGTAATCGCGGTTGATGAGGAAGCTCACGGGGAAATATTTTCCCGTGTCGCGCAGGAAGTCTATGAAGTTGATCTCAGACAGCCAGTCGTAATTGTTCGCCATTATGGCGGAACAGGCCCCGCAGTCGAAGTCGAGGAAGAGCCCTAGCTGGCGCTTGATGCGCTCCACGTTGTGCTCCACCCGTTCGAGCGACAGGAGCTGCCGCTCCTTCGTCTTGCCGGACGGATCTCCGATCAGCCCCGTCCCGCCGCCCGCGAGGGCTATCGGGCGGTGTCCCGTCTTCTGGAGCCACGCAAGGCCCATAATGGGTACCATGTTGCCGACGTGAAGGCTGTCGGCGCTCGGGTCGAAACCGACGTACCCTGTAACGGCCTCGCTTTCCATCTTCTTCCCTAGCTCCTCTGGATGGCTGCACCACTCCACGAACCCGCGCCGTGACATTATCTCGCAAAAATTCTGAGGCATCCGTTACTCTCCTTGACTATTATTTTAGATTATATTTTAGCTTAACTTAGGGAATCGCTTGTTAAATGTTCTTCCGAGCGAAGCGGGGCAGATTAAGACGCCCATTGCAGCCAAAGGTCATTTAATCAGCGGTTCCTTAATACCAGTAAGCGCGGCCCTGGTACGGCGCGTCGCAGAGCGCTAGCACAGAACCCAGCTTGGCGAGCGACTGCCGGAGCGCTTCCGTCTCGCGCGCTTCGCCGTTTTTGGCGTCCTCCTGGCCGTCGTCATCGTACAGGAGCGCGTTTACCGACGACATTTCGGACAGGGACGCGCCCAGCCTCGGCAGATCCACGAAAACCCACCCTATGGCCGCGCTCTCGCGCTCCAGGAGGCTCTTTACCCTGGAGTCCGTATGCGCGTCCGGGGCGGTCAGTCCTATTACAGCGCTGTCGTCATTCGCCGCAGCCAGGACGGAGAACGGCAGGTCCGTGGCGCCGCCCACGGAGTAACCAGGTACGGGCCTCGGTGCCGCGCCCATGAACGTCTCGCTCCAGAAACGCTCGATCAGCTTGTGAGCGGCCTTGCCCCGCCCTATTATGTCCACGGCTATGCCAGGCAGGTCGAACCAGAGCACCTGTGTCCGCCCCCCCAGAGACAGGACAGCCGGCCCTGAAAGTATGCGCTGCGCCTCGGACGGTTTGAGGCCCATCTGTGACAGGTGCGCGGCGACGGCTCTGATAGCGGCCGGATACCGGGACGCCGTTTTTTCGTTTTTGCCAGGATCCGGGAGGTTGACGCCGAGCGCGGCTATAAGCGGGGACGGCATGAAAAAATCCCTGCCGCTCCAGTCGTATTTTTTAAGCCCCGCCGTGAAGGACGCGTCCACGAAGTCCTCGAGGCCCCAAATCTGCCACCTGGCCTCGGTCGTCGGCGACGAGCCTTCCTGCGGGAAACCGGAGGAGCGCCAGGCCGCTTCCAGCGTAAGCGGGTTTTCCCGTCCCTCCGTGTCCGCCGCGCCGGACGCTATCGCTCCGATGACGCCTCCGTCGCCTATGAGGATGTGAGCGCCCCACGACTTCTCCACGCGCCACTTGTGGTCGATGCCAGGCAGGGCTTTCGAGCGCAATTCCTGGATCTTCGATATGTCCGATTTCGTGTCGGCAATGAACGCGACGTTCCCGGAGAGTCCGAGGTAAAGCGGGGAGGGTACGCTGAACGAGCTTATCTGCAGTATGCCGTCAGCGTCTTTCGTCACCTGCGGCATGATGAAACGCTCCGCCCAGGCGGGCGGGAGCGCGCCCTTTGAAAGCTGTGCCATTTCGCCGCTGTCGAGCGTAAATGCGCCGTAAGCCGAAAGCCCGTAATCGCGCTCAGTCACGACCAAGGCGCTTTCCGATGCTTCCTCGAAGGCAGGGATCATCAGGGATATCGGCGAGACGCCGCCAGGGGAGATGGTGGCGCTGTAAGCCAGCGCGTTAAAAACAGCCGACGGGAACTCGCCCCTGGACGCTGCGATCATGACGAGCGGCGCTCCCTCCTCAGGACGCGGCAGGGATGCCAGTAGGTTTGGGCGTCTTAAGCTGCTGAACCTCACTACTGCCGCCGCAGCAAAGACGACCGCCACGGCCGCCATGACAATCAGCCATTTCTGGACTCCGTTCAGCCCTGCGCCCCTGGCAGAAAAGCCTTTGCTCATGACCCGCTCCTGGGCAGACGGGCGGACATTCCACAAAAAACGGTGTTACTGACAGGCATAATAAGGCCTCCTCAAGCGTTATGAAGACAAGTATAAGTTGTTATAGCTTTTTTTCAACATGGAAATGCGGCTCTGTAGCTCAAGAAAGCTGATTTATCGTCAGACGCGATCCTCAACGCCGAGGCCGTCCTGTGCTTATGGGATTAGCCCCCTTATGCAGGTACCCTCTCCCGGGTAGGAGATGACCTTGAGGCGCCCGCCCACTATCGCCATTCGCTCTTCCATGTTAGACAGGCCGCGATGCCCCTCGACGCGGAGTTCAGCGGTGCCGCTCTTGTACGTGTCGAAGCCGTGCCCGTCGTCCTGGATGACGAGTTCGTAGCCCTTTTCGTCCCGCCTCACGTCAACCCAGATATTCTTTGCTTCGCCGTGTCGTACCGAGTTCGTGACGGCCTCCTGGACTACGCGGAAAAATGAGAGGGTGATCGACTCCGAGAACTCCGTCTCCTCGTCTATGTCAAGGAATATCTGCACGCCGTACTGCGAAGCCTGACGCTCCGTCAGCTCGGTGAGCGCTTGCTGGAGGCCCAGCTCGAGCCATGGCGGGTTCAGGAAGTCGCAGAGGCCCCGCATCTCCCTCACCGTCGCCATCGCTATCTTCTCAGCGAGGTCGAGCTCGCGGGCCGTGTCCTCCGGCGCGTTGTCTGGCAGCTTGGCCAGATGGATGCGCTGTATGAGCGCAGTCACGTCCTGGAGCGGGCCGTCGTGGATATCGCGCGATATCTTCGTGCGCTCCGCCTCCGCTACGGAGACCATGTCGTTCATGCATGTCTTGATGATGGACACCCTGTTCACGGCGTCCTGCGCTACGCGAGTAAAGGACGAACGCAGCTTGCGGAGCTCGAAAAACGCGTCCTCTGCGTTCTCCGAGGGAAGCTCCTCCCCCCACCTGAGCGAGGACATCTCCTGCTCCAGCTTGCCCAGGGGCATTAAGACGAGTTTCCAGAGCCTCCATATCGAGACGGCCCCCCAGATGCCCATGAAGCCCGCGAGATACGGCCAGATGAAGTAAAAGCGCACGGTCGATTGCGGCATGTCGAGCCAGGATATCGCCCCGACGACGGTATACTTGTCGAAAAAGGCGGGATAGGCGCAGACGGTGAACCGTTCGCGGCTGTCGCTGTAAAGGGATTTCGCAATGCCCACGGGGAGTTCGCCGCCGTTCGTCTTTATCAGATCCATGAGGCTGGACGAACCGTACAGGAACGCGCCTTCCGAGTCAAGGACGAGCACCGACCCCGGGATGCGGCCAAGCGTCATATAAGTATGCAGCCCTGAGAAGTTCTTGCCGTCCTCGCCCGCGATCCTCAGCCCCTGGAGGAAACTGTCGCCGCCCCTTTCGATGCGGGCTACCATGATCTCTGTGAAGTTTTCGACATAAGACCTCGCCAGCGTCTCCATATTTTCATGGGAGTATACGAGATCCATTGCCGCGAGCAGCATGATGCCGATTGGCGGCATACAGACCGATAAAGCCAGGTAAAAGAGCCGGCTTTTTTGCTTCAAAAGAACCGTTCCCCCCCAGGTCTTATTAGTCGAGCAGTTCCTCCAGCATTACGACTCCGTATTTCAGCGCGAGAAGCATCGACTCGGTCTTGTTGCGCGCGCCCAGCTTGTCGTAGATGGACGCCAGGTGTGTCTGTACCGTCCTCTCGCTGATGAAGAGCTGCGAGGCGATCTCCTTGCCGGAGAGCCCCTTGGCCGCCAGGAGCAAGACCTCCCTCTCCCTGGCCGAGATCGGCTCCGGCGACATGTTCTCACCCTCCTCGACCGTGCTGGCGACCTCGCTGTCGAGGTACAGGCCACCGCGGGCCACTATGCGGATGGCCCTTGAGAGCGTGTCGGCCGTCGATGATTTGAGAACGTAGCCCCTGGCGCCGGCCCGGAGGGACGAGAGGACATACTGCTGCGCGTCATAGCTCGTCAGCATAAGGGGTATTACCGGCAAGCCCTCTTCCTTGATCTTCCTGGTTATGGATACTCCGTCGAGGCCTGGCATCCTGATGTCCAGCAGCGCGACCTGTGGCGTCAGCTCCTTGATGCCGTTCCAGGCGGACTCCCCGTCCGCGTACTCCCCGACTACGTTGAAATCCTGCTCCTTCGCCAGGTAGGCCATGAGTCCGGCGCGTGTGAGCGGGTGGTCATCAGCAAGGATGAGATTGATCGACATAATTGGTAACCTCCTCAAAAAATATGTCCGCAAATACCGACACCGCTATGTTGTTATTTTCGATGAAATCTTTCACAATAATGCGGCAAAATAAACACAGACGCATCAGCAGTACAGCGTATCCGGTGAAGTGACTGCCGGTTCAATTACATTATTTTACACAATTATGAGCCTATGCCAAGCCCTATTTCCCTTTCAACGGGCCTGAGCGCTGCGATAGTGTTTTCGATGAGCCACTCCAGCGGTTCGCCCATCATCTTTGCGCCGCGCTCTATCACCCCTCTGTCGACACCGCGCGCGAATGCCTTGTCCTTCCATTTTTTCTTGACGGACTTCACCTCGAGGTCGCGGAGGGACTTGCCAGGGCGGACGAGCGCCACGGCCGTCACGAACCCCGTGAGCTCGTCTATCGCGAACAGCGTCCTCTCCATCGTCGATATTGGCTCCACGCCGGAAAAATCCCAGCCGTGGGAGAGCACGGCGCGGATGAACGCCTCGTCGTAGCCCGCTTCGCGGAGCATTTCGCCGCCCTTTACGGGGTGTCCGTTCTCCACGGACTGCGTCGTCTCCCAGTCGATGTCGTGAAGCAGGCCGACCCTGGCCCACAGCTCCTCGTCCTCCCCGTAGTGGCGGGCGAAGTGGCGCATGGCCGCCTCCACAGAGAGCGCGTGCTTGAAGTACACGTCATCCTTGTTGTGTTTCTTGAAGAACTCCACAGACTCGTCACGTGAAAATCTCATGCCGGCACAACCCTCCCTAAACGTCAGCGACCGCCTTGCCAAGGATCTCGCGGATCTTGTCGCGGTCGAGGTATTGCTCGCACAGGACGCCGCTCTCAGCAAAGAGCGCCCGCGATAGCCCGTCCGGGTACTCCCTCATGTAGACGACGCGCTTGCAGCCCGCGTTTATGATGCTCTTGCAGCAGATGGAGCACGGCTCGACGGTCGTGTAGACGGAACAGCCGCTTATTGCCGTCCCGGAGGCGGCGGCCTGGGCTATGGCGTTCATCTCGGCGTGCGCCCCCCTGCACATTTCATGCCTCTGCCCCGACGGGACGCCGAGCTGCCGTCTGATGCAGCCTGCTTCAGCGCAGTGCCTGGCGCCGGACGGGGATCCGTTGTACCCGGTCGCCAGTATCCTGTTCCCTGACACGATGACGGCCCCCACCCCTCGGCGCAGACACGTAGTCCTGGTCGATGCGATCATCGCCATGGCCATGAAGTAAGCGTCCCACCCAGGGCGGTCGTATCCCGCCCCGCCCTGCGGCATCGCCACGCGCCGCCTAAATGTCCAGGTTGCGGACTTCCCTGGCGTGAGTCTCTATGAACTCGCGCCGAGGTTCCACCGCGTCGCCCATCAGGATTCCGAACAACTCGTCCGCCAGCACCGCGTCCTCCACCTGAACCTTGAGGACTATCCGGTTCTCCGGGTCCATCGTCGTGTCCCAGAGTTGGTCGGGGTTCATCTCACCAAGCCCCTTGTAGCGCTGGACATGGACATTTTTCGACTCCATGCCCGACGTTGCCGCCTTCAGCTCCTTGTCAGAGTAGCAGTATCGGTTTTTCTTGCCCTCCTGCACGCGGTAGAGCGGCGGCTGGGCAACGAAAAGGTGTCCTTTCTCGATGATCTGAGGCATGTAGCGATAGAAGAGCGTGAGCAAAAGCGTCCGTATGTGAGCGCCGTCCACGTCCGCGTCCGCCATGAGGAAAATCTTGTGGTAGCGCAGCCTTGACGGGTCGAAGTCGTCCCCTATGCCGCACCCTAGCGCCTGCACTATCGTGCGGATGACGTCGTTGGAGAGGATCTTGTCGAGCCTCGCCTTCTCGACGTTCAGGATTTTACCGCGGAGCGGGAGGATCGCCTGGAAGCTCCTGTCCCTGCCCTGCTTGGCGCTGCCGCCGGCGCTGTCTCCCTCGACTATGTACAGCTCGGTCTCTGACGGATCCCTGTTCGAGCAGTCGGCGAGCTTGCCGGGGAGCTCCAGCTTGTTCATAGCCGATCCGCGCCTCACGAGGTCGCGGGCCTTGCGCGCGGCCTCCCTCGCCTGACGGGCCCTGATGGCCTTTTCGACTATCGGCTTCAGTATCTCGGGCTGCTCCTCGAACGCAATCTTAAGCCCCTCGTACACCGCCGAGTCCACGATGCCCTTGACGTCGCCGTTGCCCAGCTTCGTCTTCGTCTGGCCCTCGAACTGCGGCTCGAGCAGCTTGACCGATATGATGGCGGTGAGTCCTTCTTTCAGGTCATCGCCGGTGAAGTTGGCGTCCTTCTCCTTCAGGAGCTTGGCCTTGCGGCTCTCGTCGTTTATCGCCCTCGTGAGCGCTGTCCGGAAGCCGGAGACGTGCGTCCCGCCCTCCACGGTGTTGATCAGGTTAGCGAACGCGAAGATCCTCTCTATGTAGGTGTCGTTGTACTGGATGGCGACTTCCACGCTCGTCCCGTCCTTGCCGCCCTTGATGCAGACCGGCGGCTTGAAAACCGCTTCCTTGCCCCTGTTCAGGTACTCGACGAACGAGCGAAGCCCGCCTTCATAGCAGTACGTCCTCGCCTGTGGCGTGTTGCCCTCGCCGTCCGGCCTCTGGTCGTGGAACGTGATGGTGATCCCTGGGTTGAGGAACGCGAGTTCGCGCAGCCGCCCCTTCAAAGTATCGGCGGAGTACTCGAGCGTGGAAAATATTTCGTCGTCCGCCATGAAGCGGACATAGGTGCCGTGCGCGGACGAGTCGCCAGCCCGCGTGAGCTCGGTAACTGGGATCCCGCGCTCGTAGCGCTGGGTATACAGGCCGCCGTCGCGGTGAATGTTCAGCTCCAGCCAACTGGACAGCGCGTTCACGACCGATACCCCGACGCCGTGGAGTCCGCCGGACACCTGGTACGCGCCCTTGTCGAACTTGCCTCCGGCGTGCAGGAGCGTCATGACAACCTCGGCGGCGGACTTGCCCGCGCCCTCGTGATACTCCGTCGGTATCCCGCGCCCGTTGTCCAGCACGGAAACGCTGCCGTCCGTGTGGATCGTGACGTCTATCCTGTCGGCGAAGCCGGCCAGGCTCTCGTCGATCGAATTGTCCACCACTTCGTAGACGAGATGGTGCAGTCCTCTGGCCCCTTGGTCTCCGATGTACATGCCCGGGCGTTTGCGAACCGCCTCCAGGCCTTCGAGCACCTGTATGTCCTTCGCGCCGTATTCGGCGTTCGCTGAAACGCCGTTAACGGCGTTATTCGCGTATTCAAGCGTCCCGTCCGATGAATCGGGCATAGCTATCGCCGCTCCTTCCGTAAGCAGTCTTTCCAGAATTTTTCGCTTCTCCTTCGCAGCGTGAGAGGAGTGAACCCGGTGGCTTGCACGGTGTTGTCTCGTTTCAGGATCGCGGTCTCGCCATCCCCGCGTATGAGCGCCGTCACACTGTCAAGTAAGACGATGTCGTCCTCTTCAAGAAACAAAAACACAATCTCCACCCCTCCATTATACCATTCACTCGGGACTGAAAATATTTATTTTGTGAAAAGGCTGATTTACAGCCAGGTACCCTAAGGGTGGAGATTCAAGCCCTCTTGCGCCTCTCTTCTCAAACGGCAAAATATCGTTCGGCGCGGATTTGCGGGCGTCTACCTTTCGCCCTGATCCCCGTTGTACAGAGGCCATTATAGCAGAATCGGGATTGCGATAATTTCCAGCGGTAAACAGTTTCAGAGTGACGCTTTTATGCGCTCGGCAATCTCCTGTATGCTTACCGCAACGTGTTTCTGCAATGAGCCAGCGCATACGATTCTGTGGTATGCCATAGTAAGCCGCACTAACAACCTGCGGAGGTTGTTTACCCGAGTTGACGCCATGTCTGAAATTCGGGTATGATGTACACAAATACAGCAACGCGGCATCAGGGTTCGCTGAAATTAAACGAGGTCAGAAGATGGGAGATAAAAAGCGCGGCGTGACACCGTTTTACGCTATAGATTTTTTTGCAGGTTCCGGGCTGGTCACGGAAGCCTTGTATCCTTATTTCAATGTAGCGTGGGCCAATGACATCTCCGCAAAAAAGGCGACGACATACAGGGCTAATCATGGAGACGCCCACCTCGTTTGCGAGGACATAAAAAACATCAAGGGCGAGCGGCTCCCACACGTTACGCTGGCGTGGGCGAGTTTCCCCTGTCAGGACTTGTCCCTGGCCGGGAAAATAGAAGGGATATACGCCTCGCGGAGCGGATTGGTCTGGGAATGGCTGAGGGTGATAGATGAACTTCGCGAACTGCCGCCGATACTTGTCGCCGAAAACGTCCAAGGGCTCATCTCCTCAAAGGGAGGAGCGCACTATGCCGATCTTCACAATGCTTTGACTGAGCGAGGATATGTGGTTGGCCCGTTGTTGCTGGACGCCAAAATATTTCTGCCGCAATCAAGGGCAAGGATCTTTGTCGTGGCGGCCCAAAAGAGAGGTGCCCTCATTGATAGTTTACTAGCCAGGGGGCCGTCATGGACGCAATCATCGAAAATTTTACTTGAGTTATCGACTCAATTAAGCAGTTGGGCATGGTGGCATCTGCCAGAACCCCGAGAATCGAAAATATCCCTTGAAAATTGTCTGGAAAAAGACGCCCCGTTCCCACGAAAAGAGTGGCAGGATCACAATCTCAGACTTGTGCCTGAAGGACACTTGAATCATTTTTTAGCTGGTTCAAATTTAGTGGCGGCAGGGTATAAAAGGACTAGAAAAGGGCGGCAGGTCCTTGAGATACGTTATGACGGAATAGCCGGCTGCCTGAGAACCCCGCGCGGAGGGAGCAGTAAACAGATACTTATCTTTAAAACTGCGGATGGATTGAAAATACGATTCATAACCGCAAGGGAAGCCGCTAGGTTGATGGGCGCGCCAGAATCATACAAATTACCAGGGACATACCTGGACGGATATATGGCAATGGGCGACGCGGTAGCATTGCCGGTAGTGAAATATCTCGCGAAACACTTGCTTTACCCACTGGCGGCAAAGCTCACTAAGAATGACGAAAAACATCAAGAAGCGGTTTGACGAATTTATCGAAAGCAGTAAATTCCTCGGCAAAGGGTCAAAGGGGCCTCTATGCGTCGGGCTTACCGTTACACGTTACGCCCTTAAAAATGGCGTACCGCTAAACCCTGACTCTCTCCTCACTGAGAAAGGGGGCCAAGTCTCTACGTTGGGCAAATCGCAGGTTCAGTCCATATTGGCTGATCATGGAATTACCCAGGTGTTAGCTGAGGAAGGCGGCAGGACGAGCCGCGGGAGCATTGGCAACATGCAGGTGTTCGTGGCTTTCCTGAACGAACTGGATCCAAGCCCGGAAGAGTTAAAAATGATAGAGTCGTTTTGGGTGGAACTGGTAAAGGCTTTTTTCTCCAGTAAGCCGCTTAAATTACATCTTGACCCGTCTAAATCAATGAGCATGGTGGTCAGAGATCTATTACAACAAGCCAAACGACGTCAGAAAGAGAGCCAAGGGACTATGATCGTGGGGACTATCCTGCAACACCTTGTGGGAGCGAAACTGGATATTTTGACTGACGGCGCGGTCGAACACCATGGAGCTAACGTCGCGGACGAACAGTCCGGCAGGACGGGAGACTTCCTGCTCGGTGATGTTTCAATTCACGTTACGACATTCCCTGGGGAAGCGGTCATGCGTAAATGTAGGCAAAATCTCGAAGCAGGCCTTCGCCCTCTTTTAATGACCATTGGCAGGGGTGTGCAAATTGCCGAAGGACTTTCCGAGCAATTTGAAATAGCAGAACGCGTTGATATTTACGATGCCGAACGCTTCCTATCTGGAAATTTTTACGAATTAGGGAAATTCGCCGAAGCCGAACGGGAACCTGTAATACGCCGGATAATAGAAAAATATAATGCACTCATCAGGCTTTACGAAACTGATCAAAGCCTTAGAATAGAGTAGGCGTTTGAAAATTTCGCCAATGGGCTGCGTTTTTGACGATAAAATATAATCGCGAAAGCACCGCGAATAAAGATACCAGATGGGGGTTGTCTGAGTGGCAAAGAACCGTGTTCGCAAACTGGGTATGCTGGCGCATATTTCGAGTCTCCCTGGCAAGTACGGAATCGGAGACGTAGGGCAGGACGCCGTCCAGTTCGCCTCGTTCCTGGCCGACGCGGGGTTCGGCGCGTGGCAGATGCTCCCGCTGGGGCCGACGTCGCCAGTGTCCGGACACTCGCCTTACAGCAGCCCGTCCGTATTCGCCGGCAACATCGCTCTCATATCGCCCGATTCCCTGGCGGACTGGGGTCTTTGGGACAGACATAGCCAGACGCCGTCCGCCCGCGCGGAGAAGCTCTCCACTGTGGATTTTGACGCCGCTTACGCGCTCAAACGGGAAATCGTCAGCGAAGCCTATGAGAATTTCAGGAGAGATGAAGCGTACAAGACTCGCTTCAAATCGCTCTCGGACGAATTTTGGGAATTTTGCGCCCGGGAGGCCTATTGGCTGGAGGACTACGTCCTTTTCTGCGTCCTGAAGGGGACGGTCGGGGACGTCTCCTGGATCGAGTGGCCTGCCCCGTACAGGGCAAGGGACTGGCGCATCCTGGATCCGTTCAAGGCGGAACCGGGCGTAGCCCGGATGCTGGACACGTACAGATTCGCGCAGTTCCTGTTTTTCAAGCAGCTCCGTGAATTGAAGGATGCCTGCGCGGAGCTGGGCGTCGAGCTGATAGGCGACATGCCGATCTACGTCGGCCTCGACAGCGCGGACGTGTGGGGACATCAGGATCTGTTCGGGCTTGACGGGGACGGCAGGCCTGTCTGCGTGACAGGCGTCCCGCCCGATTATTTCAGCGCGACCGGGCAGAGGTGGGGAAACCCGGTGTATCGTTGGGAGAGGATGAGGGATGACGGCTACTACTGGTGGCTGGGCCGTTTCCGTCACGCGCTGCGTTACCTCGACAGGGTGAGGATAGACCACTTCAGGGGGTTGATGGCTTACTGGGAAATACCGGCGGAGGAGGAGACGGCGGTGAACGGCGCGTGGAGGAGCGGCCCGGGGCTGGACTTTCTGAACGCGCTGAAATACTGTTTTGCCGACGAGAACGGGCGTCTGCCGTTCATAGCCGAGGATCTGGGCGTGATGACGGATGACGTGATGGATGCGATGGAGAGTTTCTCCCTGCCCGGGATGAAGGTGCTGCACTTCGCGTTCGGAGACCGAATGCCGTCCAACCCCTACGTCCCGCACCACCACAGGCGCAACTGCGTAGTCTACGCAGGCACGCACGACAACAACACCAGCGCCGGCTGGTGGAGCGAGGACGCGACAGCCGAGGAAAAGGAGAACTTCAGGAGATATACAGGGGCTGCGGAGATGGGGCCGACGGAAGCGCGGGACGCGATGATCCGCATGGCGGCAGCGAGCGTAGCGGACTTGGCGGT
>JAISFV010000019.1 GCA_031263445.1 Synergistaceae bacterium | reverse complement strand
CGTGATGGCCTCTACCCTTGCTCTGTCCGCCAAGTGCGCGTCTGCGGCAGAATTCGTCCAACTGCGCGTGGGCGGGGCTGGTCAAAGCAGTTGGTCGTACAGTTGCGCGGTCGCCATTTCAGAAGCGATTAAACACGTAGATCCAGATATGGATCTGATTGTCCAGGCAACCCCTGGTTCGACAAATCACTACGGATTGTTTGAGACGGGGGATCTCGACGCTGGGACAGGTTACACGCCTACCGACTACTGGGCGAACGAGGGGAAGCCGCCTCTGTTCGATAAACCGCTTGCTGGCGTCTATTATACGATTGCCCCAATAACCATTTCAAAAACACACGTGGTCGTGCGTGCTGATTCAAAGGTTAAAACCCTGACAGACTTGAACGGCAAAAAAGTATACCTTGGAGATCCCGGCGCTGCCTCGACGCAGATGGCGATCGCACTCATCGAGTTGCTGGGTATAAAGTGCAATCCGATACAAACTGCGCGAACCGAAGGATTTGAAATGCTCAAGGACGGAAGGGTCGATGTCTTGATTCAGAGCCAGGGCACTCCATACGCAAGTATCATCGAACTCGCCACGGCGACTGACATTAGGTTCATTCCGTTCAGCGACGGGGAACTCAAAAAGTGTATCGAGTCAGGCCCGTATTGTTTCGCTGGCGAAATCCTGCCTTCCGAGTACTCCTTCGTAAAAGAGCCTGTCAAAACATTGACGCAGGTGCAGAATATCAACGTGAGGGCGACTTTGGAAGATGATGTTGTGTATCGTCTCACAAAAGACATAGCGGAATGCTGGGACGAAGTCGTGAAGGTTGTTCCGGCTGCAGGGAAAGTCAATCCCCTGAAGGACGCGACAATGACTATAGCGAAACTACACCCTGGGGCAATAAAGTACTACGAGGAAAACGGCGTGGCAATCCCCGCCGGGCTAAAGCCTTAAGGGGCGTAAAGAGGATAATGAAAATAACTAAGGTCACGCCATATCTTTTCCATCCAGGCACGGGAAAGAACCTGCTCTTCACCCGTGTAGAAACCGACAAAGGGTTCTATGGCTGGGGTGAAGGCTATGTTTCTCAGGGCAAGGAGCACGTGGTTGTCTCATACGTGTCGGGCATGGAGCCATACCTCGTAGGGCGTAGCCCTTTCAATATCCGCCACACTGGAAGGGCGATGTTCAACGACTATGTTATTCGCCGGAGCGGCTGTGATTTTTTCTCGGCCTGGAGCTCCATAGAGATTGCGTTATGGGATATTGTCGGCAAAGCGACAGGCCAGCCTGTCTATAACCTGATAGGCGGCCTGTCGCGCGAGCGGGTTCGCGTCTACGCCAACGGGTGGTATGACGTCAATTTCGGTGGCGATGACACGCCTAACGGAATGGCTGAACGCGCGCTAAGGGTAAAAGGGATGGGTTTTACCGCTATGAAATGGGATCCGTTTGGCAGGACACCTTGGAGGAATGCCGTCACGAGAGTACAGGAGGATCAGGCGGTGGAATGTGTCCGGAAAGTCCGCGAAGCGGTAGGTCAGGACGTCGATCTCCTGATAGAAGTACACCGGCGCCTTTCGCCGTATTATGCTTGGCGTTTTGCCGACCGCATAGCGGAATTCAGCCCGTTCTGGTTCGAGGAGCCGTGTCTTGCGGACAATATCGACCTTGTGGCCGAGACAAAGCAACGCGTCAAAATGCCCGTAGTGACGGGGGAGACGAAGTACACGAAGGAAGATTTCAAGGGCATCTTTGAAAAGCGCGCCGCAGAAATCATAAACCCGGACATTTGTCTCTGCGGAGGCATCCTAGGGACGATGGAGATTGCGGCGATGGCCGAGCCTTATGCGGTCATGTTCAGCCCGCACAATTACAACAGCACTATTTTCGGGCTCGCGGCGACCGTCCATGCCTCCGTTTCGGCGAGCAACTTCCTGATCGCGGAGTACTTCGTGAACCTCGCCCCTGCGTGTGAGGAAATAACAATCAACCCACTGAAGCTAAACGGCGGTTTTATCGAATTGCCGACAGGGCCAGGGCTGGGCATAGATGTCGACATGGAAAAGCTGAAGGCACATCCCTACAAGGAATTTAAAAAGGAATTCCCGATAAAGGGGGTGGCACAGTACCACGAAGAGCAACCTAGATGATAGAGGGCTTTGTCTTTTTTGAAGACGTATCACATACAAATCATTTACGCAGGAGGCCATAAAATGGATCTTGGGTTAAAGGGCAGATGCGCTCTTGTGTTGGCATCAAGCGCTGGGCTAGGCAAGGCAATCGCGACTGAATTTGCCAAGGAGGGCGCAAACGTCATGCTTTTCAGCCCTTTCGAGGACGAATTGAAGGGCGCGCAAAAGGAAATCCTGGAAATAACTGGTAAAGAGCCGTCGTTTTTCTGCGGAGCGTGACTAACCCTGACGACATCAAAAAACTCGTCCAGGTCACGCTGGAAAAATACGGGCCGATTTTTGCGCTTGTGAACAATACCGGCGGTCCTCCTGCCGGTACTTTCGACAGTTTTGACGACGCGGCATGGCAGAGCGCCTACGAATTGACGCTCCTGTCGTACATTAGGGCCATCAGGGAAGCAATACCGCACATGAGGGCGAACGGCGGCGGGAGGATCCTCAATTCAACCTCGTCTTCCATCAAGACAGTTCTAGACAACCTTATCCTTTCGAATACGTTCCGCATGGGCGTGGTCGGCCTCGCCAAGACGCTCTCCCAAGAGCTGGGAAAGGACAATATCCTTGTAAACGTCATCGCACCGGGGCGCATAGGCACAGCGCGCATTGACTACCTAGATAATGTTCGCGCCGAGAAAGCGGGCAAGACGGTCGAAGAAATACAGAAAACAGCTTTTGCGGGCATCCCGCTCGGGAGATACGGCACCCCTGAAGAGTACGCGAAATTGGCTGTTTTTCTTTGCGCCCCGTCGAATACTTTCATAACTGGTCAAGCGATACTTGTTGACGGAGGCATGGTCAAAGCGGTATAAAACAACCATAGAATCCAGGCGAGAGGGGAACTTTATCATGCGTCTTGCGACAATCAGGAGAGATGGGCGGGAAATTGCCGCTGTTATCGCTTCGCGCGGTGCTGTCACGCTGGAGGCCGTCAATCGTGCGCTGGGGAAGTCGTTTGAGGCGGATTTGTCCGCGCTGATACGCGAGGGGCAAATCCCTGCGATGGCGCACTGGTACAACGAATCGGGCAGGGATCGCACTGAGGCCATGCTCAAAGACACGATCCCTTTCGGCGAACTGCAATACGCGCCGTTGTACAGGCACCCGAGGAAAATTTTTGGCATTGGACTCAACTACGCAGAACACGCGGGTGACTTAGCCGAAAAAACGCCGCAGGAGATCCCGGCGAGCTTTTTCAAGCCAGAAACGACGATCGCCGGATGCGGCGACCTGATAAAAATCCCGCTCCAGTCGCAAAAAACCACTGGAGAAGCGGAGTTAGGCGTCATAATCGGCCGCGAGTGCGAGAACATCGAGCGAGAGGAATGGCTGGGCTACGTCGCCGGTTTTACGACGGTGATAGACGTGACGGCGGAGGATATACTGAGGCTGAACCCTAGATACCTTACCCACGCAAAGAGCTTCGAGACGTTTTTCAGCTTCGGGCCCCAGCTCGTCACGCCCGACGAGTTCGAAAACATATCGAGTCTCAACGTGCGGACGGTACTGAACGGGAAAGTAGAAGCGGGGAACACCGTAGCGAACATGACCTTCCCGCCAGATTTTCTCGTCGCGTTCCACTCGAAAGTTTTCAAGTGGCAGCCGGGCGACATACTGTCCACTGGCACGCCCCGTGCCGTCCATATCCAGCACGGCGACGTGATCGAATGCAGGATAGATGGGTTCGAGCCGCTGAAAAACCCCGTGGCGGACAAGAAAGTGACAGAGAAGGTATAATTCTAACTCCACATTGACGCAGCGGTGCCATTCAAGCCATCTGGAGGCAAGTCCCGCAAGTGGAAGAAGGCGCGACAGCCTATCTGTCGAGCCACTTTTCTATATTGGCGTCGTACAGCTCAAGCAGCCGGGCCGACACTGGGCCTGGCTTGCCGTTCCCTATCGCCGTGCCGCCGATTCGGATGACGGGTATGACGCCGTACAGCGAGTTCGTGATGAATGCCTCTTCTGCCAGCGCGAACTCCGATACCTCCGGGCGGCGCTCCTCGACGGCAATGCCGTCGGCTTTCGCGAGCTCGATCACTATGTCCCTCGTGACCCCTTTTAAGACCGTCCCCTCCGGCGCGGTTACCAGCCTGCCCCCGAGGACTACGAAAAAGGACGAGCGCAGCGTCTCCGTGGCGTACCCGTCAGGGCAGTACAGGCACTCCAGCATGTCGTCGAGCCCGGCTGTCTGCATCAGGCCGAAGAGATAATTTATGCTCTTCACCAGAGGGTACGGCCTCCGCTCCGCTGTCGGCTGGAGCGCGACCCCGTTCTCGCACCCCTCCGGGAATATCGGATCCATCTGAGAGAAAATCACGAAAAAACGCGGGGCGGTGAAAAAACCGCGGTCTATCGCGTCCCCGCCCGTGATATACGCCTTGGCGACGGCGCACTCGCCGCCACCCGGGCAGTCGTCGCGGAGCGAGCCCTCCCTCAGCGCCCTCGTGATCTCGTCGATGACGCCGGTGCCGCCGATCTTTATCCCGGCGCCCAGGGCGCTCTCCTCCAGCCTTTTCATATGGGCCGTAATGGCCAGGACCTTCCTGCCGATGATCTTCACGCTCTCGAACACGCCGACGCCGCGCTGTATCACGAGATCCGTGAGGGGCAGGCTGACCTCTTCCAGAGGACGGAACGCGCCGTTCATATAATAGACTGACATTTTCACAATTCCTCCCTTATGACAGGCAAGCGTTCAGGAAAAAACGCTTAATACGCCACGTATTTTAACATGTCAGGAGGATAAAATTACCGATATGTCGTTCACGTTCGTCCCGGTCGGGCCTGTGACGACGAGACGGCGCAATTTTTTCAGGGCCGCGTGGCTGTCGTTGTTTTCGAGGAAGCGGCGCGGGTCGAGACCCAGTTCGCGCAGCTCGCCCGCCACGCGTCCGTCCACGATGCCGCCGGCGGCGTCGGTGGGGCCGTCGGTCCCGTCCGAGCCGAACGAGAATATGACCGTGCCGTCCAGTCCGTCTATGCCGACGGAAGCCGCGAGGGCCAGCTCCTGGTTGCGCCCGCCGACGCCGCCGCCTCGGACGCGCACGACCGTCTCGCCGCCAAATATCACGGCGCAGGGCGGCTTTATCGAAGAATCGCCGCTTTTGACGGCGCGGGCCACGGACGCGATCAGCCTGCCCGCTTCGGCGGCCTCGCAGTTCATCTCCGTGGATAGGACGAACGGCTCGTAGCCAAGCGACCGCGCTGCGCCCTCCGCCGCCCCGCAGAGCGTGCGGACGCTCCCCGTCACGACGCTCGTCACGTTCGGCGTCTCTTTGGGCGTCGCCAGATCCAGGCACTTGCCGATGGCTTCCGGGACAGGGATCCCGTATCGCTCGACGACGCCCCACGCGTCCCGCGCGGTCGTGAGATCCGGGGCGGCGGGTCCGGAGGCGATTATGTCGAGGCGGTCTCCGATCACGTCCGAGAGGACGACCGAGAACACGCGGGCCAGCCCGCAAATTTCGGCGAACCTCCCTGCCTTCACGGCGGAGAGCCGTTTCCTGACCGTGTTGACTTCCGAGATGTCCGCGCCGCTCTCCAATAGTTTCGCGGACAGGCGCGCTATATCGCCGAGCGTGACTCCTGGCAGCGGCTTTTCAAAGAGCGCCGACCCGCCTCCGGAGACGAGGAATATCAGCTCGTCAGACTCGCCGAGGCCGGAGGCCAGCCCGATTGCTCTTTCCGTGGCGGCGACGGAATTCTCGTCCGTTATCGGGTGTCCTGCCTCGAATATCTCGAAGTCTCCGATTGGGCCGCCCGAATGTCCGTACTTGGTGATCACGATGCCGCTTCCGACGCGCCCGCCAAGCCCGTCAAAAGCCGCGCGCGCCATGCTCCACGCGGCCTTCCCGATGGCTATGAGGCAGGCTTTCCGCTGGAAATTACGCCCCGCGAGCGCGTTTTTGACCGCCTCCTCCGGCATGTTGGCCGTTATGGAGCTGACTATGATCTCGTTCGCGTCCCGATACAGCCGCCCCAGCCCGGCGTCTTCGGGCCCGCCTGGAAATTCTATAGCGCGGAATCCTTCAAACACGTCAAACCCTCCGATCATATCAGCGTCACGCCCTCCCAGGGTCGGCTCGGCGGGCGAAGTGCCGTTCGAGCGCGAGCAGCGCGTTGTTCACGGCTGTCGAAAGCAAGATGGCCAGTATCGCCCCCCAGACTATCTTGACGTACAGGAGCTGCCTCATTCCCTCGAAGAGTATCGTCCCTATGCCGCCCGCGCCGATCGCGTATGCTATGCAGGCTATGCCTATCGTGGATACGGAGGCCATCCTGACGCCCGCTACGAAAGCCGGCATGGCCAGCGGCAGCTCGACCGCCCTGAAAAGCTCCAGCGGGGAATAGCCCATCGCCACCCCGGCCTCCTTGATGAGCGGGTCTATGTCATCGAGCCCGCCCAGAAAATTTCTGACGAGAAAGAAAAGGGAGTAACAGACAAGCACGACGACGGCTGTTTTTGTCCCCAGCCCCGTGAAGGGGATCAATAACGCGAAAAAAGCGAGCGACGGCGTGGCGTAGAAGACCTCGAGCGTGACAAGCACGGGTACAGCCAGCACTCGGTGCCTGTAGATCAAAAAGGTCACAGCCGCGCTTATCGGGATCGCGGACAAAAGCGTCAGGGACAGGATCTCGGCGTGTCCGTACAGCGCGCGCAGCATGTTGGCGTAGTAGTTGACCAGATACGCGATCATGAAACGGCATCCCCTCCGGCCCTTGCGCGGAGCCCGCCGTGCCCGCGCCCCTCCGCCCGCTCGATGGCCTCGACGCTGAGGAACCCCAATAGCCTCTCCACGTAATCGGAGGCGGGGGATCTTATAAGCTCCGCTGGTGGCCCGTACTGGACCAGTCTGCCCTCGTTCATTACGGCAACCGCGTCGCCCAGCCGGAAGGCCTCGTCAAGGTCGTGCGTCACGAACAGTATGGTGGAGCGGTCGGCGCGCTGCATACTGAGCAGGTCGTCCTGCAGCCGCGCGCGCGTTATGGCGTCGAGCGCGCCGAACGGCTCGTCCATGAGCAGCACCCTGGGTGAGCCGGCCACTGCGCGGGCGATGCCGACCCTCTGCTGCTGGCCGCCTGACAACTGCGAGGGGTACTTCAGGGCAAAATCGCCCGGCAGCCCCATAAGCTCCAGCAACTCGGCGGTGCGGGCCCGCGTCCGCTCCGCGCCCCACCCTAGTATCTCAGGCACCGCCGCGATGTTCCCGGCCACGGTCATGTGCGGGAAGAGCGCGGCGGACTGCAGGACGTACCCTATCTTCTTGCGCAGCTCTATCGCGTCCAGCGCCGC
>JAISFV010000166.1 GCA_031263445.1 Synergistaceae bacterium | reverse complement strand
CTGACAGTGCCTGTCTACGGCGCAAAGGCCCTGACCGTTTCGTCCGTTCAGATGGCCCAGGCGCCGGACGTGTCCCAAAACATCCGGAAACTTTGCGCGATGGCGGAGGGCATGGACGCGGCCACTGATATTTTCCTCCTGCCCGAGCTCTGGACAGGGATGTGCGGGGCAGGTGAGGCAGCCTCGGCGCTTGAGGCAGTCTGTCGGATCTGCCGTGACCGAGGCGTCTACGCCGTGGCAGGGACGGTCCCCTGGCCTTCCCGGGACCGGCCCGCCAACAGGGCGTGGGTCGTGGACGACGCCGGGACTCCGTGCGCGTTTTACGACAAGGCGCACCTCTTTTCGCCTGGCGGGGAGGACAAGCGCTTCGCGGCGGGGGACAAGCCCCTGATTTTCAGCCTCCGGGGCATCGACTGCGCAGTCTTGGTCTCATACGACATCCGCTTCCCTGAGTATGCTCGCTGCGCCGGGCTGGCCGGCGGGCTGGTGTTTTTTATCCCGTCCGCATGGCCTAGGGAGGAGCGCGGCGCGTGGGGCACGCTGCTCTGCGCGGCAGCGGCGTCCTCTCAGGCTTACGTCGTCGGCTGCAACGCGGCGTCCGGCGGATTGATGCACGAGGCGGGCTTCGGAGGGAGCGTGGCCGTATCCCCGCAGGGGGATATCACAGGCATGATCGGGGAGGGCGAGGGTATCCTGACCGCCCGGCTAGAAATAGGAGAGGTGTTCAAGTGCCGAAAACAGCTCCCATTGGAGCGAGACAGGAGGGCCGGGCTGTACGGCATGCTCTTCGCGTGAGGAAGCCGGCGTCCGCCGTCGGCGAATAAAACGGCTATATGTTCAGGAAGCACGCCCGCAATCATCGGCATACCTGATGTACGCTTCCGGTTGTTCACTCGGCAATTTCTTGCATTACCGGCAAATAAGCGCGAAACGCACGTTTAAGAAAGTTAACTGGCGCTTCCTTGGTGTTTCTTGAAGATAGGCCGTTCTACCTATTATTTTTAGATATTTTCCCTTGCCTCTGCGGTTTTGCTGTTGTAATATTACATAAGGATCTGCGCGGGAAAATATTATACGGAAGACATGTTTCGCGATGCGGCGGAAGGGGTCTTTCAAATGATGATACCGGATTACGTTTCTGACTTTTTATTGCGAGACAACGAGTTGAGGGGCCTTTTCGAGGGTTTCCTATCGAATATGGACGACGCCACGGCCGAAAGGCTGGACGACTTTCTGGGCATACTCTCCGTGATGCTCGACGAGGCACCGGTGGGGGTGGTCGTCATCTCGCCCACTGACAAGGTACTGTTCATAAACAGAGCGACCGAACAACTGCTGGAGTACGACCGGAGCGGCGATTACGGCATGACGTGGGCCAAGATCCGGCAGCGTAAGGATATGCGCGCACGTGACGGCCGCCCGCTCACCGAGAACCTCGACCCGCTTTACGTCGCGCTGTGGGAGAGAAGGCGGAACACCGTGAGCGTGATGGTAAAGTCGCACGAGACCGGCGCGGAGGAGTGGATATCGTTCACGGCGTTCCCGGTGTACGGGCGTTCCGGCCTCGTGATAGCCAGCGTAGCCGTTTTGCAGGACATCTCCGACTTTATGGATATGCAGAACCTGTTATATGAACGGGCCACCCACGACCCGCTCACCGGCCTTTCGAACCGGACGGTCTTCTCCGGCAACCTGAAGATGGCGGTAGCGAGGTCGAGGCGCAACGGCACTGGTTGCGCCGTCCTCGTGGTGGATCTCGACCGGTTCAAAAAGATCAACGACGTGTTCGGGTACATCGCGGGAGACGAACTGCTGGCCAAGGTAGGCCGCCGGCTTGTCGCGGAGGTGCGCGACACGGACACGGTCTCGCGCATCGGCGAGGATGAGTTCGCGGTACTGCTGTCTGACATTGTCGGCACGGACGTGGTATCCGTCGTATCCGAGATCTCGCGGCGAATCTGTTCGTCCGTCGGGGTCGTATACCGGGTCATGGGGCAGGAAGCGGCAGTGACCGCGAGCATTGGCATCAGCATATACCCTCAGGACGGAGATGACGAGAAGACGCTCCTCCCGAACGCGACCGAGGCCATGTACCAAGTCAAGATAAGCGGGCGCAACAACTTCAGGTTCTACCACGACATCGAAAAAACAGCCCGCTGACGTTTGTCCGCGCGAACGGCTGACGCCGCGTCAGGAGAAATAGCGCAGCAGCCTGTCGGCCATCCCTGGGCAGTCCATTTCGTCGAGCGTTTTCTTCACGCCCATGAGGCGTCCTTTTGAGTCCCTGTCCCCGTAAGGTCTGCGCGAGATGAAAAACTCCGCCCTCGCGCTCCCTATACCGGGCAGCGCCTCCAGCTCTTCCCTCCCGCATCTGTCCGGGTCAAGCCGCTTGACCGCCGTGAGGGATCTCCCGCCGCGCCCCGTCACCAGGACGTCCAGCTTGTCGCCTGCCAGGACGCTCTTCGAGACTATCCCCACAAGCGGCGGGTAGCTGCCCAGCGCCCTACCGAACATCACCGCTCCGACCCGCTCCTCGGCTATCACGTCCTTCAGAGTCGTGCCGTCCGGCGCGACTCGCCCGAGCATCACCGGATCCACCTCTTTACGCACCCACTCTTTCCAGCGCCTGTAATCCCTCTCCTTCAAGCGCGGCGGGTTCTTGGCCGCCGCCCTCTCAAGGGCGGTGCCTGGAAATACGATCGCGCGCCTGATGTTTATCCTGCGGACCGCCAGCCCTGAGTCCAGCAGCCCCAGCAGAAATCGCCTGTTTATGTCAAGGCCGGTGCGAGACTCGCCCGCCAGCCCAAAGAGAAAGTTGAGTCCTGGCAGCAGTCTTGGCAGCGAGTCTGGCGTATGCCGGACGTTGCCGGCCTCGTTGATGAGCCGGATGGCCATGAGCGCCTCCGCCTCCGTCACCTTGAGATTGTTTGCCGATATCACCGCAGGATCCAGGCTCTCCAGCCCGAGCGAGAGGCCGTCGCCCTCGGTGTTGTGGCGCGCTATGGCCTCGAGGCACGACAGCGACTCGTCGGGGAACGCCACGATGGTTAGAGGGTTGCAGTTGTCCGTGTGGAGGACGCTCAGATGCGGCGCGGCCGCCCTTATAGACGCATATAGCCCGTTCATCCTCGTGCCGTTCGGGCGTATGCCGGACGACAGGGCGTCCCCGCCCCAGGAGAGTATGTTGGAGCATTTCCCCAGCCGGAAAGCCCTCACCCCGGCGGCGTCCAGCGCCGCTGCTTCTGCGGCGATGCCGGCGAGCCCCCTCTCCTCGTAACTGCCTCCGGCCCCTTCGGTGCAGAAGGAACACCTTACGCCTGGCCTGTCGCATCCCCGCGACAGCTCCATCTCGGCTATGACGTCCGGGAACGACGGGTGTTTTGCCATGACCTGCGCCCCGAGCGGTGCTATCTCCTCCAATCGCCGCCATGAGCGGGTCTCCTTGCCGTCCCACTCGCCTGAGCCGCAGAACAGGTCGAGCGACGCTTCTATGTCGCCCAGCGCGATATGGTCCACGCCGCAGGGGGCGATTTTTTTTGCGTGGACGCCGCCGCGCAGCGCGTAACCGCTGCGTATGGGGCCTCCTAGGATCAGCGTCCCCTTCCTTTTAGCGCCCGCTATGCTCTCTACCTCGCGCAGCGTGAGCGGCGAGCCGCCCCGGTATCTCCCTGGCACGGTGAGGCCCATGATGACGACGACTATATCAGACATAGCTATTAATTCGTCCGACTCCCCGCGGTTGGACCTCCAATAGTCGCATGTGACGTAATTCGTCTCGAACCCGTGCCAGGCAAGGACACCCGCGCAATACCTCACGTAGGGCGAAACATACGGCGGGACGCCGAAGCACGCCGGTTCGTCCACGTAGCCGTCAAAAATGAGCGCCTTCACGCGTGACACGCCCCCCTATCCAGGCCGGGCGACATCGCGCCCTCAACGGCATATGTGCCGGAACGACTCATCCAGGCCACCTCTTTGATAAAATTATATACTCAATCTATGGCGTGATAAAATATCGCGTGGTAAACTTCTGAGGATTGTTCTGGCTTAAAGCGGCGGATATGCCGGGGGAGAATTTTATCGAGGGGTGATTGGTGGATGTCCGGACACTCGAAGTGGGCGAACATAAAGCATCGCAAGGCCGCACAGGATGCCAAGAAGGGGGTCGCTTACCAGCGGCTCACGAAGAATATCATCGCGGCCGCTAAGGCCGGCGGGGGAGATCCCAACGCGAACTTTCAGCTCAAGGTCGCGATTGACAGGGCCCGCGAGGGCAACGTGCCGATGGACAACATTGAGCGCGCGATAAAGCGCGGGGCGGGGAACCTCGAAGGCGTCACATACGAGGACATCACTTACGAGGGCTACGGCCCTGGGGGCGTCGCGGTCATGGTGGAGACCTCGACGGACAACCGCAACCGCACGGCGCCTGAGATCCGTTCGCTCTTCGCGAAGGTCGGCGGGGCCATCGGCGAACTCGGCTGCGTCGCGTGGAACTTCGAGCGGCGCGGCGTCGTGACCGTCACGGGCAGCGGCATCGACGAGGATACGCTCCTGGGCGTCGCCATAGACGCCGGGGCTGACGACATGACACAGGAAGAGGACGGGTTCGAGATAATCTGCGACCAGTCAGCGCTCTCCTCAGTCGCCGCCGCCATCAGGGACGCAGGCTATATCGTGGAGGGTGCGGAGGCGAGCATGGAGCCAAAGACGACCGTCGTGGTAAAGACGAAGGGGGATGCTGCGAAGCTCTTGGCGATGATAGATCGCTTCGAGGAGCACGATGACGTCCAGAACGTCTACTCTAACTTCGAGATCCCTGACGAGATCCTGTCGCAGCTCGACTGAGCGCGTGTTTGCGTGATCTGCTTAGGCATTGACCCTGGCGTAGGGCTTCTCGGTTACGGCGTGGTGAGCCAGGCCGGCGACAGGATGAAGGCTATCGACTACGGCGCGGTCGCCACAGACCCGGGGCTGCCGCTTTGCGGGCGGCTCTGTGAGATATACTCTGCGGTCTCGCGCAAGATCGAAGAGCACAAGCCGGACGTCATTGCCGTAGAAAGGCTCTTCTTCGGGCGCAACAGGACGACCGCCGAGATGGTGTTCCAGGCCAGGGGCGTCGTGCTGCTCGCTGCGTCGCTGGTCGGACGGGTGCCTTACGAGCCGAAGCCGTCCGAGGTGAAGCTCGCGGTCTGCGGGAACGGCGCGGCCGAGAAGCAGCAGGTGCAGGGCATGGTCCGCTGCTTGCTGGGACTGGACGAGACCCCGCGCCCGGATGACGCTGCGGACGCGCTCGCCATAGCGATCACCGGGCTTTCGCTTGCCGTCTACGACTGCCCGGGCAGGGTAATTGTGCAGTGATACGCTCGCTTTCAGGGATCGTGACAGCAGTGGGCGACGAGTGCGTGACGCTCGACGTCTCGGGGTTCGGGCTGGAGGTCTTCGCTTCCGGCAGCCTTCTGGGCAGGGCGTCCGAGGGCGAGCCTCTGACCTGCGCCGCATACCTGCAGGTAGCCGACTCAGGGATGACGCTCTTCGGGTTCTCCGACATGGACGAGCGGGCGCTTTTCATCGAGCTGACTCAGGTAAAGACGATGGGGGGCAAACTTTCCATCGCGCTCTTGCGCCATCTGGACGCCACCGCGATAGTCCAGGCGATCATCGCGGAGGACTCGTCGCGGCTTGCCGTCCCTGGCTTGGGGCCGAAGCGCGCGGAGAGGATATGCTTCGAGCTGAAGTCCAAGGCGCAAAAGAAATTCGGCTCAATTTTGAGCGATCCCGGCGTGGGGCAGGCAGCGGGCGTCAAGGGCTCGCTGGAGTCAGGTGTCGCTTTAGGCCTCGTCGGCCTAGGCTTTTCCCATGGCGAGGCGCTCCGTTCCATATCGTCGAGCAAGGCCGAATCCCCTGACCGAGAATGGACGGAAGAGGAGTTGATGAAGTCGGCCCTCACGAAGCTGCAAAGGACGGGCGTTAGATGAGCGAAGATGGCAAGCCGTTCGAGGTTTTGAGACGTGACCAGGAGGACGAGCCGCTTTCTCTGAGGCCGCAGGCACTGCAGGAGTTCATCGGGCAGGACTCGCTCAAGGACAAGCTCTCCATCTTCGTCAGCGCGTCCCGGGAGAGGGGCGAACCGCTCGACCACACGCTTTTTTACGGGCCGCCGGGGCTGGGGAAGACCACCCTTGCAGGGATAATAGCGAAAGAGATGGGCGGCGACCTGAGAGTCACGTCCGGGCCGGCGCTCGAACGCGCCGGCGACTTGGCCGCGATCCTCTCCAACGTCAAGGCGAACGACGTGCTGTTCATCGACGAAATACACAGGATGTCTGCCAACATCGAGGAGATACTGTACCCTGCGATGGAGGATTTCTGCCTCTCCATAATAGTGGGCAAAGGGCCGCTTGCCCGGAGCATACGCCTCCAGTTGCCGCGTTTCACGCTCATCGGCGCCACGACGAGGCTCGGGCTTTTGACGTCGCCGTTGCGCGCGCGCTTTGGGATAGTCGAGCAGCTCCACCTTTACACGCCGGGCGAGCTGACTGAGATCGTGTTGCGCGGTGCCGGCGTGATAGCGTCTGACATCGTCCGCGAGGCCGCTGCGGAGATCGGGGTTCGCGCGCGCGGCACGCCGAGGGTGGCGCTGCGGCTCCTCCGCAGGGTGCGCGA
>JAISFV010000143.1 GCA_031263445.1 Synergistaceae bacterium | reverse complement strand
TGCGGCATCTGGACTGTCATCGACTGGTTCCTTATCCAGGGTACGACGAGGGAGATCAACTTCAATTCCATTATGATGATGCTTTAGCGTGCAGGGCAGGCGCGCATGATCCAGGACCGTTGGCTCCCAAGGGGTCGCGAGGGCTATTTTTTCGTCGCGTTCGGCGCGTGTCTTTTCGCGGTCGCGCTATTTTCCCTGCCCACGCTCTGCCTTTGGAAGCTGGCGCTCGGCTTCCCATGCCCGGGATGCGGCCTGACCCGCGCCTTCCTGCTTTTGGCGCGTCTGCGTTTTGCCGAGGCGGCAAGGATGAACATACTCGTGACGCCGCTCCTTTTGTGTGGCGCGCTGGCGCTTCTCTGCTATGCGGCTGATCGTTTTTTTGAGGGGCGCCAGCTGGAGGGTTTGCGTTCCGCGCTGACTTCGAAGCCGGCGATAGCCATATCCGCCCTGATGGCGCTCCTTTCGTGGGGGTACAATATCGCTATAGGCAACTGACGCTGATTAGAAATCTGGGCCTGAAGTCAAAAGACTTTAACGGCAGCGTTTATGCGCCGCCAGACACGCCATTGACGCACGAGTCAGGCGGCGTTCGCGGGCAAGGCCGTATCCATGCTCATTTGCTCTTGTAAAACGTCGCGAACTCCTTGTCGTGGACCAGTATGTGGTCCTTCAGCCAGCCTATCACGTTTTTGTTTATCGCTTGCGACGTAGCCAGCGTATGCCCCTCTTTCAGGAATTGCTCCTTGAGCTTGCGGAACTCGGCCACGTAGCTGTCATGATACTTTTTGTGGATGGCGGCTTTCGGGTATTTCGATTCGACCTGCATTTTATATTCGTCGTTGAAATGGCTGACGACATAATCCCCCAGGAAATCGAGGGTCTCCTTGAACCTGTCCTTGTTCCCGGAGTCCATCAGGGCATCGACCCTTTTGAACAGCTCCTTGTGCTGTTCGTCTATCTTGGCTATGCCCGTTTCGAGCGATTTGCTCCACAGCATGTCCGCACGCCTCCCCAAAGAATTATGTCTTTTTTGTAATGACACCAAAAATGTACCACATCCCGCACGATTATTCAAGCCGTGCCGCAACGACGCCGTCCGCGTCCATGCCGCGCACAAACTCGGCGACTGTCCAGCCATATGCCGGGTGCTTCCATCCAGGGGCAATTTCCAGGAGGGGGATCATGACAAAGCCTCTCATCTCCATGAGAGGATGCGGGATTTTCAGCCGCTGGTCATTCAAAACTAGGTCATCGTAAAAGATAATGTCTATGTCGATCTCGCGCGGCCCCCACCGTGCCCTCTCCACCCTGCCCGTCTCGCGCTCTATCGCCTTTGCCGTGTCCAGGAGTCCGAGCGGGGTGAGATCGGTCGCGGCTATGACGCAGACATTCAGGAAATTAGGCTGATCCGCCATGCCCCACGGGGCTGTCTCGTAAACCCCGCTCTTTGAAGTCACGGCCCCTATCCTCTCCGATATCAGTTGAACTGCGCGTCGGAGCGCCGCGAGGCTGTCCCCGACATTCGAGCCTAGGGAGAGGGCAGCCTCAGCCGCCACGGTGCCTGGCCCTCCTTATCGCGTCCGCCGTCTCCACGGCGCGCCTGTTCTCCTTCACGTCGTGTACTCTCACTATCTCGATGCCCTCTGCGGCGCAGAGCGCCGTGACGGCAAGCGTCCCTTCGAGGCAGTCTTCGGGCGACGCCTGTGACTCCAGCCCCGCAAGCTGGAGGATCCTGCCGATGAAACCCTTGCGGGACGCGCCGATTAAAACAGGGAAGCCCAGTTTCCTCAATTCGCCCGCGTTGGCGACTATCTCGACGTTGTCACTCCGCCTCTTTCCAAACCCGACGCCGGGATCCAGTATTACCCTGTCCGTCGACGCGCCGGCCCGGGACAGCGATTCGATTTTTTTCCCGAAAAAATCCATGAGTTCCGCCCAAAAATCCTCGTACTGTACGTCTTGCTGCATTATGTCGGGGGTTCCCTTGGTGTGAGTCAGCACATAGGGCGCTCCTGAGCCGGATATGAGCCTTGTCATCTCATCGGACTCGCCGGGCAGGTCGAGGCCGGATACGTCGTTTATGATGTCCGCCCCGGCCTCTATCGACAGCCGGGCGGTCTTGGCCCTTCTCGTGTCGACCGATATGGGGATCTGCGGCAGCTCGCCCCTGATCGCGCTGATCGCCGGAACGACCGCCGCGATCTCGTCATCTTCCGGCACCGTCCGCGAGCCGGGCCTGGTGGACTCCGCGCCGATATCTATGATGTCGGCCCCGTCGCGGACCATGGCACATGCCCTCTCCAACGCGTCACGGGCGGACGGCAGCCTGCTAGGCGCGAAAAAAGAATCCCCGGTCATGTTTAAGATCCCCATGACCAAAGTCCTGCCGAAGGAGATGGATCTGCCCCCTGCGAGGGGCATCGCCTCACATGCCGCTCGGCGCAAATTCGTAGCTGCCCAACGCGTCAGGGTCCCGTTTGATTTTTCCGACGCCCGGGTACGGTATGTGCATCCCCGCGATCGGGACCCCCGACTTCATGGCGAACTCCAGCACTTCTTTCCTGACAGCCGCTGCCATGGCAGGGTCGGAGTCGTATGTGACGGAGACGTCCGGGCGGGGCATCTGGATAGCCATTGCGTGCGTAAGGTCGCCCCACACGAGCAGCCGCTCGCCGGCCGATTCTAACATAAAGAGCGTGTGACCAGGGGTATGACCGAAGGCGGCTATGGCCCGTATGCCCTTCACGAGTTCGTCGCCCGGTTCCGCCAGGCTTCCGGGCGTAAACCTGACGACCCGGCCCTCGTAGCCCGAGAGGCTGCGCCTGACCTGCGTGGACCAGCCGAACTCGGGGGATGAGACATAGACCTTGGCGTTCGGGAACGCGGGCGATCCGTTTTTCAGCAGCCCCCCGATATGGTCGCCGTGGCTGTGCGTTATCAGGACGGCACTGATCTCCTCCGGCCCGAACCCGGCGACGCGGAGGTTCGCGTCGAGCTTCTGCCCAAAGCCTGTGTCTATCAAAATCACTCCGCCGGGGGTCTTCACGGCGAAGGCGTTCACGGCGGTGGCGTAACCGCCGGTCGGGACGTATTTTTTGACATCCTGCGACGAGGCGCCGATTAAAATGGACGCGTCGCCCTCGGATTGCCTCTCAGGGAGCGTGAATACGTCGATTTCTCCGACTTTCGACCTGAACACGCCGTCGTCCGCGCCGTCAGATGCCGCGCAAGGGCGCTGGACGCCAAAAAACATAAGGAACAGGACACTAGCGACAACGATCAATTCATACTTCAAGGCCACCCCTCCCCCGTTCACGAAACGCCGCGGCAGTGCGCGGCATCGCATTCCCACTCGGAAACCCTGCTTGACAGCCAGCCGGACATCGGGTGATGCCCGAGCGCCATGTAAGAAGCCGCCTGAAGGTGCAGACACTTTACAGCTATCGGATCTGCGGAGTAAGCGGCGCCGCCTGCCCCCCGCGCGCAGATCGCGCGGTAAAGCGGCCTCCTCCTGTTCCGCAGGTACGCCCTCTGCGCGCCGCCTAGCATCGAAAGCCTTATCAATGCGTGAAGCAGGTGATATTCCCTCCACTCGTCTGCCGACCCGAACGATTTTTCCCTCATCTCCGCGACGCCCCCGTCGGACTCGATTTTTCCAAGGGTGCGGAGGAGGAAAGGGCAGACGAGCCAGAAAGAAGTCGGGAATGGCTTCATGCGCCGCAGGGGCCGGCAGATAAGGACCTGCGGAAAACCCCATTTACAGCGGCACGCCACGCCCCTCACTTTTTGCCCGGCCGCCTCTTGCCTCCCCTGGAGTCCTTCACCTTGTTGTTCAGATCGGCGATTTTTTCGTCGCTCTGCTTCATGAAGGAAGTCAGCTTCTTTTCGAAGTCCTCTTCCCTGCGGACCGGCCTCTGCTCCTTTACCTGCAAGGCCTTTATCGAAAGGTCGATCCGCCCCTTTTCGTCGATTTTGATGACCTTCGCCGTTATTTCCTGGGACGGGGCCAGGACGTCCTCCACTTTCTTGACGAAGTTATAGGACAGCTCCGATATGTGAATCATCGCTTTCTGTCCGCCCTCCAGCCTTATAAAGGCACCATACGGGGCGATATGCTCCACTGTCCCTGTGAGAACGTCGCCCACCCCTACGACGGGCGCCGCCGCCTTTTCTTCTGCCATTGGTACTTCATACCTCCAGTTAGTTTTTAAATGAAAAACACAAAAATGATGAGAACGAGCGCGCACGACCTTTAGGGAACACAAGCTGAACGTCCTGAAACGCCGTCTGGGCGTTTTGCGCACAGGCGACAGGCCGCCAGAGATAAATCAGCCCCCCTTAATTCTTCTTATTGACCGGCAGCCAGACCCACTTTAACGGCGTCCCCCCCCCAAACACCCGCAACAGCAGCAAGTGAAACCTCTCCCCTGCTTTCCTGCGGTCATTATCATACCAAAAAAGCAGGTTTCCGCTACCCTTATCCAGCGCGCTTTTTACAACTTTTTCATGAAAAATCGGAGAGTAGAGGGCTAGCACCGTGGCGCGCTCAAATTTTGGGAGGGATTTGACGAAATACAGCCTGTTCTTCCTGGTGAGGGGAGCGCGGGCGATCCTCCTGATGCCCTGCCGCGCCGCCGCCCTGCCGCTTATGTTGAACCTGTGCCGGAGGATGTTTTTCTTGCGGGAGATCATCGCCAGGCTCACGGACCTGACCTTGAACCCTTTCCGTCGCGGGCTTCCGAGGAGGCTGCCGGCGCTCACGGCCTTCGAACTCTTCCACTTGACGAAGAGCGCCGAGCGGACCCTGGGCTCCGCCCTCATGGGGTTTATCATGACCGCGTGAAAGTGCGTCATTATCCTGGCCTGTTCCACCCTGCGCATCTCACCGAAGCCGCGCACCACGATACGGCCCAGGAACAAGCGCGATAGCTTCCTGCCTATCTCGGAGAAGATGTCAGGCATGGGCCCGGGCTGTCAGGACTCTGACTCTGACACCGCCTCGAAAGCCTTGGCGATGCGGGTAAAGGGCTCCATCAGCTCCATGTCCTGAGCCGCGGCGGCGAGGGACTCGGCGGTCTGAGCCATCTTGGAAACGTTCTCCTGCGATACGGACAGCCTGAGCGGGGCGCTTATGTTGTCCGCCTGAAATATGAATACCCCCTCCTCCGCGGTCGGCTCGTATTTCCCGCCCGCCTCCAGCGGCGAACGCTGGGTCGTTTCCATGGCGACCGCCTGGAGCTTTGTGAGCTTCTGCGCCGGCCGTATTAGCTCGGCGCTGTCGACCAGCCACAGCGACGGGCTCACCTCCACCGCGCCAAGGAGGTTCCCCATGATCACTTCCTCGCGCAGGTATATGTCGAGGGCGCCTCCGTATAGTATGCGCTCCAGCTTAGTAGGCCTGACCGGCTCCGTGTACCGGAAGTCGAGCGGTATGCCCCGCGCGTCGGTGACGAGGGCGGCCCCCCTGAAAAAATTTTCCCTCGTCTCTATCGTCAGATACCCCAAAAGGAGCTTTTTCTCCGCCACTTCCCATCATCTCCGCTGCTTTCTGTAATTCACGCCAAAAAATCCAGCCCGCCCGTATGGGCGGCTTTCGCTCCCTTGCCGTCGTCGGGCGCGTCAGACTCTGGCGAGGGGTTTCGTTTTTTCCTGCCCCGCCCCTCTTCCTTCCTTCTATCGTCCCTGCGGTTTTTGACCTTAACGTCCTCGTCCGATTTGTCTGTCGGCAGCACGGACTGCTTCTCGTGTTCTATCCTCTTCGATACTTCGTCCTGCTGGAGGGTCTGAACGTGATGCGCGCTCGGATCCTTTATCTGATTCGCCCTCTGCTCGCTGTTTAGGATCGAGAGGTTGGAATCTATCGGCCTCAACACGAAGAACGCCTCCTTTCAAAACCAGCGGTTCCGCATGGCCCCGTGACGGAGCGGCAAAGCGTCAAACCCGGGGGACGGCACCGTTCAGCCGTCATTCGAATGATCTTATCTTTATCTCCCCGTCGTCATACACGAACTTTACAAACCGCAGCTTCTCCTTGACTATGTATCGGATGCCCCTTATGGTGATCAGCACCCCCGGGTAACAGATGTTCTTCACGCGCACGCAGCCGTCCAGCCGGCTCTCGTCCGCGTCCTTCTCCAGTTGCTCCATGCGGTCGCGCAGGTTGCCGTACTGTGCCTTGAGCTGGAACTTTACCTTTGTTATTTTGGCTAAAAGCGCCTGCTTGTCGGGCTTGAGGTCGCCTGTTTTCTGGAGATCCTTCAGAAAATCAATGTTGGCGTCTATCTTCTCTATCTGATCGCTGTACTGTTTCAGGCTCTCCTGAATCTGCCTGCGCTCCTCTATGATCTCCGGGAGCTGTCCTACGGTTATGTCGGTCTTCGGCTCCATCTCGCTGCCCAGTATCTCGCAGACGACCTCGCTCCCCGCGACGACCTTCCCCCCGACGATCTGCCCCTTCTTCCCCCCGCCGACCACGACGTCGAACCTCGCGCCCACGTCGCTGTTCAGGATCACGTCCGCTACCTTCACGCTGCGCCCGGCGCGCACGAAAGCCTGGTCGATGTAGTTGATTATCACGTTGCCGCCCTTCGATTCGAGCTTCGCCTTCCCGTTGCCGCGGACGCCGGTCCTTATCACCATGTCCTCCTCGGACAAGAGCGTAGCGCCCTCGACGACGCCGTTTATGTGGAGCTCGTTCCCGGACGCCACCTCGAATCCGTCCCGGACGCTGCCCGTCACCATCACCGGGCCGATGAAATCAATGTTCCCGACGCTGTAGTCCACGTCGCCCTTTACCTCGAACGTGGGGTTGACGGCGAGCTTCTGGTCTTTTATGTACAAATTCCCGTCACAGTCCGCGAAGAGCTGCATCTTATCCTCGGAGAGGAGCGTACCCTTGCCGGCCGGCATGTTCTTGTCTTTCCCCATGTACACGTTTATCTTCCTGCCCAGGACGCTTGTGCCTTCTTTGCCCTTGAAGGCGGGGATCTTTTCCGCTATGAGCTGGCCCTTCCTGACGTTGATCACGGCGCCCAATTCCTTCATGTCGACCTTGTCGCCCACTGCCTTGGGCTTCAGTATGTTGAGATCGACCTTGTAATCTATCTTCGCGTCCTTGCCGTTCTCAGGCGGCTCGCCCTTGGCTGTGACCACCCACTGCCTTACGACAGGGGCTTCGATCATGTGCTTTATCGCTTCCTCGTCATGGCCGAAGACGACGCCCTTGGAATTCATCTCGCCCTTCACGCGCTCGATCGTCGGGATGAGTGCGCCGCCCTCCGGAGGGATATAGAGCATCTCGCACGAGAGAGCGTCCTCCGCTATCTTAATGCGGAATATCGCCTCTTTCGATTCGCGCGATTCTTCGTTTTTCTCTGGATTTTGATCCATGCCGCGCCCTTCTTTCTTCGAGCCTAAAATTTTAGAAAACGCCGGTTAATTTATTTATGCCGGATTTAGCTGTTCAAGGCACTGAAGCAAGGGCTTAAATCATCGCCCCTCAGTCCATGGTGATATATCAGCCTTCCCTTTTATCCGCAAGCCAGCGCCTTCAGATCCGCCCTCAAGAGCGAAAGCGCCCTGCCGTGCAATTGCGACACCCGCGACTCCGTCACTCCCAGGACCTGCCCTATCTCCTTCAAAGTCAGCCCATCGTAATAGTAGAGCGACAGCAACAGCCGCTCCCTCTCCGGGAGGCGTTTCAGCGCGTCCACGACCTGTTCGGCCTCCTCAGCCTGCTCCAGTAGGTCTAGCGCGCCTGGCCGCTCGTCCTCCAGCGTGTCCTCGCGCTGCATGTCGCCGTCTCCGAGCGCAAGGACGTCGTCCAATGAAACGACGTAGGATCGGCTCGCTATTTCGAGCAGGTCCTTATATGACTTTTCGTCCATGTCCATTGCCTTCATGAGCGACGCGTCGTCGGCGTTGCCGCGGGTTTTCGCCACGTTTTCGAGCGTACGCTCGAATTTTTGCAGCTTCTCTCTGCCGCTCCTTGAAATCCAGTCGAAGCGGCGGAGCTCATCCAGTATCGCGCCCCTTATCCTGGGTACGGCGAACGTCTGGAAGCAAAAACCGCGATCCGGCTCGAAGCGCTCGATGGCGTCCAGCAACCCCAGCGCCCCGAAGCTCAGGATATCCTCAAAATCAAGGCCTGAAGGGAACTTGACGGACATTCTGGACGCGACGTAACGCACGAGAGGGAGGAAACGTTTCACTATCTCATCTTTCAGACGTGGTTCCGGAGAGCGTATATATGCTTCCCACAGTTTGTCATTCTCCAGCTCCACAAAGCTACCCCCCATTCGAAAAGGCTTCGCCCGATCCCCGTCTAAAGCTCCTTGGTGCCTGACCCAAGCGTCTTCACGGTAAATTTCATCGTATCGGAGTCGAACTCGACGCTGCGCCCCTTGCTGCCGCCCGTATCCTGGGCCACGAGGCGCACGTTCTCCGTTGCCAGCATCTTGAGCGTGGCCTCCACGTTGCGAGCGCCCACCGCGAAAATCGCGCTGGTCTTTCCAGGCATAGAAAACATCTGGGCGCCGCCAGCCATCTTCGCCCGCAACTGAGACCTGTTCACCCCCAGCCTTATCAGCTCGCCAACGAGAAGGGGGACTGCCGTGTCGGCGAATTTTCCCGGTTTGGGGATGTCCTTGGCCTCCCTGCTGTCCGGCAGCATGATATGCACCATCCCGACAGTTTTGGAGAGCTGGTCGTAAATCACGAGGCCGATGCATGAACCCAGCCCCAGCGTCACGAGATGCGCGGGGTGCTTCGAGACCACCAAATCGGCCATCCCTACATGAACTGGCTGCGGCAACGTCAAAGCACCCCCAGTTTCGAGAGCAGCGCCTCTAGCGACCCTGGGTCGGGTATCATGATGAGAGTGCCGCCCAGCTCCTTGTCCAAGCCCTTCACGGTGAGGTTTGTCCTGACTAGCAGCGCCGATTCGCCGATGACGCCGAACATCGACGCCGCCAGATCCATAATCGAGCCGAGCATGTCCCTCGCCACGGCCGGGGCAGTCGTGGGCAGCACCCAGCCGGTTATCACCGAAAGGGCGTTCAGAAAAGCGCCCAGTATGATGTTGCCCTGTTCCGAGAGGGCGCTGTCCCGTATCTGCCGCTGCGTTTCCTCGTCCATGCCAGACAGATCCAGCGGGCTGATGAGGTCAGCCAGGGTCTCTGCCTTGTCTTCCTCTATCATGAAGATAAGGCTGCATGAAAAATTCCCATCGGTGCGGACCAGCACAGCGCACACGGGGGTCTCCGGAGACCCGTAACGCGCCGGTATGTCATATATAGGGACGAGCTCGGCCACAGGCACATCCATTTCCACGACGCGTCCTAAGAGGCGGGAGAGCGCGGTCGCGGCGTTGCCGGTTCCGATATTCCCGACCTCCTTTATAGCGTCCATGTGAATACTCGTAAACCCAGAAACGGGATCCATGGCATCCAACAGCCTTTCGTATTTGATTTGGGAAACGTAACCTTAAAGCGACGCGGCGTCCAAAATCAAAGCGACGTTTCCGTCCCCTAGTATCGTCGCCCCGGCTATCCCCTTCACCTTTAACAGGAGCTTGCCAAGCGGCTTTATGACTATTTCCTGCTGTCCGACGAACGCGTCGACCAAAAAACCGACCCTGGAACGGTCGCGGCCTACCCTCACCACCACTACGGGGTTCTCGTCCACGTCGGGCCTCTCGCCGGGGGTACCGATGATAGCCGAGAGATCCGACAGCGGGAGTATCTCGCCGCGGACCGTCGTCACCGGCGTCCCGTGGACATACTTGATGTTTTTTTTGTGTACGAGGAGCGTCTCCTCAACGTTTTCGAGCGAGACGGCGTAAGTCTCGTCCCCGACCCTTATGAGCAGGGCAAGGACGATCGCCAGCGTGAGCGGGAGCCTGATCACGACCCGCGTCCCGCCGCCAAATTTAGAGTACATCATGAACTGGCCGCCCAGGGATTCTACCTTGTTCTTGACGGCGTCGGTGCCGACCCCCCGCCCGGAAATCTCGGTAATGCTGTCGTTGGTGCTGAAGCCAGGCAGCATGACCAGTTGGACGGCCTCGTCCTCCGTCATCGCAGCGGCCTGCTCCTGTGTCACGAGGCCGCGCTCCAGCGCCTTTTGCTTGACCTTCTCCGTGTTGACCCCGGCGCCGTCGTCGCGGACCTCTATGATGACACCGTTGCCTTCCTGGTAAGCCGCGACCGTTATGGTCCCCTGGCGGGGCTTTCCGGCGCGCTCCCTCTCGTCCGGGGACTCGATCCCGTGGTCAAGCGAATTCCTCAGTATGTGGACCATCGGGTCGCCTATCTCGTCTATGACGGTGCGGTCGAGTTCCGTCTCTGCGCCCTCGACCATGAGCTGGATGTCCTTGCTCATCTGGCGCGAAAGATCCCTGACCAGCCTCGGGAGCCTGTCAAAGACCATCGAAACGGGGACCATGCGCAGTTTCGTCACTAGCTCCTGTATGTCGCCTGAGATCCTGCCCAACTGGGACAGCGGCTCCTGGAAGGCTTTGAGCCTGGATTCCTGGACAAGCCTCTCTATCCGCGCCCGTCCGATCACGAGTTCCCCGACCAGGTTCATCAGCTTGTCTAGCCGCCCTATGTCGACTCTCACGGTCCTGCTCCCCACCTGATGCCCCTGCTGCTTGTGCTCGGCAGCCTGAACCTGCTTCGCCGCGTCTTTGGGAGCTTGCGGCGCGGCCGCCGCCGGTTCCTCCGGCGCGCCTTTCGCCTCCGCCGGGGACGCCTCGCCGGGAAGTATGACCTCTGTCCCCGTGACCTCCGCGACCTCCCCTATCTTCGATATCTGTTCCGTGAACGTCTCGATGGGGTTGCCGGAGGCGACGTAAAGCACAAACGTCCTCTCGAACGCTTCCTTTTCAAGATCCTCCACGCTCGGCTCAGACTTGATGATGTCTCCGTTGTCTCCCACAGCCGTGACGACCATGAAAGCCCTGGCGGCACGCAACATGCAGCTCTCATCGAGCGTGACCTTCAGCTCGTAGACCTGCATCCCGGCGTCGTTAGCCGAGGTGACCCAGCCGCGCTCCTGATCCGTGAGCTGGTCTGCGTCACCGCTCGCGTCCCCGCACGCCTGCCCTGGAGCGCCGTGTCCCGCGACAGGCGCGTCCTTCTTGGAGGCCGGCTCATCGCTCGGGTTGTCCCTGCGCGCGTGAAGGATCCCGATCAGATCGTCGGACGGGACGTCCTGGTCAGCGCCGCCACGCCTTATGGAGTCCACCATCGCGGTCAGCGTGTCCAGGCACTTGAACAGCACGTCCACGTCATTGGACGTCAGGAGGAGCGTCCCTGACCGGACTAGCCCCAGGAGATCCTCCATCGAGTGCGTGAGGGTGGCCATGGTCTGGAAACCCATGGTAGCCGACATCCCCTTGAACGTATGCGCCACCCGGAATATCTCGTTGATTATGTCCATGTCGCTCTGGTTCTGCTCCGCCGAAAGGAGCAGCTCGTTCAGGTGTGCGAGGTTATCCCCGGCCTCGTCCAAAAAGGCACCCATGTACTGGTTCATATCCATATCGGCCATCTTACATACCTCCTTGCCCAAGCGTATCTATGTTTAACTAAAAGAGGATTTCGACGATAAAGCCAAGAAAACTGATCTGTTGCCAGGGGCCTGACGGGTAAATATCTAAACCCTCACGGCGCCTTCCCTAAACGGTAAAATATCGTTCAGGCCGATTGATCAGCGTCCTCTCAATTTTTAAGGCAACGCTCCACCCCGGCCGCTATCGAGTACAACGGCAGTACCTCGTCTGCCAGGCCCGCTTCCACGACTGCGCCGGGCATCCCGTATATTACGCAGGTCTCCCTCGACTCGGCTATGACGTAAGCGCCCCTGGCCCGGAGCAGACGCGTCCCGTCCAAGCCGTCCTTGCCCATTCCCGTCAGCACCACGACCACCACTGGCGCGCCCACCACGTCGGCGACGCTCGCGAAAAGCACATCAGCGGCAGGGCGGACGGAGCGCACCGGCGGGGTCTCCGACAAGCGGCAGACCAATTCCGCGCCCTTCCGTCCAACCAGCATGTGGTACCCGCCTGGCGCCACGACGACCGCCCCCTTCCTGACGGGCATCCCGTCGCAGCCCTCTGTCACCGCGAGCTGGCTCCGCTCGTCGAGCCGGCGGGCGAACGACGACGTAAAGCCCGGAGGCATGTGCTGGACGATCAACACAGGCAGGGGGAAATCCTTCCGCAGGGCCGGTATGAACTCCTGCAGGGCGTTCGGCCCGCCTGTCGACGCCGCCACGACCAGCAGCTCCTGCTTGCGTGCCAGAGCGCCTGGCGCAACGCCCTGCGCCGGCTTTTTTTGAGCGGCCGTCTGCGCCGGAAATTTACCAGGCCCCATGCCGCGCGAAGAGGCGTTTCGGACGGACGCGCGGCTCGCGGCCAGGACTTTTTGCAGGAGCTCGCCGCCGATTTTATCCATGTCCGGCGGGACCGTGCCGGACGGCTTCGTCACAAAGTCCACCGCGCCCGCGTCCAATGCCTGCATCGTGACGTCGGCGCCGTCTTTCGTGAGGCTGCTGACCATGACGACCGGAACCGGCTTTATGGCCATTATCTCCTTCAGTGCCTCAAGCCCGCCCTTGCCGGGCATCTCCACGTCGAGCGTGATCACGTCAGGATCCGTTTCCTTCACGTACTTCAGCGCGTCATTGCCGTTCTTGGCCTTGCCGACGATTTCGACCGCCGGGTCACTGGACAGTATATCGCTGATCACCCTGCGCATAAACGCAGAATCATCTACAATCAGTACGCGTATTTTCCTATCTTTTATCATCGTCGCTGTCCTTGGACAATATTTCCTGCTGTCTTATGTACTCGAACAGCTTTTTTTCGACGCTCGCCGGGAGGGCGTCGAAACCGACGCCTACTTCCAGGATATCCCCCTTGCGGGTTACCCTCGTGATTCTCCCTGTCTGCATCTGCTCAGCGGACGCGAGCTCGAACCGCACCAACATGCTGTCGCCCAGCTCGAAAATGCTGTCGCCCACGAGGCTGCGGCCGGCGACAAACCTGTAGCCGCCCAGGCTGATATCTACTGCCTTTGCGGAGAGCCAAGACGTGGACATCGGACGCGCCGCCTCGTTTTCGAGGTGAAAGACCAAAATGTCCCACAGGCACGACATCCTGAGAAACTGCCTGCGCTGTATCCTCTTAGGGAGGCCGTTGATGCTGGCCCACAAAGTCGGCGACCCCGATTGCGTCTCCACCCTGCGGACGGACATGTCGAACACGTAAAGCGCCCCTCCGTCCTCCAGCGTGAGCGTAAAGTTCATGTCCCGGTAAGCTGGCAGGAGCGCGCCCTTCATGATCGGATGGGCCATGGCCACCGAGTCGGGCGTCACGTCATCCACATAAGTGGGATAGTGGCCCTTGTAAATGCCCGCGTTGATCGCTATCTCGCCCTTTTTCCCAGGCCGGAGCTTCGAAAAGTAATCGAGGGCAGTGGCGTCCATCTCGTCTATTTGCACGTCAGTCCCCCTTCTTTCTCGTCATCTGGCTGATCAGGCGCCGCAGGAAGGAAATCCCTCTCACGACTTGCGGCGCTTCGATGGCCTCGGGACGCAGTTCGAAGATCTTGCCAGCCAGATCCTTGAAGCACTGTACCGATACGGTCCGCTCTTTTGTCAAAAGCAAGGGACGCCTCTTCCTCACGGAATCCCTGATCGCCGCGTCCCACAGTATGCAGCCGAGATACTGCGCCTTGCAGCCGAGAAACTGCTCCGCCGCCGAAATTATCCTGTATGACACCGTCTCGGCTTCGCTCTTGTCCTGCGCCATGTTGACGACGAGGCCGATGTTGGCGTCCCCCTCGGTCGACCGCCAGAGCGACTTGAGCACGCCATACGAATCCTGGATCGCCGTCGGCTCGGGGGTCGTCACCAGCACGGAGAGGTCGGACGCCATCGCGAACGCTAGAACGCTCCTGTGAAGGCCGGCGCTCGTATCGAGGATCAGGACGTCCGTCTCGTTCTCCAGGAAAGAGAGCCTGTCTATCATCCACGCCTGCCTCTGGTAGTCGATATCAGCGAGTTCCCTTAGCCCCGAGCCGCCTGGGACGATGGTCAGCCGCGGGCCTACTTGGAACAGGATATCCGAAAGCTCCTTTTCACCACGCAGGACGTGACCGAGGTTGAACTTCGGCACCACGCCAAAGAGGATGTCTATGTTGGCCAGCCCTAGATCCGCGTCAAGCAACGTCACGCGCATGCCCTGATCCGCTGCCGCAAGGGCCAGGTTCACCGCGAGATTGCTCTTCCCGACCCCGCCCTTGCCGCTCAGGATCGACACGGAGCGCACACCTGTTATCTTGCTCCTGGCCGCGGCGTCCTTCTTGTCTAGCACGAGCTCGCGGAGCATCGCGGCCTGGTCAAGCGCGGGAGGGGGCATAATGACCGGATTCATCTTTCAGGCTTCCTAAACGACGGCCTGTTGCTGAATAAAAGCTCCACAAATTTATCTCCTTGCGCGATCTCGATGTCGTTAGGGACGTTTTGCCCGACGGTGAAAAACGACACCGGCAGATCCAAGTCATGCAATACATTGAAAATTGTACCATAACTCGCTGTCTCATCCAGTTTGGTGAACAAAAGCGCGGACAGCGGCACGACGCCCATGCGCTCTATCACGTCCAGCATGTCCCGGTAGTTGATGTTGGCGGCCATGACGAGGTGCACGGAGTCCGGCGCGTAAGCGTCGTAAAGCACGCGGAGCTCGTCGATCCTAGTCCCGTCATAGTGGCTGCGCCCCGCCGTGTCGAGCAGTATGAGATCAGCGTCCCTGTGCTTTTTTACGGCGGATTGAGTCTCCCTGGGGTCTGACGCGATCTCTATCGGGATGCCCAGGATCTTAGCGTAGGTGCGAAGCTGCTCCACGGCTGCGATCCTGTAGGTGTCCGACGTCATGAGGACGACCTTCTTGTTCCCCCACAGCGACTGGATCGCCGCTATCTTCGCGATGGTCGTCGTCTTGCCGACCCCGGTCGGGCCGGCGAACAGAACCCTCTTGCCGCCGAGCGCCGCATAGCCGTCCAGCCCCATCACGGGTATTCTGTCCGCAAGCCACTTCTCGAACTCCCGCTCCCCTCCGGAAGCGCGGAACGCCTCGGACGTGCCATTCGCGATATCCGCGTCCACGCCGGCCTCTACCAGCATCCTCGAATAATCGTCCATAGACGGCACCGCCGCTGCGTCCGCGCCGCCCAGCCTCTCCAGGACGCCAGCGAGTATGTACTTTATCTCGTCAACGTCCTTCGAGGGCGAGCCAGTCTCCATGTCCTTTACGGAGACGACAGCCCTCGGGGAGGCGTTCGCCTCGTATGCCTGGGCCACGACCGCAGTCGGCACAGGGCCGCCGGCAGAGGAGGAAAACGCGGTGGTGACCATCGGCTCGTCTGCGGACTGCGCGTGAACGGCCTGCGCTGCCTCTGCGGCGCCGCCGACGGCCTTTCTCACGTCTAAAAGGTGCTGGAACGCAACCATCCGCTCCTTCGACTCACGGAGGAGGTCGTCCTGATCCGGGACCAGGATGCCTGCCGTGACCCAGAGCGCGTCCCTCTTGAAGAGCCCCAGAACGCCGCCGAGCTTCACGGGCCGTGAGGACAGTATCACGGCTTCCCTCCCAAGGCGGTCTCTGGCCACCTGGATCGCTTCGGCGTCACTTTTGGCCTCATACTCTATCTGCTGTTCAACCCTCACTTATTCCACCGTCCCCAAAGATTTTAACTGCGCGCCAGGAGCTATCTCATTATAGGATATGACGTAAAGTTGCGGTAGACTCCCCTCTAAAATTTTTCTGACCATGAACCGTACGTCCGGGTGGACGAGCAGAATAGGCGTCAGCCCCGCCATAGCCATCTGTTCCGCCGCCGTGGCCGCCGATTTTATGACCTGCTGGATATCGGAAGGCGACAGGCCTAGCTGCCAGCCCTGATTCAGATCGCCAGTCACTGACTCCTTTATCTTTTGTTCGAGGCGCGGGGACATGGCGAATACGGATATCACGCCCTCTGTGTCCTGAAGGCGGATGGTTATCACGCGTGACAGCGCTTCGCGCACGCGCTCCGTGAGATAGTCGACGCCCTTGGTGAAGCGGCCGAAATCCGAGAGCGTCTCGAAGATCGTCACGAGGTCGCGGATGGGGACCTGCTCCTTCGCCAGGTTCTGGAGTACCTTCTGAACGTCGCCCAGGCTCAGGACGGACGTCAGCTCCCCTGCGACTGCCGGGTTGTTCTCGTTCACCAGGTCCACGAGTTTCTGGACCTCCTGCCTGGTCAGCAGGTCGGCGCCGTACCGCTTGATCACTTCGGAGAGGTGCGTCGCCAGGACTGAGGGGCAGTCGACCACGGTGTACCCCATAGCCTCCGCCTGGTCGCGTACCTCAGGCGATATCCAGACGGCCGGGAGGCCGAAGGACGGCTCCGTGGTCGGGATGCCGACCAGCGTGTCGTCGCTCTGATCCACGCTCATGCTGAGATAGTGATCCGGGAGCAGCTCGCCGCGGCCCACCTCAGCGCCCTTCACGCGTATCACGTACTCCGTGGGCTTCAGTTGGATGTTGTCGCGGATCCTGATCGGCGGAACCACGAGGCCCAGATCCATCGCCATCTGGCGGCGTATCGTCCCGATGCGGTCCAGCATGTCACCGCCCTGGCCCGGATCCACCATCGATATGAGCGCGTAACCTATCTCTACCTCCATCGGATCCACGGTCAGGAGGGGCAGGACGTTCTCCGGGCTGCCAGGCGCTGCGCCCCCGCCGTTCGCCCCTGTCACGGTTGAACCGCCTGACTGCTGCGTCGGCGCGCCGCCGCCCTGCGCGCGCTTCCTGTCGAGCTCTGCGAGCTGCGCGGCGCCCTCCCTGGAGACGCTCCGCGCCAAAAACGCCATTACGAACCCGAGGACGCCGAACGGCACGGTGGGCAGACCAGGGATTATGGCCAGGGTGAAGAGCAGCCCGGCGCCGATGTAAAGCGGCCTGTGGTTGCCGGTGAGTGACGAGACTATGTCGACGCCCATGTTCCCCTCGCCCGCCGACCTTGTCACTATAATGCCAGTCGCCGTCGAGAAGAGCAGCGCCGGAACCTGCGAGACGAGCCCGTCTCCGATAGTGAGGAGGCTGTAAGTCTGGAGCGCAGTCCAGACGTCCATGCCTTTCTGGAGGATGCCGATGGAGAGGCCACCGACGATGTTTATGAGCGTAATTATGAGGCCGGCTACCGCGTCCCCCTTGACGAATTTCGACGCGCCGTCCATCGCCCCGTAAAAATCGGCCTCGCGCTGGATGTCACGCCGCCTCTTGCGGGCCTCCGCCTCGTCGATCGTGCCGGCGTTCAGATCCGCGTCTATGGCCATCTGCTTGCCTGGCATGGCGTCCAGGGTAAACCTGGCGGCCACTTCCGCCACGCGCTCCGCGCCCCTGGTTATGACCATGAACTGTATGACCACCAGGATGAGGAAGATGACGGCGCCGACCACGTAATTCCCGCCGACCACGAAGTAGCCGAACGCCTGTATGACCTCGCCGCCGAACGCGTTCAGCAGTATCTGCCTCGTCGTGGATATGTTGAGGGCGAGCCTGAAGAGGGTCGCGATGAGTATTATCGTCGGGAACGCCGCTATCTCGAGCGCGCTCGTCACGTAGAACGTCGCGAGCAGCACTACCACCCCGCAGGTCACGTTGATCGCCAGCAGCAGATCCAGCATGGGCGTGGGGACGGGGATGACCATCATCACGACGATCATCACGAGCAGGATGGCTAAGGCCACGTCCGCGTATCTAGTTAAGAGACTGCCTTCGACGGAAACAGCGTTATCTGCCATGACTCACTCTCCAGAACGATTTTTTTTATTATACGCCATATTTGCCCGGCGCGCTCGCCGTACTGACGCCGCCCGCGGCGGGCCTCTTCTCCTTGAGGCGGTAGATGAACGCCAGCACCTCCGCCACGGACCTGTAGAGTTCCTGCGGGACCGCCTCGCCGATCTCGACTTGCGCCATGAGCGCCCTTGCCAGCGGCCTGTTTTCGATCACAGGGATCTTGTTTTCCTCCGCCAGGTCACGGATCCTCCTCGCTATTAGCCCCTGCCCCTTGGCTATGACCACGGGCGCTATCATGCTCTTCTGGTCGTACTGGATCGCCACGGCGATATGTGTGGGGTTCGTGACGACCACGTCCGCCTTCGGCACGTCGGACATCATCCGGCCCCTGGCGAGTTCCCTCTGTTTCTGCCTTATGCGGCGCTTTATCGTGGGATCCCCTTCCATCTGCTTATACTCGTCCTTTATCTCCTGCTTGCTCATGCGTATGGACTTTTCGAACGACCATTTCTGGTACGTGTGGTCTATCAAGCCGATGAGCAGAAGGAAGAGCGACATCTTGAGCGCCAGCCACCAGATCTTTCCCATGACGGCGACCGCGCCCTGGAAGAGGTTGTAATCCATGAGCGCCAGAAAGAAGTCCTTCTCGTCCCGTATGGCCGCGTACAGCACCCACAGCAGGACGAAGGCTTTTGAAAATCCCTTCGCCAGCTCGACGAGGGATCTGGCGGAAAAAATTTTTTTAAGCCCCGAGACGGGGTTGAATCTGTCGAATTTCGGCACGAAGGGCTTGGTGATGATCTTGAAGCCGACCTGGCGCACCAGGATCACGACGGCTCCCGCCGCGCAGAGCAGGCCGACAGGCAGCCACGCGGAGAAAAACGCCTTCATCGCGGCGTATGCCGGGACATGCCACCAGTCGTCCCCCGCCATCGTCTCGGACGCCATGTGCGAGAGAGTGGCGCGCAGCATAGAAACTATGCTCTCGTAAAAGAAGCCTGACAGCAGGTAAAGGCTCAGAAGGCCGGAGATGATCACCGTGGCTGCCGTGAGATCCTGGCTTTTGGCCATCTGCCCGTCCTCGCGCGCCTTGTTGCGCCTCCTGGGCGTGGCGGGTTCCGTGCGCTCGCCCGCGAAAAATTGCAGGTCGAACGCCCGGACGGGCCAGACGGTTTTAAGCCCGATCCCTCTCATCGCCAGTAAAAAATGCCCGACAGGGCGTACTCCACCGCCCGCTCCACCTCGGCGTGCATTACGTCGACCGTGGACGGCAGGATCGCCAGGAGGACGAGGAATCCGACGCATATCTTGAGCGGGATCCCCAGCACGAAGACGTTCATCTGGGGCACCGTCCTCGCCACGAAGCCAAGCCCCACGTCTGCCAGTATGACCGCCCCCAGCACGGGGAGGCTGAGGCTCATGGCCATGAGGAAGAGGCGTTGCAGCCAGTCCAGCCACGGGACGTCCCCTGTCCCCGGCCACACGCCGACGCCGGGCGGGACCAGCCTCAGGCTCTCCGCGAGCGCCCGCACGAGGAGGATGTGTCCGTTCCAGTGCATAAAAAACCAGATGGCGAGGAAGTATTTGACCTGGGCCAGGACCGACGACTGCTGAGAGGAGAGCGGGTCGAACATGTTCATCATGTTGAACCCCATGACCATGCCCTCCACATAGCCGGACGCCTGGAGGGCATAAAGGGGCAGGCTCGATATGAAGCCGACAGACGCGCCGATCATAAATTCCCTCGCCGTCATGAGCAAAACATACGCCCAGCTCCCCAGGAGGACGGCGGGGACGGACACGTCCGCGAGCGGCGTGACTATCATCGACAGTATGACGGAGACCCAGAGCTTCGCCTGGTTCGGGAACGTCGGCAGCATGAAGACCGACGCGGTGAAGATGAGTGCCAAAAACCTCACGCTGACCATAAAATATACCACTATCAGGCTCACGAGCGCCTCGTCGCCAACGAACGGGATCACCTGCGGCATCCGGATCAGCCGACGTACTTATACATGTTCGTGAAGAGGTCGACCGCGAGATCCCGCACAAGCGCGAAAATCCACGGGCCGAGCAGCACCAGAGCAAGGATGACTGCCAAGATTTTCGGGATGAAGGCGAGCGTCTGCTCCTGGATCGACGTCGCCGTCTGCAATATGCCCACTAGCAAGCCTACAGCCATGGCGATCAGGAGGACTGGCATACCGGCCAGCACGGTCACCATCATTGCGCTCGTCATCGCATCGGCGATATTCAGAGATTCCATGGCGTCCCCCGGCCTCCCACGGCGTCAGTTGAAGCTCGTTACCAGGCTCGCGACGATGAGGTTCCAGCCGTCGGCCATCACGAAAAGCAGAATTTTGAAGGGCAGCGATATCATCGACGGGGGCAGCATCATCATCCCCATGCTCATAAGGATGCTGGCGACGACCATGTCCACCACGATGAAGGGTATATAGATGACTATGCCCATCTGAAAGGCGGTCTTGAGTTCACTCAGGATGAACGCCGGTATCAGCGTCATCGAGGAGACGTCGTCCTGGCTGCCCGGCTGCCCGTCGCCTGAAAGGCGGATCATGAGCGATAGCTCCCTCTCCCTCGTCTGCTTGAACATAAACTGGCGGATCGGGGTCATAGCGCGTTCGAACGCCGCCTGGGCCGGTATCTCCTCCTGCATGTACGGCGTCACCGCGTTAGCGTACACCTCGTTCCAGACCGGGGCCATCGTGAAGACGGTGAGGAAGAGGGCCACGGACGCGACCACCTGGTTCGGCGGGGTCTGCTGGAGCCCTATGGCGCTCCTGATGAACCCGAGCACTATCAGTATCCTCGTAAAGCTCGTCATCATCAGGAGTATGGCCGGAGCCAGGCTCAGCACGGTGATGAGCGCTACGATCTGGATCGTGAGCGCCACGTCCTGCGGGCTGTCCGCGGCCCCTACGGCGAAATTTATGGCCGGTATAGGCAGCGTCGGCAGGTTCGGCGCCGGCGCGGCGTATGCGCCCGAGACAAAGAAGAAGGCCGCGAACAGAGACGCAACAGTTGCGGCCGCGAGTTTCGTTTTAAAGAAAATAAAAGCGCGTTTCACAGGAACTCACCCACTGCCCTTCGCCCGCTGGTCTGCATACGCGATTTCAGAGAGCGAGGCTTCGTAGTCCTCCCATTCGTCCAGACGCCACTTGCCTAGCAGGGTGGCGCCGCCCCTGCCGACGAAGAGGGCCACGACGTCAGGGCCTGTCTGAAAGATATACACCGCGTCCCGCCCGAGGGAAAGCGCGCTTATCACGCGCAAGCGGCCCGGGCTGCCGGCCTTGAAGAACCTGGGCAAAAATTTCGCGGCGGCGTATCCGGCCACGCCAAACAACAGCAAGGCGAGCGACATCTTCACCACATACCCCGCCAGCGTGTCACCGAGGCCAGGGGGCGGCGGCAGCACGTCGCCCGCAGCCAGGGTCACGGAACTGGCGCACACGCAAAAAAAGAGCGCCAAGGCAAGCACCAAAATAAGCCTCAACGCCCGTTTTCCAACCAATTGCCTCGTTATGTCCTTCATTGAGCCTGAAGCGTTAACGGGCGTTCTACAGCAGCGCCTTGCCGAGTGCCTCCAGCACCCTGTCGGGTTGAAAGGGTTTTACGATAAAATCAGCGGCCCCGGAGCGTATCGCCTCTATTACCATCGCCTGCTGCCCCATGGCGCTCACCATCACGACCTTGGCCGCCGGGTCAGCCTCCTTGATCTTCTTGACCGCTGCGATCCCGTCCATCTCGGGCATCGTGATATCCATCGTAACGACGTCCGGCTTCAGCTCGGAGTACATCTGGACGGCGACCTTGCCGTTATCAGCCTCGCCGACCACCTCGAACCCGTTTTTTGCCAGGATGTCTCGCAGCATCATCCTCATAAACGCCGCGTCGTCAACTATCAAAACCTTTGTTCCCATTTGAGTACCCTCCTTGGACGGCTTATCGATTAAGACACTAAAAGGTGAAGATTAAAATCCTTGCGACACCCATGTCCCTGAACGGCAAAACGTCGTTCAGGGAATTAATCGGCGATCCCTTAAGCGAACCGCAGACACGGCCTCAGACACCCATGGAGCGTATCCGTTCCGCCTTGCTCACGACCTCGGTCACCCTTATGCCAAAACTTTCGTCTATTACGACCACCTCGCCGCGCGCTATCAACTTGCCATTGACCAACACGTCGACCGGTTCCCCTGCCATCTTGTTCAATTCTACCACAGATCCCGGCCCTAACGCCAACACTTCCCCGATGGTCTTTCGAGTCCTGCCTAATTCTACAGTAATTCGTACCGGAATGTCGACTATTAAGTCTATATTTCCAGGAGAACCAGCAAATTCTGAACCTCCGAGCTGCGCAAACTCAACCGGCCTCACGTCCACAGGGGGTGATTGCGGACGCGGCGGGAGCGATGCCTGCTGCGCGGGCCTGGCTGCGGGTGGCTGCGGCCTCGAAGGGGTCACAGTCTGGGACGCCTGGGGCGGCGCAGCCTCAGGCTCCGGCGGCGTCATGGCTTCCCTCACCCTGGCGGCGAGGTCGGCCGCGTTCGCGGCGGGCATGACGATGCTGAGCGAGAATGGCTCCACCCCGTCGACAGTGAGATCGACCCTGCCGACCCACACCGGAGAATCCTCCGCCTCGTCCTGGAACGGGATCCATCCCTCCGTTTCGTCGAGACTCGACGAGGCCGAGTCCGCTGAAAGCCGGGTGCCGCCCATGATGCCGCTGAGGTTTGTCAGCACCGACCCGATCAACTGGCTCAGGCCCTCCTGCGCGGCCGAGAGGTACAGGTCGTTCGCCTCTGTAGGCAGCTCCTTCGCGTCCCCGCCCATCATCAGGTCAGCCAGGGCGAGCGCCCCGCTCTCTGTCGTGATGAGCCGCGCAGGCGCGGAGTCCAGCCCCTCCAGCGTCATCGAATACAAAAAGACCTTCGAACCGGCTATCTTGCCCCCCACAGTGTTTTGCGGGAATTCCGCCTGTTCGCCTATGTTCGTCGTCACGTCGCGCCCGGCGAGCATCCCGATCACGTTGCTCGCGGCGTTCGCCACTATGCCGATTACTTCGTTCAACACCGAGAAGTCGTCATCCGCGAGCGACGAGCCTCCTGTGCCGCCGCCCGAGTCAGGCGTCCCGGAGAGAAGGGCGTCTATCTCGTCCTGGTTAAGAAACTCGTCGACCATCGTTATTCCTCTCCTTCAGGTATCATCATATCTTCTTCCCCGAGTATTTCCGTGACCTGGGCGGCATAGTTCTTCTCGCGGGCGCCCGGGACGCACATGAACTTGACCCTGTTGCCTACCCGCAAGCCGAGGGGATCCTTCGCCGTCCCGTCAAGCCTTATGACGTCGCCGGCCTGGAGCTGTATGACGTCGCCCAGCGTCACGACGCTGTGGCCCAGCTCGAGCGCCAGAGGCACTGACACATCCTGGAGCCTGCCCTTCAGCGCCTCAAGCGCGCCCTCGGTGTCCTTGCGGCTCGTCGAGGAGAACCACTGCTGAGAGCTGAGTTTGTCGATCAGCGGCTCTATCACGAAGTACGGTATGCAAAAGTTCATGATCCCCTGGATTTCGCCTATCTGCGTCTTCATGGTGACCAATAGCACCATGTCGCTGCCAGGGCAGACCTGGACGAAGAAGGGGTTGTTCTCCATCGTCTCGAACCGGAACCTGATATCGACCACCGTGCTCCAGCTCTCCTCCAGGTGCTCCAGTATCTTCATCATCACGCGCTCCATCACCGTGCGCTCTATGTCCGTGAGGTCACGCGGCTTGCGCAGCGGCTCGCCCTTGCCGCCGAGCAGGCGGTCTATGATGGCGAAGGTAAGCTGGTTGTTTACCTCCAGCAAGGCGTTGCCGCTCAGTGGATACATCTCGAGGACGCCGATCATGGTGGGCTGCACGAGGGAGTTTATGAATTCGTCATAGGCGAGCTGGTCGACTGCCACGACCTCGACCGAGACCATGGAGCGGACCATCGTGGACAGGGACGTGGTCAGGCTGCGGCAGAAGGACTCGTGGATCATCTGGATGGCCCGCATCTGGTCTTTGCTGAATTTATCGGGCCTCCTGAAGTCATAGAGCTTTAGCGGCTTCTCCTCGGTGCCCTGCATGTTGGAGATGTCGTCGCCGCCTGATATGGCCTGCAACAGGGAATCTATTTCATTTTGGGACATTACCTCCGGCGGAACCATCCTGAAACCCCCCTTGTCAGGCTACTGAGTCATGTACTCGTCGAAGAGGACCTTATTTATGAAAGCCTCTCCGTTTTCCCTGGGCAAGATCGCGTTGAGCCTCGTCTTAAGATCCAGCTTCAGCTTTTCCATGCCCTCGGTGAAACGGACTACGTCGTATCGCTGGTCTTTCAGCGTCTTTATGACCTCGTCCTTGATCATCACGGTCCAGCCGTTCCCGGACGCGTTGATCCGGTCCAGCGCCATAGGGCTTGCCAGTTCCAGCGTGATATTCAGCCTGATTACGTGTATCTCCTTGTCGGCCAGGGTCGAGGTAAACTGCCCCAATTCGAGCATAGGGCCAGGGTCAGGCACCTGGTCGGCGACCACGGCGTCGTCGCCGCCGAAGTACCTGAGACCGACGACCGCCCCTCCGATCACTCCCACTACGAGAACCAAGACACCTATAATAGCGGCAACTAACGTATTCCTTGCCAATGCCATCCGGAACTGCCTCCTTGCGTCGTCCTGAATTCAGGCCTTACTGTATGCTGTGCTGGGACAGGATCACCATGTCTACCCTTCTGTTGAGCGCCATCTTCATCTCGGAGTCGTTGGCCACCACCGGCCTCGCCGGCCCGAGCCCGACCGCCCTCAGCCTTCTTTCCGAAATACCGACCTCGCGGTTCAGGTACGAGACTACGGCCGCCGCCCTGGCTGATGAAAGCCCCCAGTTGTCGATATAGATGCTGTCCTGCAAGACCGCCGAATCGGTATGCCCTTCCAGGGCGATCTCGTTGGGTATGGAGTCTATGATCGACCCGATCTTGTAAAGCAGCCGGAGCGACGCCGGGCGCAGCCGGGCGGAACCCTCCGCGAACAAGAGCTGTTCCGAGAACGAGATGACTATCCCGCGCTCGTTCATCTCTACTCTTATATCGTCACCCAGCTCCTCCTGCTTTATAGCTTCCTGCACGAGGGCCAAAACGCGGTTCGCGTTGTTGACTTGGTTGGACTGCGTCCGCCTGGCCGCGTCCCCAGCGCCGTCGCCCAGCGCGCCGTCCATCAGGGACTGGGTGCTGGACGACGACGGCCCGCCTTGCAGGATGTTGAACGCCTGTTGCATGGATTCGGCCATCGCGTTGAATTTTTGCTGATCCAGCGAGGAGAACGCGTACAGCAGGACGAAAAAGCACAGGACCAGCGTCACCATGTCCCCGTAGGTCGCCAGCCAGAGCGGCGCGCCAGGACCTGCCGCCGGCGCCTTTTTCTTCCTGGCCACGGCCCTGCCCTACCTCTCTTCCTCTTTGCCGGCGTCAAGCTGCTTGCGCAGCTTCGGCGGGAGGAAAACCTTCAGCTTCTCCTCGACGATGCGCGGGTTCTCTCCGGCCTGTATGGAGAGGATGCCCTCCACCATCAGCTCCCTGGACAGCACCTCCTGGCTCGAGTTATGCGCCAGCTTCTTCCCTAGCGGGATGGCGATCATGTTTGCAAGGATGGAGCCGTAGAACGTCGTAATGAGCGCGACCGCCATGCCCGGCCCCAATGCGCTGGGGTCGTCGAGGTTCCCGAGCATCTGGATGAGGCCTATGAGCGTCCCCAGCATCCCGAAAGCTGGCCCTAGCTCCGCAACGGAATCGAGGAACCCCTTGTTGTCGCTGTGCCGCTCCTCCAGCAGTCCGATGTCCGTGTCGAGTATGGATTTCACCAGCTCCGGATCCGTTCCGTCCACCACGAGCTGGATAGACTTCCTCATAAATTCGTCGTCGAGCTGGCTCGCGTCCTCCTCCAGCGCCAGCAGGCCCTCCCTCCGCGCCTTCTCGGCAAAGCTCACGAGCGTCTGGATGAGGCCTATCATGTCGATCTGCTCGCTGAAAAACGCGGCCTTGAGTATCTTGCCCATCATCTTGCTGCGCTCAAGGGGGTTCGCGACCATTGCCGCGCCGAACGTCCCGCCCAGCACGATAAAAACGGACGGTATGTCTACGAAGGACATGAGGCTCCCGCCCATAAACATACCACCCAGCACAACTATTACCGAAAGAGACAAACCAACGACAGTCGCTAAATCCAACTTGACCACCCCATCCCAGCCCCGCAGGCCAGAGAACAGAAAGGACTCACAGCACTACTGGCTTAGAAGAATTCCTGCGGAAGTATTCGATTTTTTCGATAATCTCGCCCACCGTTTCCCTCACCAAGTACTTATGCCCGTTGAGCATGGTTATGACCGTGTCCGGCGTCTGCTCCATCATCTCTATCTGATCCGAGTTCAGGGCGAATTTCTCGCCTTTGATCTTTGTCAGCTCAATCATGAAAAAACACGCCCTTCTTATTGGAACGACAATAAAAAAACTGGCTTATCCTCAGGGGCCTCAAGGGTGGAGATCCAGCCCCCTGCCGGAATCCGCCGCTAAAACGCCTGAATGCCGTTCGGGCCGTTCAGTCAGCGATTCCTTAATTTGCGCAGTGATTATAATACAAAACAACCGACAAAAACAATGGAGGATGACGAAATGCCATCCTCCACGATCTAAACTGAGCGCCTAACGCTTCATGTTGATCAGTTCTTCTAGCACCTGGTCCGAGGTAGTCACCACCCGCGTGTTCGCCTGGAAGCCCCTCTGGGCGCGGATCAGGCTCACAAACTCCTCTGAGAGGTCCACGTTCGACATCTCTATCGTGTTGCCCTGGATGGAGCCGGCGCCGCCCTCCATCGGGGTGCCGATCTGCGCCAGCCCAGAGTTCACGGTCTCGGCGAAGCACGACTCGCCGACCTTGAGCAGACCGCCGTCGTTGGCGAACATGGCCAGGGCCACCTGGGCTATTGGCAGGCTCCTCCCGTTCGTGTACGAGCCGGTTATTATGCCCGTCTGCGAGACGGACCAGTTGTCCAGCGTACCCATCGCATAGCCGTCCTGATAGTAGCCCTTCGTCGTGGATGACGACGTAAACTGCGTCACGCCGTCGATGGGTTCCTTTTCGACCCCTATCTGCCGGCCTGTGCTGTAGCCTAGGAAATCCAGCTCGATCGAGTTGGACACGTAGCTTGGCGGTGTCGTTGTCGTCACCGAACCAGCCGCGCCCTCCGTGTTGAAGTCAGCGCCGACACGGCCCGTCACGTCGAGATTCGTGCCCAATAGCGGCTGGCCGTCCACGATGGTAACCTCTTTCAACGTAGGGGTGCCTGAGCCACTTTCACGCAAAGCTGCCAAATCCGCCGGCTCGTAGTAGTATGACCTCTTCAAAAGCCCGTCGTCTCCGAAGACGAGCGTCCCCGC
>JAISFV010000141.1 GCA_031263445.1 Synergistaceae bacterium | reverse complement strand
GGGGTAATGCAGCAGGCAATCGAGGCGTACCGGAGCATAACGGTCACGCCGGAGTTCATCGAGGCGGAGCGTCTGCGCTCCATAGCCCGTCACGACGAGGCGCAGGCACTGTTCCAGGCCCGTCAGGAGGGCGCGCAAGAATCTGACGAGAAGTGGCAGGGCCTAGTCGCTGACAAAGACGCGGAAATCGCGCGGTTGCGCGAGCAGCTTTCCGCGCTCCGGCCACGGCCCGACGATGGCAAATAGCGATTGAGGCCCAGTGAGGCATGTATGGGTGGTTTCATTGGCTATTTCGGCGGAGGCACGCTATTCAACAATACCGGCAATACCGGGATAACGCCTGTGCAGGGCCGGATGGCAGGTCGAATTCGCCTAGGCCGGACTATGGCAATGACGACATCCAGCCCTGACGGGACGTAACCGATCACGGAACATCAGAGCGGCGGCCTCCGCGCCGAGGCCGCCGCTCGTTTGCCGTAATCCAAATTAAAATCGAACGGCCTCAGTCGAAGTCTACGATCTTGGCCTTTACTCCGTCGATCTTCGCCAGGTCGGCCGCGACCGCCCTGCTCTCGTCCGGGGAACAGCACAGTTGCAGCACCATCGTGCCGCACGGAGAACACGTGCCGTTGCCGTGGTCGTGAAGCCCCAGCCGCGTCATGATTTTGCAGCCGTGACGCGTAAGGGCCTTCTGAATCTCCAGCGCCTTGTCCTCTCTGTCGTTGATGCGCAGTACCAGCAGAGTGTAGCCCATCTCGAACCCTCCCATTGCATTGCGTGTGATAGTGAAAAAGACCGTTTGGCAATCCCTGACATGCCTTGCCTGTATCTTATCCGCGTGACGGCTTCCGCGAAACGTGATTTTGCCGTACCCTGAATCATGGATTTCGCTCAAAGAACATTCAATCAGCGATTCCAGGGAACCGCTGATCCCTGACCGTCACATCTCATCCAGTTCCTTGAGCCACGCGTCGCATACGGCGTCGCTCGGCATCCGCCAGTCGCCTCGCGGCGACAGGCTGACCGAGCCGATCTTCGGGCCGTCCGGCAGGCAACTGCGCTTGAACTGGGACGCGAAGAAACGCTCGTAAAAGAGCCTCAGCCACTTTTTAATCTCCTCCGGCCCGTAGCGTCCCTCGAAGGCAAGGCGGCAGAGCCCCAGTACCTCGGAGGGCGTCCGCCCCCAGCGGACGACGTGGTACAGGAAAAAGTCGTGCAGCTCATACGGGCCCACGATATTTTCCGTGCGCTGGCCTACGTCGCCGCCCGACGGCGGGAGCAGCTCCGGGCTGACCGGCGTGTCCAGGATGTCCGTCAGCACTGCCATCAGATCTGGCGGGGATGTGTCCGCGACGTACTTCACGATGTGACGCACAAGCGTCTTTGGCACTCCGGCGTTCACCCCGTACATGCTCATGTGATCGCCGTTATAGGTGGACCACCCGAGGGCCAGCTCCGACAAGTCCCCTGTCCCCACGACGATGCCGCCTGTCTGGTTAGCCAAGTCCATTAGCACCAGCGTCCGCACCCTGGCCTGGGCGTTCTCGTAGACCACGTCGCGGGCGTCGTCGCCGTGTCCGATGTCGCTCAGGTGCGCCATCACGGAATTTGTGATGTCTATCTCGCGGCAGGCGATCCCCAGCGCGTCGCAGAGGCTGAGCGCGTTCGACTTCGTCCTGCCCGTCGTGCCGAAGCAGGGCATGGTGACCGCGGCAACTTCAGATAGCGTCTTGCCCGCTTTCAGAACGGCTCTCGCGGAGACGATCAGCGCGAGGGCGCTGTCCAGCCCGCCGGACACGCCTACGACGGCTGCCTTTGCGCCAGTATGAGCCAGCCTCTGCTCCAGCCCGGCCACCTGCATGTCGAGGATCGCCTCGCACCGCTCTTTCCGCTCGCCCTCGTCACTTGGGACGAAAGGGTGCCGCTCGAAGCGTCTGCGCAGGATTTTCGGCTTAGTGTCCAGCGAAAAGGGGACGATCTCATACCCGGCGCTGTCCGTCTTCCACGTGTTTAACCTCCTGCGGTCGTGCCTGAGCGCGCGCAGGTCGATCTCGGCCGCGGCCCACCCGTTCCCGAAGGGAGGGGATTCGGCTAGCGTCCGTCCGTTCTCGCAGACCAGGTTGTTCGCGCCGAACACCATGTCCGTGCTGCTCTCCCCATGCCCGGCGTTCGCGTAGAGATAGCCGCATACGAGCCGCCCGGACTGGGCCGCGATGAGGTTCCTCCTGTAGCTTGCCTTGCCTATCGTCTCGTCGCTCGCGGAGAGGTTCGCTATCACAGAAGCGCCGGCCATCGCGTGAAAAGAGCTTGGCGGGACAGGGATCCACAGATCCTCGCACAGCTCCGCGCCGATCCGCAGGTCGGGCATTTTTTCGTTCTGGAAGAGGATCTTCGCCCCCATGGGGACTTTTTGGCCGAAAACCGACACATGCCTGATCTCCGGGGGCGCCGGCGAAAAATGCCGCATCTCGTAGAATTCGCCGTAATTGGGGAGGCAGGTCTTTGGGACAATGCCCAGAAGCCGCCCGCCGCAGAAGGCCGCAGCGACGTTGAACAGCTTCCCCTCGTGCGCGAGCGGCAGGCCCGCGAGCGTGAACACCGGGAAGCGCGCGCTCTGTTCGATCAGGCCAGACAGCGCCTCCAGCGCGCTCGCGAGCAGTGTCTCCTGCAAGAACAGGTCGCCGCAGGTGTAACCGGTCAGGCACAGCTCCGGCAGACAGAGAACCCTGACCCCCTCCTCGCTTGCCCTCTCGATGACCTCAAGGATCCGCTCCGCGTTGTGTCTGCAATCCGCTACGCGGACGACCGGAGTCACGGCCGCCGCCCTGACAAACCCGTCAAGCGCGTAACCCATGTTTCCAGCTCCTTTCCCATTTAAATTTAAAAGGAGGCTGATCTACATCGTCATATTTTAGGTTAATGACAGTGAATCAGCCTTCTTAATCATCGGTTCTGTATTTTTTCTGGCAGGTACTTTCGCATCTTGCTCACGGCTTCTTCAAAGTTGATAGGCTTTCCGAGGTGGTCGTCCATCCCGGACTCGATGCACCTGTCGACGTCCGCGCGGAACACGTTTGCGGTCATCGCCACTATCGGGACTTTCCGTGCCTCCGGGACGTCCAGCGCGCGTATTTGTCTCGTCGCCTCATAGCCGTCCATTTCCGGCATCTGGACGTCCATCAGGATCAGGTCGTACTTGCCAGGGGACTCGCTGAACATCCGTACCGCCTCTTCTCCGTTTTCCGCGCAGTCGAAGGCGGCCCCGGTCGGCTCGAAGAGAGCCAGCACGATCTCCCTGTTGATCTCTATGTCCTCCGCCAGCAGGATATGGCGCCCATCGAAACACTCGGCTTCCTCCCTGGCGGATTCGCCGTCGCCATCCTGCGCCGCAGGGCCGAGGCACTCGTTGATGCAGTCAGCGATCGCGGACGGGAAGAGCGGCTTGGGGAGGAACTTGTCGACGCCGACGCTCTTCGCCTCGTCCTCTATGGTGCTCCACTCCGCCGCTGAGATCATTATGACCACGCACTTACCACCGCTGTACTCCTTTATCCTGCGCGTGAGCTCTATGCCGTCGATGTCAGGCATCTTCCAGTCGATGAAATACAGGTCGCATGGCCCGTCGTCCCGAAGATGAGCCAAGGCTTCCTCCCCGCTCTCGGCATAGCCGCAGTTCACTCCGAACCGCTCCATGATCTCGCTGAAGTACTCGATCACGTCCGGGTCGTCGTCTACCGCCATCACCCTCATGCTGGCGCGGTTCAGGCTCGGGCTCAGGAATTCCTTGCGCCCGATGTCCTCCTGGCACTGGGCCCGCAGCGTGAACGCGAACGTCGAGCCCTTGCCGAGTTCCGTCTCTATCCATATGCTCCCGCCCATCATCTCAACGATGCGCTTGGATATCGCGAGTCCCAGCCCCGTCCCCCCGAACCTGCGGGACGTGGTGTTGTCCGCCTGCTCGAACGGCCTGAACAGCCGGGTCCGGTGTTCCTCGCTTAAACCTATCCCGTTGTCGGCAACCTCTATCTGTATGACGCAGAAGCCCTTTTTGCTCTCCACCAGGCTCGCGTCCAGGCGTATGCGCCCCCCGTCCGGAGTGAACTTGACGGCGTTCGAGAGGAGGTTCGTTATGACCTGGGCGACCCGCTGGTCGTCTCCCACGAGTATGCGGGGTATCCTCTCGTCGATGTGTACCTTGAAGTCCTGGCGCTTTTCGTCTACGCGGAAGGTGATCACGTTCACGACCTTTTGCAGCATTCTCTCGAAATCGAAGCTCACGGACGAGAGGTCGAACTTGTTCGCCTCTATCTTTGACATATCGAGTATGTCGCTTATCACGCCCAGCAGGTGCGCGGAGGCGTCGCTGATCTTGTCCAGGCAGTAATCCTTCCTGGCGGAGTCCGACGCCGATTTCCCCATGGACGTCATCCCGATGATCGCGTTCATAGGGGTCCGCATCTCGTGGCTCATCTGCGCCAAAAAGTTGCCCTTCGCCCTGTTGGCCGCGTCGGCCTTTTTCTTCTCCTCGTGATACATGCCGCTCAGCGTCCTGATGACGAACCCTATGAACAGGCCGCTGATGACGAACGACTGTATGGTGTCCACGTAACGCTGGAATTCGCTGAGGGGCTCGATGACGTGCGGATAATAAAGATTCACCGCGTAACACGACAGGGCTAAGGCCGTATTGGTCGATGCCAGGATGAGGAAGGTCAGCCCGTTCGACAGCAGGAAGATGATGACGGTCCCGAGGACGAAATACGCCGACATGCCGCTGTCAATGCCGCCGTTCGTCAGGAATATCAGGGGGAAAAACACGTCGCATACGGCGATCAGCGCGAGCCAGGTACCCTGCCTGTACAGATTGAATCGGTTGCTCACGTAGAGCAGCAACACGATAGATACGCCCATAGCGTACATGACAGCCATCGTCATGAAGGAGGAATGCTCTATGATCCGCACGGCAGCGGACGCGATGACCGCCAGCAGGCCGAAGACGCAGACCATGTTTAACACTCTCGCCTCGAACGGCAGCTTCTCCGAGAAGATATATTTTTTATAGAGTTCTCTTAAAAAAGACATCAGCGCTTCCTCATGGTGTTTTTATTATACATTGTACGATAGCGCCATAACAATATTCATGAGACACATGACTAATTTGTCCTTGCGGCGTCTTGCCGCTAATCAAGGCAGACGCCGCAAGGTTTAATCAGCGATTTCTTAATTTTCCGTGGCCTCGCCCGCGGCGCGGTCTAGTTCTTCTTTTATTTCCCGGACGCTGCCGCCGTTTTTGACAATCCCCGCCACTCGCTCATAGCCCAAGAGCGGCACGTAAGACGCGGCGAAAGCGCACGACGACTCCAGCAACTGCAAACACCGCTCCCTGTCGGCAGTCAGCGACTCCACGCATTTTTCCCCGAAGAGCGCCACGGCGCGATCCAGGAGCGACAGGTTTTCCAGCAGCGTGTCCGCTATGAGGGGCAAAAACGCGTTCAGCTCGAACTCGCCGCGCGACGCGGCCGCCGATATCGCGACGTCCCCGGCCATGACCTTCATGGCGGCCTGCATCACCGCCTCGGGCATTACGGGGTTGACCTTGCCCGGCATTATGGTGCTGCCGGCCTGGAGCTCGGGCAGGGCGATTTCTCCCAGCCCGCCGCGCGGCCCCGAGTTCATCAGGCGCAGGTCGTTCGATATCTTCATGAGGTTCACCGCCAGCGCCTTCAGCATCCCGGACGCCTCGACGAACACGTCGTTGTTCTGGGTGACGTCCATCGGGTACTCAGCCGCCGAGAGGCCGATGCCGGTTATCAGACGAAGCTCCTCTATCACGCCGAACCTGTATTTCCGCGTCACCCTGTCCGGGACGCCGACTGCGGCACCTCCGATATTTACCTGCCTGAGCCGCTCCTCTGCCTTGTAAAGCCGCCAGCGGTCCCTCGCTATGGCCTGCGCCCACGCGCCGAACTCCCCGCCCAGCGTGACGGGGACGGCGTCCATCAGCTCTGTCCGCCCCAGCTTCGGGATATCGTCAAACTCGCCCTCCCGCCGCTGGAGCGCCGTCTGCAAGCCCGCGCAGCGCTCAGAGAGACGCCTCAGCAGCTCTATCGCGGCTATGCGCAGCGCCGTCGGGTAGACGTCGTTCGTGGACTGCCCTCGGTTCACGTCGTCCAGCGGGTGTATGAAGCCATACTCCCCGGGACGTTTGCCCATGAGGCGGAGGGCCACGTTGGCCAGGACCTCGTTCACGTTCATGTTCGTAGATGTCCCCGCCCCGCCCTGGAGCGCGTCCGTTATGAACATCCCCCGGGATTCTTCGGCACTGGCGGAAAGCACGATGTCACAGGCTTCCGCTATAGCGCGATAGACGCCCGGCGCGCCCTCGCCGAGCTTCTGGTACGTGAGCGCCGCCGCCTTCTTGACCTTCACTATGGCGTGGACGAGGCACAGGCTGACCGGCCTGAGCGACAGGCCGAAATTATCCCTGGCCCTCGCGCTCCAGATCCCGTAGAGGGCGTCGTCAGGCAGACACATCTCGCCCAATGAGTCCCGCTCGACGCGCAAGCCTAGTCCTCCAGCTCCGCCAGCAGATGCGGGAATACCGAGAGGCTCCGCTTGAGTATGCCCTGCGTATACGCTATGAGGACGCCGAAGTTCGTGATCGGCACGCCCTGCCTCTGCGCGGCGCGCATCCGGCGCTTCATCTCGCGGTCGTTCAACATGCACCCGCCGCAGTGCACGACCAGCTTATAACCCGCCCCGGCCAGGTCGTCGGGGAACCCGCCGCCGGAGGTGAACTCGAACTCGGGACGCGCCCCCGTGTATGACCGTATCCAGCGGGGCAGTTTCACGGTCCCGATGTCGTCGCACTGTCGGTGGTGCGTACAGCCCTCGGAGATGAGGATCCTGTCCCCGTCCCTCACGCCCTCCAGGGCTTTCACGCCGCGCACCGAGGCGTCGAGCAGCCCCTTGTAGCGGGCCATCAAGATCGAAAACGACGTGAGCGGCACGTCCGGCGGGACGTCCGCAGAGACCTTGGCGAATACCTGGCTGTCGGTGATCACGAGCCTCGGGCGCTTCCCGAGGCCCGCGAGCGTCTCGCGCAGCTCGAACTCCTTGACGACGACGGCTGCGGCGTCGGCCTCCAGTATGTCCCTGATCGTCTGCTGCTGCGGGAGGATGAGGCGGCCCTTCGGCGCGGCCTTGTCTATCGGTACTACCAGCACGACGAAGTCGGCGGGGGAGATCAGGTCGCCCACGATGCGGAGCTTTTCGTCCTCCGACGCCGCGAGCGACGCGATTCTTTCCTTCAAGGCGCCGATGTTCTCGCCGGTCTCCGCGCTCACGTATATCTCATCGGCCCTCGGCGCGGCGCGGGACTGGAGTAGGTCGCACTTGTTCAGGGCGACGGCATATCTCACGTTATTTTCCTTGAAAAGCTGCTCTAACCGGTCGTCGGAACCGGACCGCCCCTCTGCGGCGTCAACCACGAGCAAGGCTATGTCCGTCTGGCGCAGGATACCCAGTGCCTTCTCCACCCTCTTCGATCCCAGCTCGCCCTCGTCGTCGAAACCCGGCGTGTCTATCAGCAGGACAGGCCCTATCGGGAGCAGTTCCATGGATTTGCGGACGGGGTCAGTCGTCGTCCCCTTGACCGGTGAGACCACAGCCAAGGGCTGGCCCGTGACGGCGTTCATCAGGCTCGACTTCCCCGCGTTGCGGCGTCCGAATATGCCGATATGGATCCGTTCGGACGAAGGCGTATCGTTTAAACTCATGTCTCACACGTCCCTCACGGCTGATTATTTCGCAAGGTTTTAATCGTTGCCCTTCAGGTCCCTGACGGCAAATCAGCTTTCAGAGACAACTCTAGCACAAAGGGCTAAGGCGTGTCACTGGAAAATATGTTAAAATGCGCCCGATTTCGATATTGAGCCAAGGTAACAGGGGCTTACAGGGGGGATCGGATATGCGTGACTTTATCGTAACGATAGCGCGTGAATACGGCTCCGGGGGGCGTCTCATAGGGCGCGAGCTGGCGCGTGACCTAGGCGTCTCGTTCTACGACAAGGAGGTAATCGCCTTAGCCGCCAAGGAGTGCGGGCTGCACGAGGACTTCATCCAGACGATGGAGCAGAAAAAGGCATCGGGCTTCTTCTACAATCTCTATATGCAGAACCAGGAACTGCCTATCCCGGAGCAGGTCTTCCTGGCCCAGTCGAGCGCGATAAAATCACTGGCCGGAAAGGGATCCTGCGTCATCATCGGGCGTTGCGCCGATTACGTGCTTGACGACATGAAAAACTGCGTCCGAGTTTTCATCTACGCGCCGATAGAGGCACGCGTCAGGACCGTGAGGGACGAGTACCGCGAGGGGCAGGGCGACGTCGAGGCGTACATCCGCAAGCAGGACAAGGGGAGGGCGTCCTATTACAACTTTTTCACCCAGCAGAAGTGGGGCAGGGCGCAAAACTACAACCTCTGCATCGATAGCGGCATCGGGATCCAGGCGTCCGTGCGCGTCATAAAGAATTACGTCCATGAATTTTCCAGCGCGGAAGGCTCGCAGGCCTGATGGAAAACCCCTCTCAGACGCAGCGCGAAAACAAGATGGGGGTCATGCCGGTTCACAGGCTCCTCTTGGACATGTCCATCCCCATGATAGCCTCCATGCTGGTACAGGCGCTCTACAACGTCGTGGACAGCATATTTGTCGCCAGGATAAACGAACAGGCGCTCACTGCGGTGTCGCTCGCCTTCCCGATCCAGAGCCTAATGATAGGCGTCGGGGTCGGGACGGGGGTGGGGGTGAACGCCCTGCTGTCGAAGAGCCTCGGCGAGAAGAAATTCGGCGTCGTGAACGAATCGGCGCTAAACGGCCTCTTCCTGGCCGCAGTCAGTTGCGCCGCGTTCATGGCGCTGGGCCTCCTCGCCTCCGAGGCGTTTTTCTCCATGCAGACCGAGGACGCGGAGATCGCACGGTACGGGCGCGATTACCTCTGGGTCGTCTGCGTCTTCTCGTTCGGCATGTTCAGCCAGATAATGCTCGAACGCCTCCTCATCTCCACTGGCAAGACCTTTTACTCCATGATCTCGCAGGGAGCGGGCGCCGTCACCAATATTATCCTCGACCCGATCATGATATTCGGCCTCCTCGGCTGCCCGAAGATGGGCGTGACCGGCGCGGCTGCCGCGACCGTGATCGGGCAGGGCGTCGGCGCGCTCATCGCCCTTTTCTTCAATGTCCGCAAGAACCACGAGATAAACCTCTCCCCGCGCGGCTTCAGGCCGAACGCGGCCGTAATCAGGAGGATATACGCCGTTGGCCTGCCGTCCATCCTGATGGCCTCTTTAGGATCGCTCATGACCTACGGGATGAACAGGCTGCTGATCTCCTTCACCTCCACCGCCGTCGCGGTATTCGGCGTGTACTTCAAACTCCAGAGCTTCGTATTCATGCCGATATTCGGCCTCAACAACGGCATGGTGCCGATCATCGCCTACAATTACGGCGCGAGGAACAAAGAACGCATAGTGCAGACGATAAAGCTCAGCCTCACATACGCCACGTCCATCATGCTGCTTGGCGCGGCGGTCTTCCAGTTCTTCCCCGGCGCGCTGCTGGCTCAGTTCAACGCCACGCAGGAGATGCTCTCGATCGGCATCCCTGCGCTCCGCATCATCAGCGTGCACTTCTTGTTCGCGGGCTTCTGCATCGTATCGCTTTCCGTGTTCCAGGCGATGGGGAACGGCACGGAGAGCCTCGCCGTGGCCGTCTCCAGGCAGTGGCTGTTCCTGATGCCGATAGCCTGGCTTCTCTCCCTTTCCGGCGAGGTAAACGCGATATGGTGGTCATTCCCAGTGACGGAAATAGCGACGCTGGCGCTATGCGCGTTTTTCCTGAGAAGGATTTACAACCGCAAGATAAAAAACATTTAAGGGGCCGCCTGCGGCCCCTGCCGCCCGCCGCCTATGCGTCTGCGTGCCTGTCTGCTAGACCGCTTTTGCTCCATTAAACGGGTTCTGAAACTCCATATCCAGCGCAGCCGATATTTTTGCAAGCGTCGCAATAGTAAAATTTTCTTCGCCGTTTTCCCATCGGGAAATCATCGCCTGAGACACGCCCATCATCCGGGCTAAATCTTTTTGGGAGTAGCCCTTGGCATGTCGCCGGTTTTGTATGCTTGCCGCGATGAGGGCGATGAATTCGGCGGTTCTGCGTTCATCTGCGGACAGGGAGACATTCAGCCAGTTGCTTTCCGCCGCGCCTGTCATTTTTTCTCGTATATTCATCCTCATTCTCCCTCCAATTCAGAATAAATTCTCGTTGCCCGACAGATCGCCGATTCGTAATCGCGTGTATTCTGCTCCTTGAAAGCCGCTAAAAGGATCGAGCTTTCTTCGTCCGCATAGACAAAAACATACCGTTCGTTTATTTGGCTGTGAGGGTGCCGCAAAGCATACAAACGTGGCCTTTCGGTATTTTGTAAATACTCGAACTGCTCAAGGGCCAACGCGCTCATGCCATATTCGTCGAGTATCGACAGCCACACGTAGAACCACCGTAAATAACGTTTTTTTTCACCTGAGTTCTTCCCGGACATCCCATCAAATTCGGCAGGGAAACATTCGGCTTGGTAGATGCGGTTGAAACCGGCTATTTTCTGAATCTCCAATTATTATCACTCCAGCGGTAATTATATAACTTATACGTTATATTATCAAATGAGCCGATGTCTAAACGACGGCTTTTTGGTCATGTGTGCTGACCCTGGCGCAGCCTGTCTTCATGGCCTTCACTCGTCCCATATCAAGCGCTTGGCATGGGGAAAAATGTTGAAATTAGGCAAAAAGCGAGAGGGGCCGCGAACGGCCCCTCTCTTTGTGGCTGATTGCTAGTGGTCAGTTGATGTCGGCCGGTGTCAGCCCTTTTTGCGGAGGAGCGTCACAGCGCCGGTCGCCGCGAGCAGGCCGAAGAGGCCGAAGCCCGCGTCGCAGCCGCCGCCGCCGGAATCCCTGCTGCCAGGGGTAGGCGTCACCGACGGAATGGTCACTTCAAAAGCGCGGCT
>JAISFV010000128.1 GCA_031263445.1 Synergistaceae bacterium | reverse complement strand
GAGAGCATAGTGAAGCGTTTTAAAGCCAGCGGCATGTCCTACGGCTCGATCAGCCCCGAGGCGCACGAGTGCATCGCCGTCGCGATGAACCGCCTGCGCGCCAAGAGCAACTGCGGCGAGGGCGGCGAGATACCGGAGCGGGCCGTTCCTCTCGAAAACGGCGACAGCTCGTCGAGCGCGATCAAGCAGGTCGCCTCGGCCCGCTTCGGCGTGACCATAGGCTACCTGAACAGCGCCGCTGAGATACAGATCAAGATGGCTCAAGGCGCGAAGCCGGGAGAGGGCGGACATCTGCCGGGCAGCAAGGTTTACCCGTGGATCGCGCGGGCCAGGAATTCGACGCCGGGAGTGGACCTGATATCCCCTCCGCCGCACCATGACATTTACTCCATCGAGGATCTGGCCCAGCTCATATATGACCTGAAGAACGCGAACAGGCACGCCAGGATAAGCGTCAAACTGGTCTCAGAGGCCGGAGTCGGCACGATAGCGATGGGGGGCGCGAAGGGGCTCGCGGACGCGATCCTGATCAGCGGATACGACGGGGGAACCGGAGCCGCTTCGCGCGGCAGCATCAGGCACACGGGCCTGCCGTGGGAACTCGGCGTCGCCGAGGCGCATCAGACGCTCCTGCTGAACAACTTCCGCAGCCGCATAACGCTCGAGACGGACGGCAAGCTACTGACCGGGCGGGACATCGTCATAGCGGCCCTTCTGGGGGCCGAAGAATTCGGGTTTGCCACGGCGGTGCTGGTCGCGCTGGGGTGCGACATGCTGCGCGTCTGCAATCTGGACACCTGCCCGGTCGGCGTCGCGACTCAGAACCCGGAACTCAGGAAAAAATTCCGCGGCAAGCCGGAGTACGTCGAAAATCTCATGCGATTCCTGGCCCAGGAAGTGAGGGAGTGGATGGCGCTAATCGGAGCGCACACGTTCAACGAGCTGATCGGGCACGTCGAACTGCTGCGCGTCAAGCACAAAATAAACAGCGATAAGGCACGCACGGTGGACCTCTCCGGGCTCCTCTCCCAGCCGTCGTCGATCGAGAGAAAGGAAGACCGCTACTTCAACTTCCCGCAGAAGCACATGCTCCGGCGCTCTCTCGACAGAAACACGCTGATACCGCTCTGCTTCCCGGGGCTTGATCTTTCCGAGAGAATCACGTCCCGCCTCCGCATCGACAACACGAACAGGACGGTCGGAGCGATGCTGTCCGGCGAAATAACGAGAAAATTCGGCGCGCGCGGGCTGCCCGACGACACGGTGCACCTGACCTTTGACGGCTCCGCGGGGCAGAGCTTCGGAGCGTTCCTCACGCATGGGGTCACGCTGGAACTTCGCGGGGAGGCAAACGACCACGTCGGCAAGGGGCTGTCCGGCGGGCGGATAATCATAATGCCGCCCGACGACTCGAACGCGTCCCCCGACAACGTCATAATAGGCAACGTCGCCCTGTACGGCGCGACCTCCGGCGAGGCATACATCAGAGGCGTCGCGGGCGAACGCTTCTGCGTGCGTAACAGCGGGGCCACGGCGGTAGTGGAGGGCGTCGGCGATCACGGGTGCGAGTATATGACGCGCGGTACGGCGGTCATACTTGGGGCTGTCGGCAAGAACTTCGGAGCCGGCATGTCCGGCGGCATAGCGTACATCTATGATCCTGACGGACGGCTCGACGGCAGCTTGAACCGCGGGCTCGTCACAATGAAAAATATAACGGATGAAGACGCCGAGACTCTGCGGGATATCCTGGAGCGCCATCTCCGCTACACCGGCAGCGTAAAGGCGAGCGACATCCTCGAAAACTTCGAATCGCGCGCCGAATCGTTCGTCAAGGTAATTCCGAATAATTATCAGAAGGTACTGGACGCTATGCGGCTCGCCAGAGAGAAGGGAATTCAGGGAGAAGACGTGGATCTGTCGGTTTTCGACGCTGTTACGAACGGCAAAGCCGAGGGCGAGAAGTACTGACCTCAGGGAGGGGAAGGAAAATGGGAAAAACAACCGGATTCATGGAGTATGAGAGGGTTGAGACACAGCACAGGCCCGTCGTTGAACGCGTCCGCGATTACTCGGATATCACGGTTCCGGCGGATTACGAAACTATAGCGCCTCAGAGCGCGCGCTGCATGAACTGCGGCGTATCGTTCTGCCATGCCGGCGTAATCGTCGACGGAGGATCGATCGGGTGCCCGCTCGGCAACCTGATACCGGAGATAAACGACCTCGTTTACGCGGGGGATATCGAAGGCGCGTATGAACGCATGTCGCTGACTCACCCATTCCCGGAGTTCACGGCGAGAGTCTGCCCTGCCCTCTGCGAAGGATCCTGTGTTCTCGGCGAACACGAGCCGCCGGTGACTGTGAAAGACATCGAGCGGTATATCATCGACTACATGTTTGAACTCGGCCATATCCGTCCGCGCACCCCGAGGATACGCACCGGCCGCATGGTAGCGGTCGTGGGATCGGGCCCGTCCGGGCTGGCTTGCGCTGACACGCTCAACCGGCTAGGCAACAGCGTAACGGTGTTCGAGCGTTCCGACACGCCCGGGGGTATGCTGATGTACGGCATTCCCAACATGAAGCTTGAAAAATCCGTCGTCCTGAACAGGATCAGGCTGATGACGGAGGAGGGCGTCAATTTCGTCACGGACACCGAGGTCGGCTTCAACATGACGATAATAAAGCTGACGGCGGAGTACGACGCGGTAGTGCTGTGCTGCGGCGCCGCCAGCGAACGCAGGCTGGATGTCCCGGGCGCGGATATGAAAGGCGTCCATACCGCTCTGGAGTTCTTGACGGAGTCGACAAGGAGCCTGACGGGCGGCGTAACGCGCAGCGCCGAATTGAACGGGCACGGCAAAAACGTCGTGGTGATTGGCGGCGGCGACACGGGGACGGACTGCGTTGGAACGGCCATCAGGCAGGGAGCGCGCGGCGTGGCGCAGATAGAAATCCTGCCGCCTCCGCCGGAGTCGAGGGACGCGGGCAATCCGTGGCCGCTCTGGCCCAGAATCAAGCGGACGGACTACGGCCAGCGTGAGGCCATCGAACTCTTCGGCGAGGATCCGAGGATATTCTCCACAACCGTACGGGAGATAAACGGCAATGGACA
>JAISFV010000088.1 GCA_031263445.1 Synergistaceae bacterium | reverse complement strand
CCGCGCACCGTCGAACGGCATATCAAGGAGCTGCGGGAGCAAGGTATTCTCGTGCGCGTAGGCGCCGACAAAGGCGGGCATTGGGAAGTACGGTAGGTATGGACTGTGACGTCCCCGTCCCTGAGTGTTTTCAATCGCGGCCTCTGATTGACGAAAGCAGCCTCGTCGCCTGATTGTCTATACTGCCCCGCTTGCCGTCCGCACTCGATTCACTGAATATCCCGGGTTTTTGCTTGCAGTCTTATCTCACAAAAAGAAGATCGCTGATTCATTGCCAGGCACATGAAGCGCACTGTTCATGATCCGCTGGATACGCCCGCCGCTGACGCCCGATTGAAATCGAACGGGGATAATCGGCGTTCATTGGATTGCAATAATTATACCATTACAATATTGACGGATATTCGTAAAATGATAAGATATTGGGATATATCGGTGTTTCAACCAGATGGAAAATAGATCTACTCTTCTCGGAAGGGGGGATTGCGCAGTGGGTCTTAAACGCAGGCTGGCTATTTTGGTTCATTTCCCCTGTATTGGCTGAAATTCTGAAATGAGGACGCGGTAATCGCAGGAAATCGGACTCTTTTTTACCGGTAACGCAGAGGGAGGCAAATGAAATGACAGGCGGAAGAAAGGCGGCGCTTTTGCTAGCCGTTACAGTGGCAGTGTTGCTTGCGGCGGGCTCCTGTTCGGTGGCGGCTGTGAAGGACTCGGTGGTTGTCTCCATGCCTGGTGAGATTTCCACGCTGCTCTCCTGGGAGGCGAACGACCAGGGAGCCCACAGCGTCAACTCGAACGTATACGACACTCTGATCCGGCGCGAGACGAGCGGCACGTTGTCGCCTGCACTCGCGACAGAATGGTCGTATAACGACGACAATACCGAGATCACCTTCACGCTCCGCAAGGGCGTCAAGTTTCACAACGGGGACGAGATGACGGCGGACGACGTCGTATTCTCCTTCAACAAGGCTATAGAGTCCAGGTACGCCGCCCGCATGACAGGCGCGTTCAAAACAATGGAGAAGATCGACGACAGCCGCGTGAAGCTCATCCTCAAGTTCCCCTACGCCGCCGCCATCGGCTGCGTCACCACCGTTAACTGCGGCATCGTGAACAAGAAGGCCTACGAAGCAGACCCGGAAGGATTCCCTCGTAACCCGGTGGGTACGGGGCCGTATAAGCTGGTCGAGTGGAAGACCGGGGAGAGCATAGCGCTTGAGGCCTTTGAGGGCTACTACCGCAAGCCGGCCGCTATAAAGCGCCTGACATTCAGGGTCATCAGCGACAAGGCAGCAGCCCTGGTCGCCCTTGAGACGGGGCAGACTAATGTCCAGAACACTCCGGCCACGTCCGATCAAGAGTATATAGTCAACAATCCAAAACTTCAGTTCAAATCGACGCCGGCCTCCGCGTTTTATTTCCTCGCCTTCAACAATTCGAAGGGAGCGTTTGCGGAACACAAAGCGCTGAGAGAGGCGGCTGCGTATGCGATCGATCCCGAGGCGATACTGCTCGGCGCCCTCGACGGACAAGGCGTCCTCACTCCGTCTCCGATACCCCTGGGCGTTAAATTTGCCCCTGAGAACTTTGCCGGATACGAGTACAATCCCGAAAAATCCAAACAGGTACTGGAGAAAAACGGGCTGCTCGGCCATAAGATAAAGGTACTCTGCATGGAGGCCGGCTACGACGTCAAGGTGACGGAGGTCGTGGTCGAACAGCTCCGCCAGGGCGGGTTCGACGCGGAACAGGTCATCATGGAGCGCACCGCGTACTTGGCCGACGTTTACACCAACAGTCAGTACGAGATAGCTGTGAACAGCTACACCGCCTACTATCCGGACGCGGATTTCATCATGTACATGCGCTATCACAGCAAACATCTCGGCGGGGGCAACAACTTCGTGATGGTCAACAACCCGGAGCTCGACAAGCTCTTGGATCTGGCGAGGGAGTCTCAGGACGACGCGGTGCGGGCGAAGGCCTATCTCGACGCCTGCAACCTCATGAAGAAGGAGTTCGTCCTCGTGCCGATATGCCAGTACATGGTAGCTGTGGCGGCACAAGCCGATCTGAAGGGCCTGGAAGCGAGCAACACGAACCGCATCTACGCTTACGATTTTTCCTGGTAAGCAGCGGCAGGTGGCGCGCTTCGTCTTTCGCAGGCTGCTGTCGATGATCCCCGTCATCATAGGGATATCGTTCATTATCTTCAGCATCCTCGCGCTCACTCCGGGCGACCCTGCTCAGATAATCCTGGGCGACGGCGCGACGCCGGAGGCCATCAGCGAGCTGAGGGAGCAGATGGGGCTGAACGATTTCTTCATCGTCCGGTATATCCGCTATATTGCCGGGGCTGTGCGCGGGGATTTCGGGCTGTCGTACCGCACGCAGCTCCCGGTACTCAATGAGCTTCTGGCCAGGCTCCCCAACACTCTGGTGCTGGCCCTTTTCGGAGTGGGGTGCGCCGCCATGGTCGGAGTGCCGATCGGCATAATATCGGCTGTCAAGCAGTACACGCTGATAGACAACGCCACCAGGGTGTTCGCCATGGTCATGACCGCGATACCAGCATTCTGGCTCGGGCTGATGCTGATGTTGGCCTTTGCCCTCAAGCTCAGGCTGGTACCTGCGATCGGCGCGGACACGTGGGAGGGTTTTATACTGCCGTCTGTAACCCTGGCCATAGGCAACATGGCGGTGATGATACGGATGACCAGATCCACGATGCTCGAGGTGATAAGGGAGGATTACATCAGGACTGCCCTCGCCAAGGGAGTGAGCCGGAGGAAGGTCATTCTGCGGCACGCGCTGGCCAACGCCCTCCTGCCGATAGTAACGACCATCGGCATAAATTTCGGCCTGCAGATGGGCGGCGCCATGATCTGCGAGACGGTATTCTCGATACCGGGGCTGGGTACCCTGATCATCACCTCTGTGAGACAGAAGGACATCCCAATGGTCATGGCGTCCGTCATATTCGTTGCCCTGACCATAAGCCTGGTTACCCTGGCGATGGATCTGATCTACTCCTTCTTCGATCCCCGCGTCAGGATGCAGAATTTCAGAAAGGGCGGGGCAAGGGCATGAGCGAGGCTGCCGTTCGCGGGAAAAGCCAGTGGAAATCCGTGTGGATCAGATTTCGGAAAAGCACCATATCGCTCATGGGACTCTCCATGCTGGCGGCGCTCCTGCTGATATCGGGGAGCGCCGGGATCTGGATAGACTACGAGTCACAAGCTATCCAGCACAACATGAAACAGCGCCTCCAGCACCCGAGCGCGGAGCATTTTTTCGGCACCGACCAGTTCGGGCGGGACGTGTTCGCGAGGGTCGTGTTCGGCGCCAGGATTTCGCTCCTGGTGGGAATCCTGACGATTACGCTGTCTCTTGCCATCGGTTCAGTCATAGGGTCGATAGCCGGATATTACGGGGGGAGGGTGGGCAACCTGCTCATGCGGATGATGGACGTCCTGCTGTCGATACCCGCCATTCTCATGGCTATATCCATCGTGGCGGCGCTCGGCAACGGGATGTTCAATCTCATAATAGCCCTGACGGTCTCGGGCGTTCCCCGGTTCGCCTACATCGTCCGCTCGATAGTGCTCACCATCAAGAACCAGGAGTTCGTGGAGGCGGCCAAAGCATACGGCTCCAGCAACAGCAGGATAATACTGAGGCACGTGCTGCCTAACGCCATAGGCCCGATCGTAGTTCAGGCGACGACGAACATGGCGAATTCGATCCTGCTGATATCGTCCCTGAGCTTTGTCGGTCTCGGTATGCCGTCGTCGACTCCCGAGTGGGGGTCGATGTTGTCGGACGCCAAGCAGTACATGAGGCACAACCCCTACCTCATCCTGTTCCCCGGGATGGCCATAGTCACCGCTGTCATGGCTCTCAACCTGATCGGCGACGGCCTGCGCGACGCGCTTGACCCGAAGCTGCGCAACTGACCGTCCGGGAGGTGAGGCATTGACCGGCGAATTGCTGGACATACGGGGGCTGCACGTAGTTTACAGGACGCTGGAAAGCGACGTTTACGCGATAAACGGCCTCGACTTGAGCGTGAGCGAGGGGGAGACGCTGGGGCTGGTGGGAGAGACAGGCGCCGGCAAGACGACCACCGCCCTCTCGATATTGAAGCTCCTCCCTGACCGGGTGGGTTTCATCACGAAGGGTGAGATAACCCTCGACGGTGTCGAGCTGACGAAGGTCTCGGAGGCGGACATGCAGATGATACGGGGAAATACCGTGTCGATGATCTTCCAGGATCCTATGTCGAGCCTGAATCCTGTCATACCGGTGGGCAAACAGGTCGAGGAGGTTTTGACGCTCCACAGGCGGGAACTTTCCAAGCGCGAGATCGACGAGCAGGTGGATTCCATCTTCGGCATGGTGGGCCTGCCGCCGTCACGGAAGCACGAGTACCCTCACCAGTTCTCAGGGGGGATGAAGCAGCGCATCGTAATAGCGATCGCCCTCTCCTGCCAGCCGAAACTGCTGTTGGCGGACGAGCCGACCACGGCCCTCGACGTCACGATACAGGCGCAGGTTTTGGACATGATGAGGGATCTGAAGGAAAAGCTCCGCACGTCCATGATATTGATCACGCACGATCTCGGAGTGGTCGCGGAACTGTGCGACCGCGTGGCCATAATGTACGCCGGCGAGATCATAGAGATGGGTTCCATCGACGATCTGTACGGCACGGGGGACAAGCATCCCTACACAGAGGGGCTCTTCGGTTCCTTGCCGAGCCTGACGGGAGACGAGCGCCGGCTGCATCCGATAGACGGGCTGATGCCCGATCCGACGTCACTGCCTCAGGGGTGCAAGTTCTACGAGAGGTGTCCGAAACGGACAGGCCATTGCGAGGCAGAAGCCCCGGCCTTGAACGTTTCTGGCACGCACTCGGTTCGTTGCCGCCTCTTCGCGGGCTGAACCGGGTCAGGGGGAATCCATGACGGAAAGCATATTGGAGACCAGAGGGCTTAAAAAATACTTCCAGACGCACGGTGGAGCGCTGCACGCGGTGGACGGGGTGAACGTGTCCATCGGGACGGGCCGCACGTTAGGCGTGGTGGGGGAGTCGGGCTGCGGGAAATCGACGCTCGGCCGCGTAATAATGCGCATACTGGAACCCACCGGCGGAGAGGTGCTATACAAGGGGCAGGACATTATGAAACTCGGGCAGAGGGATATGAAGTCGTATCGCGCGAAGATGCAGATGATCTTTCAGGATCCCTACTCGTCCCTCAACCCGCGAATGTCAGTGAGCGACATCATAGCGGATCCCATCAGGGTACTCGGCAGGATCACAGACAGGCGCAAGATCGAGTCCCGGGTGTTCGAGCTGATGGACACCGTGGGTCTGGCCAGACGCTACGTCAATTCGTATCCTCACGAGCTCGACGGCGGCAGGAGACAGAGGGTGGGCATAGCGAGGGCGCTCTCGCTCGACCCGGAGTTCATAGTCTGCGACGAGCCCGTCTCTGCCCTGGACGTGTCCATACAGGCTCAGATACTAAACCTGATGATGGATTTGCAGGAGGAGAATCATCTCACCTACATGTTCATAACTCACGATTTGAGCGTCGTGCGGCATATCAGCACCGAGATCATGGTGATGTACCTAGGGCAATGCGTCGAGAGGGCCCCTGCAAGGGAACTCTTCGAAAAACCGACGCACCCCTACACCGAGCTCCTGCTCGACGCAATTCCGATCCCGTCCGCTGACTCTCGGTACAAGAAGAGGCGTCTCGCCCGTGGAGAGGTGACCAATCTGATCGACCCTGAACCAGGCTGCCGGTTCGCGGGCCGCTGCCCTTACGGTGACGACAGTTGCGCCGCAGAGGATCCGATCCTGACAGAGCTGTACCAGGGCCATTTCGTGGCCTGCGTCAAGCGGGGCGTTTCCTGATCGACTGAGGAGGTAATAAGTTGGACAGAGATTTTTTCACGCGCAACAGGCAGGCTTTCGAGGAGGCCATGACACCGGATTCCATTGCCGTATTCTTCTCCGGCTCGTTTCACAGGGATACCTGTGACCAACTGATACACCCGTTCTCCGTCGACCGCAACTTTTTCTATTTCACTGGCGTCGCGGAGAACGATATTGCCCTGTTGATCCACAAGTCGCGGAACGGGACCGCTGAGTTTCTCTTCATCCCTCCTGTAGACGAGCATTACGAGAAGTGGCAGGCGAAGATGCTCCGCCCGTCGGAGGCCCGCGATATATCCGGGGTTGAGAATATTTTATACACTTACGAGTTCGACAGGGAGATCGGCCTCCGCATGTACACTGATATGTCCGCCAGATCGCTGTATCTATATTCGGCGATGGCGGAACTGAACGAGCCTGACACGCCCTCGGGCGCGTTCGCGAATCGGTTCCGCCGCTCGTATCCGTCCGCTGCGATTCTGAACTCGCTGGATATCATGATCGCATTGCGGAGATCGAAACAGCCGGAAGAAGTCGAGATGATCCAGAGCGCGGTCGACCTGGCCGGGGGAGCGATGGCCCACATGGCTTCGCTGATGAGCCCAGGCATCTACGAATATCAGATCAAGGCCCATTACCAGCACTATCTCAACATGCACGGCAGCGCCCCCCGTTTTCGCTCGATAGTTGCGGCAGGGAAGAACGCCACGATACTCCACTATAACAAGGGGGATTACCAGACGAAAGAGGGGGATCTCGTCTTAGTCGATGCCGGAGCGACGGTCGGCTGGTATCTGTCTGACCTCACCCGCACGTTTCCGGTGAGCGGGCGTTTCACAGATCGGCAGAGGGCTTTCTACGACATAGTGCTGGATGCCGAGTACGAGGCGATCGGCAAGATGGCGGCGGGGGTGAGCGAGTATGAGGTGAACGCCGTCATAAAATCCCATTATGCCAAAGCGCTGAAGGCTATGGGAAAGATACAGGACGATTCCGAGGTGGAGCGTTACTACTACCACGGCAGCGGACATCCGATAGGGCTCGACCTGCACGAATGCCGCACGAGCGACAGGATGCTGTTTGAAAACAGCGTCTACACGATAGAGCCGGGCCTCTATATCGGGGACGAGGGGTTCGGCATCCGCATAGAGGACAATGTCCTGGTGGGGAAAAACGGGGTCAAGGTGTTGTCGGCGGCTCTCCCGAAGAAGCCCGATGAGGTGGAGCGCATGGTGGGGACAATGGCAGGGAGAACGTCACACTGATCGGTAAGGCGCGGATTTATCCGAGAATACGCGGCGCCTGGCGTTTCATAGCTATAGCGCCGCGCAGCACACAAAACTTTACGCCGCCTCGCTTGCGGCGGGCGACGCCTCCTTGCCCCGCAGGAAATCCTCCTCGATGGCCGCTGAGAATATTCCGTACTCCATTTTCGTCGTCCCGTTGTAGAAGAAGAGCCCTGACCTTACCTTGGGGTGGATCGCGTCTCTGATCTCGTCATCGAAAACGTCCTGCGGGAGCGTCGTGAGGCGGCTCAACAGGGTCTTCGCGCCGCCGACCGGGGTTTCGGGTAGTATGAGCTGTATCCGCTTGTCCGGGAGGAGGAACCCGCAGTCCGTCGTGCGCAGCGCGTGGCAGACCCGTATGGCGAAGGCGACGAACATCATGTGCTTCTGTTTTTCCGGCAGGCTGACATCCTGTGCGGGGTTGAACAGCAATTCCAGCAGGATGCCTGTGACGGAGCGCTTGTACCGCTGTGCGCGGGAAATTTCCTGCGGCCCCCTGACGAGGCGGTATTCTTCCACCAGAAGCCCCGTTTCATGATCCGTTATCGCTATGCCGCCGTGTCCCGCCTCGTGCGACGAATGGTGCGCCGGCTTGCAGTCTTGGGTCGGGAGCAGGGAGAAGTAGTACCTCGCTCCCTCCTTGGCCTGCGTCAGCCACCACTTGCCGGAGTCGAAAATCACCGTATCCTGGTCGATGGGCAGGACTTCGTTCACGAGTTCTCCGGACATGTCGTCGAAACTTTTCCCGGCCGCCTCGCAGAACCTCGGGTTGGACGCGACGATGACGCCCTTCGCGTCCGTCACGCAGACGGGCAAGTCCAGCTTGGACAGCAGGCTGTCCACCCGCTCGCGGGCATTTTCGTTCAGCGTCTCGGCTTCTTCGAAAGAAACAGGCGCCTCCGGCGCAGGACGGTTCGTGGCACCCCAGAACGCGATCGAGAGGCCGATCACGAAGCACACCAGCCCCATCCATGACAGTAACGGAGCGCCGGCCCTGACTGAAATGACGGTCAGCATGAGCCCTTGAGAGAGGAGGGCGATCACGGTGCTGTGCTGGTTGTCGTCCCTGGAGATGAAAAAAGCCGAAAGACAGCAAAAACATAAGTAAGCGGCTATCGTGACGCCCCAAATTACAGGCGGAACCTGCGCGGCGAAATCCCTGTTGTGGAAGATGGCCGTCGGAATCAGAAGCGCTATAGATAAAACCGGGGGGAACAGTACCCACTTCATCTGCATCGCAACGCCCCTTCCGTAACAGCGATTGCTAACGCGTCATGCCCCGCTATTATAACACGACGAAATAAGTTATAATTGGTAATCGGGCATAAAAGAATATGTTTGCCCTGTCATATTTTCTAAGGGGTAGATAGCGATGTTGCACTGCGGGATAGTTGGGCTGCCATTGAGCGGAAAGTCGACGATTTTCAACGTGATAACAAGGGCAGGGGCGGAGGTCAAGCCTTATTCGGGCGGCAAGACCGACCCGAACAGGGCGGTCGTGGACGTGCCAGACGCCAGGTTCGACAGGCTCGTCGGGGTACACTCCCCGAGAAAGAGGACGCCGGCGCAGGTGGAATTCGTCGACCTAGCCGGGCTGTCCAGGGGCGCCGGCAAGGGCGCCGGCCTCGGCAACGCGTTTCTCTCCTTCGTGTCCGACGCGGACGCGCTCCTGCACGTCGTCAGGTGCTTCGAAAACGGGGCAGTCGAGCACCCGGAGGGGAGTGTGGATCCTCTCCGCGACATAGGCATACTGGAGACGGAGCTGATCTTCCGCGACCTCGCCGTGGTCGAAAACCGTCTGGGAAAGCTCTCCGCAAAGAAGAAGCTCCTGCCGGAGGAAAGCGTCGAGAAAGCGCTGCTCGGGCGATGCCTGGACTGCCTGATGGACGAGAAGCCCATCAGGTCGCTCGCCATGACTCCCGAGGAGGGAAGGGCGCTGCGCGGCTTTACTTTCGTCACGGCAAAGCCGCAGATCGTCGTCCTGAACCTGGACGAGACGCAGAAAGAGGTTGCGGTTCTGCCGAACGGCGAAGCCCTCGAATGCGCGATAAAAGCGCGAGGTCTGAGCGTGATCAAGGCATATGGGCGATTCGAGATGGATCTTCTGGAGCTGTCTCCGGAGGAGGCGGCGGAGTTCGCGGATGGCTTGCAAATCGACGAGCCAGCCAGAGGGAGGCTCATTTCCGAGGCGTACAGGACGCTCGGCTTGATAAGTTTCTTCACCTGCGGTCCGGACGAAGTCAGGGCATGGACGCTTCACGACGGTGACAGCGCGCTGGACGCCGCAGGCGCGATACACACCGACCTCGCCAGGGGTTTCATCCGCGCCCAGGTGGTCTCCTACGACGATTACACGTCGCACAGCGACTCCTATGCCAGTTGCAGGGACTCCGGCGTGCTGCGGCTGGAAGGCAAGGAGTACAGGGTGAAGGACGGGGACATAATCGAAATCAGGTTCAACATATAGGGGAGCTCGACGATGAGAATAGGGATCGACCTTGGAGGACATACTATCACGGCGGCCAGGGTATCGCGGGATGACTCCGGACGCCCTGTAATCGAACTGGTCGCAGAGGCGCAGACGCCGCTCGGAAGGGGCGTCCCGCATGTTTTGAGCGTTATCGCGGGCCTTGTAGCCGACCTCTCCGCCGGACACGAGGCAGAGGGTGTCGGCCTGGCCGTTCCTGGGGCGCTCGACGCGCTCCGACGGCACACGAAGAGGATGTCGAACTTCCCGAAGGAGTGGGACTGCCTGGACATACCGGACGCACTCTCACGCGCCTTGGCGGGCAGAGGCCTCTCCATGCCAGTCAGGATCGAGAACGACGCGAACTGCTATGCCCTTGGCGAGGGCGCTGTCGGGGAAGCCGCTGCCCTGTCTGATTACGTCGTGTTCACGATGGGTACCGGCATTGGCTGCGGCATAGTCATCGGAGGCCGTCTCCTTACCGGCGCTCACGGCCTGGCCGCCGAGGGCGGGCATGTCGTGGTGAACGGAAACGCCCCGTGCGGCTGCGGCGGGATGGGCCACGCCGAGACGCTGGCTGCGGCGGACGGGACGCAGAGGCGCGCGGAAGCCAAGGGGCTGCCCAGCGACTTCCGCAGCCTGTGGGCGATGAGAGGCGATCCAGGCGCGGATCTGGTGCTGAACGCCACCATAGACGGCATGGCGCGCGCAGTCGCGACCGTCTGCCACTTGCTGGATCCCGATGCGATAATAATAGGCGGCGGCATGAGCCGCGCCCCTGGCATAGCCCGCGTCATCAAAGAGGCAGCTATGCCGTACCTGGGGCTGCCATACAAGGAGACACTGGATCTGCGCGTCTCCTCTTTGGGCAGCGATGCCGCGCTTTACGGCGCGGCCCTGATCTGACGGCAATCGGCCCCTACATTATGTTTATGCCGCTCTGCGCCAGGTATTCGCGGTAATCGGGCGGGAAATCGCCGTCGACTATGAAGCTGTCGACCGCGTCTAGGGGCGTCATGCTGAAGAATGCGGTTTTGTTGATCTTGCTCGAATCGGTGACGACGTAGTTTTTGTCCGATACGGAGAGCATCGCGGCGTTCAGCTCTACCTCCTCCATCACGGGGTGCATTATTCCGCGTTTTTTGCAGAGGGCCGAGATCCCGAAGAAGCACTTGTCTATGGCGAATGACTTTATAAAGTCGACGGATCCAGGCCCGATGACCATCCCGGAGCTGTTGCGCGCCCTGCCACCCGGTATGTACACCGTCGCTTTCGGCAGGAGGAGTGCCTTCGCCGCCACGTTTACGTTCAGCGTAATGATATGCACGGACTTGTCGCCGATGTAGTCGATGATATACTCCACGGTGCTGCCGGAGTTCAGCCCTATCATGTCGCCGTCCTCCACGAGTTCGGCGGCCTTCCGCGCTATTACCTGCTTCGCATCGTAGTTCTCGCTGCGCTTCGTGGAAATGGCGAGCTCTTTCACCGCCTGCGTCCCGTTCGAGTCCCTGATGTGAGCGCCGCCATAGACTATTTCTATGTCCCAGTTGCGGGCGAGCTCCTTCAGGTCGCGTCGGATCGTCTCGTCCCTCACGCCGTATTTCCGGGCGAGATCCCCGACGGTCACGGAACCCCTGCCAAACAGCTCGTTCAATATCTCCTTGCGTCGATCCACGCTCAGCATCAAAATTTCACCCTTTAGGCCCCTGACGATAAATCGGCCTTTCGAATTTTCACCCTTCAGGCCCCTGATAACAAATCAGCCTTTCAAATTTCCACCCTTCAGGCCCCTGACGGCAAATCAGCCTTTCGAATTTTCATCCTTCAGACCCCTGACGGCAAATCAGCCTTCTTAGCTCAACAGATCCCAGAAGTACGCGAGCTTGCCTGCCGCGCATCCCGCGCCCCTCAGCTTGTTGTACGCGAAGGGCTCGCAGGTCACGATCTGGCGCGCCGACGTGTAATTTATCTCTTTGATGGCCGCGTCGCGGATTTTGCCCAGTACCTCCGCGCTCGTGTGGCGGTTCACGTATTCCGGGCCGATCGGGCTTTCCCAGATGTTGACGGCGTTCAGTCTCCTGTCGGCGTCGTAAGACGGCCTGAACTCCGGCGTGTTCGGGATGCGGTTCTCGCGCGTGTTTTGTGACAGGGCCTCTATGCGCCCTGACTTCCCGAGGAACCTCGTGTAGAAGCTCCCCCCGTAGATATGGGCTCTTTGCGCATCGATGGCGGAGGCGATATCGAGTACGTCCGTCACGTCGAAATCGCGCGGTATGCCGAGCGCGTCCGCTAGGGTTGTCAGGCAGTATGTGGCTTGCCCGGAGACGGTGACGACCCTTTGTGCCTTGCTTGAGGAGAG
>JAISFV010000075.1 GCA_031263445.1 Synergistaceae bacterium | reverse complement strand
ATCCGCGATTTAACGGCCATGTCCTACGCCCGTGAACTGCTCGGAGTCTCTGAAACCGCTGACAGATCCGAGCTGGACGACGCCTACCGCCAGAAGGCCGACTTCGGCGCTGTGATGGGAGAGATGCCGCCTTGGGAACAGGAAGAGAACGGATGAACGGGCGTCCGGAAACAGCCAGGGGCGGCCCGAAAGCTGCCCCCTCTGCCTCGACCGGCATCTTTACCCTTACGGGCAGCCGAACTCCGGCGATCCCGCTCAGTTACGGTGCTTTTATACCATAAAAATGCATGGACGTAAAGGGGATGGACGATCATGTCACAGGCCAGAAGCATTGCCGACCATGATATTTCAGATTTAATTGCCGTTCCTAAAACCATAACGGAGAAAGAGCGCCAAAAAATGCACTGGAAAGAAAAAAACGGCGCGCGGCGTATGGACGTTCAGGCCGAATCTGAATCTCCTTACGAGTTCTGCATATTTGCGCGGGCTGCATTGGATGACCCTAACGATTTTTCCGTCGGCTTGCGGATAACCTTCCAAGACGGCAGCAAATTCAATATAATGAGATGCAACGGGAATCACGGGCGTCATAAAAACCTGATAGAGCAGGAAAGAATTGAAGATCTGTGTCACGTGCATATCGCGACAAGCCGATACATAGTAAGCGGCCTTAGCGCCGAAGGCTTCGCGGAAAACACGTCAGAGTACAAGACCGTGGAAGGGGCGCTGGAATATCTGATGAAAAGATGCAATGTCTCCTACGAGCGTTATCCTTTTCAGTGAGGGCGCGCGAATGTCTGCCGACGATCTCAGCTTTGCGCTGAGCCGGACGTTAAAGGCCGTCGAGGTTCATCCGAGAGGCATAAATGACTACCAGGTGCGGGTTCCTTTTTATTTTGACGACGGGGACGCGCTGAAAATCATATTGGAGAAAACAGCAGACAACAAGTGGAACCTGACCGATGAAGGCAATACCGTCATGCATCTTGATTATAACGACGTTGACATAAGCGAGGGCACGACACGGAAGGAAGTCTTTGAAAAAATACTGTCGTCGCATTTTCTGACATATTCAGACGGACGCCTGGTTATGCCGGATATCGACAATGAGAAGATCGGAGCCGCGATTTTCACCTTCACGCAAGGGCTTTTAAAAATCGGCGATATCGCGATGTGGAAAAAGGAGAGAGTCAAAAGCATGTTCATGGAGTATTTCAGAAACGCGATAGACGAAACGATGTCCGGAAGGGAGCATCATTTCGACTATCACTATCCTGAGCATGATCCGCAAAAAATATACCCTGTGGATTGCGTCATATACGGCAGGAAAAACCTGAGGTTCCATCTCTACGCCGCAAATGGCGAAGCGAAGGCGCTCAGGTCTACCGTGACAATGTATTATTACAACAGCAACGGCGTGAAAGCGCCGTCAGGCATCGTCTTCGATCCTGACAATGATTTGTCCAAAAACACGAGAAATCAGGCAGGGGACGTCGCGGATAAAACCTTTTCCGGCATCAGCGCGATCCCTGAGCGCTTGCCCGCATTTATTGAAAAATACGAGGCTGCATAAAATTCAGCGGCCGTGCCGCGTCAGACCATTCCGGCGGCGTCACCGACATGGTTTCTTCAGACGGCGGAAAAGGAGGATTGCCATGAGCGAAATCATATGGCCTACAAACTGGCCCACAAGAACATGCCAGCGTCTGCGTAACCTCTGCGAACACAAGCTATAAATGACATGTTCGAATCCTGTCCCCGCAACCATTTCTTGAAGACAATCAAAGGCAAAAAGTGACGCGAAGCGGGATATGTCTGGCTTCGTGTCACTTTTATCCAATAATCCCGTCTATCCGATCGAATCGGCTATCCCTTCGCGGCCTTGAGGCCGCCCGGCCTCATTTCAGTCAAGATGTTCGTCTCGAAGGAGTACGCGATACTGGCGCCCTCCCGAGCCCTCTTGAGCGCGAGCGAGACCAGCCTGTCCAGAAGCTCCCGGTACGGCAGGCCGACGGGTTCCCACAGGTAAAACGACAGCGACCCCGGGATCGTGTTTATCTCGTTCAGCCAGACCTCGCCGCTGGACCCGTCCATCAGAAAATCCAGACGGGCAACCCCCGCGCAGCAGAGCGCTCGGAACGCCCTCACGGCCAAGCCCCTTATCCTCTCCCTCGTCTCTGGCGGGATGTCGGCGGGCAGCACCCTCTTAGCCGAACCCATGCCCTTGCAGCCGCCCTTCTCGCTGGAGACGTACTTGTCTTCGTAGCTCAATATCTCGTCCGCGCCGATCGGCGCCTCGCACTCAGACGCCTCCGCAGACTCCTGGTCGCCCAGCACGGCGCAGTTGATCTCGCGGAGGTTCGGGACGGCTCGCTCCGCCAGCGCCGCGTCTGAGTACTGGAACGCGTAATCCAGGGCGTCCTTGAGCCCCCGGGCGTCCGACGCGACCTTTATGCCGATGCTGGAGCCGAGGTTGACGGGCTTCACTATCGCCGGGTAGCCGACGATGCGCCCCGTCTCCCCCGCCACCGCGTCAGCGTCCGAGAAATACTCCCTCGCGAAGACGCGGCGGCAGTCGAGGACAGGTATGCCGTTGTCCCTGAACACGACCTTCTGGACGTACTTATCCATCCCTGCCGCCGACGCCGTGACGTCAGACCCGACAAACGGGACGCCGAGCGTCCGGAAAAAGCCCTGTAGCGCTCCGTCCTCGACGTTCGTCCCATGGACTATCGGGAACGCTACGTCGATCTCGGCGTGAAAGGAACTCCCCAGACGCCGCGCCGGATAATATGACAGCGTACAGCGGCCGGCGTCACGGACGCAGATGACCCTCTTGCTCCGCTTGATGAGCAGCGGTATGTCCCTGTACGAGTCTATGTCGCCGATCTTCGTACCGACGTACATATTGCCGTCGCGGGCGCAGTACACTGGCACAACGTCATACTTTGACGCGTCAAAGGCGTTGATCGCCTGGATGGCCGAGATTATAGATACCTCGTGCTCCACGCTCCTCCCGCCAAAAAAAACACCGACCCTGATGCCCATCGCCTATCCCTCCAGATCAAGCCGGAACCTCGGAGAAAACAGTGGGTTGCGGCAACAAGATTCATTATATCGGCTTCACCGGGGACGGCAAGCGCCGGCCGAAAAAAATCAGTACGGCGGCAGACGTTGTGCGAGGCCTTGAGTTTAAGCAGTTTTGCCTGTAAAATCAGGCGGTGATTCGTAACGTTTTTACGCTCGCGCGTTATCGGACCTTGACAAATTATAATGGGGTGATTGAAGAATGGATCTGATTTTGTCAGCATTTGTAGCTGCAGTTATTGGATTATTGGGAGGAATATACTTCCACAAGACAGCGCTCGACAGAAAAGAAGAAGGCGCGGTAGCCAAGGCGGAGAAACTGCTCAAGGACGCCGCAGACAAAGCCGAGCAGTCCAGGAAAGAGCTCATGGCCGAGGCCAGGGACGAAATCCACCGCTTGCGCCAGGAAGTGGACAAAGAGACCAAAGAGCGCAGGAACGAGTTGCAGCGGGCCGAACGCAAACTCGAGCAGAAAGAGGAGAACCTCGACCGCAAAATAGAAAACGCGGCTAAATTGGAGGAAGAACTCAAGCTCAAGCTCGAAGAAGTCAAGCACCGCATTGACGCTCTCTCCGAAAGGGAGGGCGATCTGGTGAAGAGGCTGGAGGAGATAGCTCAACTTTCGAGGGAAGAGGCCAAGAACGTCCTTCTGGCCGAAGTCGAAGAAGAAGCTAATCACATTATCGGGCTCAGACTTAAAGAAATGGAAGAAAAGGCAAAGCGCGACGCTGACAGAAAGGCTCAGGAGATCATCGCTGTGGCCATACAGAGGTGCAGCGTGGACTTTACGTCCGAGATAGCCGTGAGCGTGGTACATATACCGTCCGATGAAATGAAGGGCCGCATTATCGGGAGAGAGGGCCGCAACATCCGCACTTTCGAGACGCTCACCGGAGTGGACCTCATCGTGGACGATACGCCGGAGGCCGTCACCGTGAGCTGCTTTGACCCGATAAGGCGCGAAGTAGCCAGGCTCTCACTCGAACGCCTGATCCAGGACGGCCGCATCCATCCCGCGCGCATAGAGGAGATCATAGAGAAGGCGCAGAGGGACGTGGACACGCAGGTCTTGGAGGCAGGAGAGGAAGCCCTGCTCGAAACAGGCATAAAGCACATCCACCCTGAGCTGGCAAAACTCATCGGACAGTTGCGCTTCCGCGCAAGCTACGGTCAGAACGCCCTCCACCACAGCCTCGAGGTCGCGCACCTGTGCGGGCTCTTCGCCTCGGAACTGGGGCTGGACGAGAGCATCGCCAAGAGGGCAGGTCTGCTTCACGACATCGGCAAGGCCGTGGATCACAAAGTGGAGGGGCCGCACGCGGTAATCGGCGCGGATATCGCCAAGAGGTACAACGAATCCACGGAGATAATCAACGCGATCGCCTCGCACCACGAGGACGAGGAGCCGCAAACGCTCTACGCGCTCCTGGTCGCCGCTGCGGACGCCGCCAGCGCTTCGCGTCCCGGCGCGCGCAGAGAGAGCCTTGACGCATATATCAAGCGCCTGGAGAAGCTCGAGGAGATCGCCAAATCGTTTGAAGGCGTCAACAAGGCATACGCGATACAGGCCGGCAGAGAAGTGAGGGTCGCCGTATCGCCCGAGACTACCGACGACGGCTGTATGCAGAAGCTGGCATACGACATAGCGCGGAAGATCGAGGCTGAAATGAAGTACCCTGGCCAGATCAGGGTGACGTTGATAAGGGAAACCCGCGTCGTTGACTATGCCAAGTAGGGCACGTCACGCATGAGAGTCCTTTTTATCGGCGATATTTTTGGAAAACCGGGGAGGCGGGCGTTCGCAGAAAAACTGCCCGCGCTCAAGTCGGGCGAGGGGCCGTTTGATTTCGTGGTGATCAACTGCGAGAACGCCGCAGCTGGCTTCGGCATGACCAAGGGCCTTATGGATGAGCTTTTCGCGGCGGGGGCAGACGTCATGACCTCGGGCAACCACATATGGGACAAGAAGGAATTCGTCCATGTCCTGGACGAGGAGCAGCGGGTTCTCCGGCCCGCGAATTACCCGCCTGGCGCGCCCGGCAGGGGATTCGGCCTTTTCGCGAAGGGCGGCCTCAGGCTGGGGGTGGTCAATATCCAAGGCAGGGCTTTCATGCCGCCGATAGACTGCCCTTTCAGGGCAACAGAAACCGCGCTCCGCGAGCTAGGCGCCGTGGCTGTTTTGGTTGATCTCCACGCAGAGGCCACGGCAGAGAAGGTGGCGATGGCCCGCTACCTCGACGGCAGGGTCTCTGCCCTGGTCGGCACGCACACACACGTACAGACGGCTGACAACGCGGTTTTGCCGGGAGGCACGGCTTTCATAACGGACGCCGGGATGACTGGGAGCCACTCGGGCGTCATCGGGATGAAATACAGTTCCGTGATGCCAAAGTTCCTGCTCGGCATTCCGAGCAAGTTCGAGGTCGAGGAAACAATGCCACGGGTACAGGGAGTAGTCATCGACATAGACGACGAAACCAACAGAGCCCTCGACATACGGAGGGTTGACGTGGCAGCGGATTGAGTTCGTACTGAAAGAGGGGCGTTTCGGCGCCCCTTTTTACGTGGCTCATGATCTTATTTTGAAATCAAAGGCATAAATATCCAGACGTTAAAATTAATTTGAAGAAACGCTCTGTTGCACCAAAAACAGCCTATTAATCGCGAATCAGTTATGATATAATCACCAAGCTAGATTTTTAGAAGTTTACTTTTGGAAGGAGTTTTGATGTTAATGAAAAACACGCAGAAAGCAGTCCTTATTTCAGCGATCCTCGCCTTGTGCGCTTTCCTTTTTTTCGGCACGGGCAGCGCCGCCGATGTTTTCCCTGCGTTTTCCACGCAGGACATCGACGGAAAGGAAGTGACCGGCGCCATATTTGCTGACAAAAAGCTCACGGTGGTGAATATCTGGACGACATGGTGCCCGCCATGCATCGGCGAGATGCCCGACCTAGGGAAGCTAGCCCGCTCCATGCCGGAGGGGAGCCAGTTGATTGGCGTCATCCTTGACGCGTATGACCCAGGCGCGCTCGACGAGGCGGGGAAGATCCTCTCGAAGGCAGGGGCGCAATTCCCCCAATTGCTTCCGTCCGATGAAATGGCGCCCGTCCTCGACGAGGTCGAGGCCATCCCAACGACCGTCTTTGTGGATGCCAGCGGGAAAATCGTCGGCAACCCGCTGGTCGGGTCGCGCTCCGAAGAGGCATATCGAGCGGAAATAAAGAAAATACTCAATACTATTAAGTAAGATAAAGGCGCGATTTGAAACACTCGACGTCCGCTTGGCGGCTTAAAGCGATCCGACTGCTCCTTTTCGCCGTCTCGGTCATTTTCATCCTCGCCGGCTGGCACAGGGGAGAAATCAGGACGGTCCTTATCAAGGCTACCCGGATTTGCCTCGAATGTATCGGGATAGGCTAGGCGGTTTGCGGCTCGCAAGGACGGCATGACATGGCCTCGCGCAAGATCATACAGTGGCTTGCCGCCCTCGGGTGCAACGCCTACGTCCCTGGTTTTCTCAAGGGAAGGATTTACAGGGGTAGCTTCAAGTCCGTATGCGTCCCAGGCCTCAACTGCTATTCGTGTCCGGGCGCCGTCGCTTCCTGCCCGTTGGGGGCGCTCCAGGCCGTAATCGGGGCGTCCCGTTACAGCATCAGCTATTACGCGATAGGGCTGATGGTTGGCTTCGGCCTTCTCTTCGGCCGCATGGTGTGCGGCTTCCTCTGCCCGTTCGGCCTGGTTCAGGAGCTGCTACGCAAGATCCCGTTTTTTCGGGCGAAACCCTCAGCGCGTGGCGCAGGATTCGCCCTGTTCGCAAAGCGCGCGAGGCTCGTAAAATATGTCCTCCTCCTCGTATTCGTCTTAGCGCTCCCTCTTTTAACAAAGGGTGAGCTCGGTGTCGGCGCGCCCGCTTTTTGCAAATACATCTGCCCCGCAGGGACGATCACGGCCGGCGGCCCGCTCCTTGCGGCAAACCCTCCCATGAGGGAGGCCTTGGGGTGGCTCTTCGCGCTGAAAACCCTGATCGCGCTCGCCACGGTACTAGGGTGCGTGGCCGTATACCGCTTTTTCTGCAAGTTCCTCTGCCCGCTCGGGGCATTTTACGGACTATTCAACAAAATAGCCCTCTACCAGATTCGGATCGACCATGAAAAATGCTCGCACTGCGGGACATGCGCCCAGGTCTGCCAGATGGGCGTCGATCCCTCGCTCGGCTGCGGCAGCGCCGAGTGCGTCCGCTGCAAAGACTGCGTGAAGGCGTGTCCCGCGTCCGCCCTCAGCGCCGGCTTCCGCGATGAGTCTCATTGCAAAAATAGCCCATTGACCAAAACCCCATAGGTCTGTTAAGATATGTACCGAACGCGAGGCGGCATAGCCAAGTGGCAAGGCAGAGGACTGCAAATCCTTCATCCCCGGTTCGAATCCGGGTGCCGCCTCCAGAATTTAAAGACAATCAACGTCAAAACATGACGCGAAGCAGGATCCATCCAGCTTCGCGTCACTTTTATATTGACAAGAAATGACATCCTCGGGCATAATATGACACGACAACCGGCCCACAACATGGCCCAAACGTTCCGAGGAGGCGGCCCACAGATGAACTTGTCCGAGACCAGGATCAGGGCGGCGCGAGCCAGGGAGAAGAGATACGAGCTACAAGACGGCGACGGCCTCATCCTGGAGGTCATGACGAGCGGGAGGAAATACTGGCGGTACAGGCACACGCAGGACGGGAAGAGGACGCGGGCTACGATAGGGGAGTACCCGCACGTGGGGCTGAGAGAGGCCCGCGCGATGCGTGACGGGATGCGCGGGCGGGTGCAGGACGGCCTGCCGGCGAAGGAAGCGAAAAAGACAGCCGATCCGACTTTCAGGGAAACAGCGGAACAGTGGCACGCCGCGCACGGACAGACGCTGAAAAACGAGCGTGACGCGAACAGGAT
>JAISFV010000041.1 GCA_031263445.1 Synergistaceae bacterium | reverse complement strand
GAAAACAAAATACCTCAAGGAAGGAGAAGCAGGGCTCATTCACGGAAACAGGGGGCGTAAACCTGGAAATGCCATTCCGGAAGAACTCAGACGAACGGATCCAGGACATAACGGCCCCTTTTCTTTGCCGCCACCCTTTCGTTTGTCCGATTGTCGCCCTCCCGAAAATTACACCCGCATTCTTTACACCGACAGCGTTGTTTCCCCGCAATTACACCGTTTTTTATCGTTCGCTCTGAGCCGCTCTCTTTGCATTTTTCCATAATCTCATCTCCCCTTGGATAAGATTACACTATATTATAAATCAACACTCTCAAAATCCTAGGCCTCTGATAAAGCTATTAGCTTGATGTTGAAGGAGACGCAAAGAAGTGACGCGGCGCTCCCGCCGTAACGGGGAAGGGGCCGTTCGCCCCTCCCCTTCTATGGACGTGAGCGTTGCGGGGTATATGAGAAGGGTGATTGTGTAGGCGATATTATTATTCTGATCCTAAATCGGCTTGCTCCCGGCAGGGCGGCTTAGGATCGCCGCTGTGAGGCGCGGTCCTGCATTTTTCGACTGTCCTTGGCGTCCCCATAAAACTTATTTAACATATTTATTTTATAGGATATGCTTGAGCAAGTCAATAGGCTGTCTGCGGAAGCCTGCGAAACGGCTCCTGGCCGCAGGGCGGGAGAAAACGGGGCGGCTTTACCGGGGGGATGATATGGGCTAGAATAGAAGCGATTGTTTTTGTCATGAGCAGGGCTGACGATGAAAATGGGGGCGTTATACATGCGTCTGTCTGGCAAGACGGCTGCGTTCACTGATTCTGTCATAAGGCGGATGACCCGCGTGTCGCAGGAGTACGGCGCGATCAACCTTTCCCAGGGTTTTCTGGATTTCGACCCGCCTGCGGAGATATTAAGGCGTCTGGCTGAGGTGGCCCTCTCCGGTCCGCACCAGTATTCGCTCACGTGGGGCGCCAAGAACTTCCGCGACGCGCTGGCGGAGAAACAGTCGAAGCTGATGGGGCGGGAAATAGACCCGGACGGCGAGGTCACGGTGACATGCGGCAGCACCGAGGCGATGATGGCCGCGATGATGGCCGTGGCCGACCCGGGGGACGGGGTCATAGTCTTTTCCCCGTTTTACGAAAATTACGGCGCTGACGCCATACTCTCCGGCGCGGAACCCATCTACGTGCCGCTGCGCCCGCCATCGTTCGGTTTCGACCCTGACGAGCTGGAGGCGGCTTTCAAGCGGAGGCCGAAGGCTCTCATACTCTGCAACCCATCCAATCCGAGCGGGAAAGTGTTCACGCGCGGGGAGCTGTCGGTGATAGCGGATCTGGCGGAAAAATACGACTCGTTCGTCATAACGGACGAGGTTTACGAGCATATCGTCTACGAGCCGGGCAAGCACGTCTATATCGCGTCCCTCCCCGGCATGTTCGGGCGCACGCTGTCGTGCGGCTCCCTTTCGAAGACCTATTCGATAACGGGCTGGCGGCTCGGGTACGTCATCGCGCCTGAATGGATGACCGAAACGATCCGCAAGGTCCACGATTTCCTCACGGTCGGCGCGGCGGCCCCGCTCCAGGAGGCGGCGGTCGCGGGTCTCAGAATGGGGGAGGGGTACTACCGCGGGCTGCTGGAGATGTACACGGGGAAGCGCGACCTGTTCCTGCGCGGGCTCGACGACATAGGCATAGGCTACGTGAAGCCCGAGGGGGCTTATTACGTGTTGCTGGACGTGTCGCCGCTGGGCTACGGGAGCGACGTCGAACTCTGCCTCGACCTTGCGGAGAAGGTCGGCGTCGGCGCGGTTCCCGGTTCGAGTTTTTTCAGGGAGGGTGTCAGCCACCTGATACGCCTCCACTTCGCCAAAAAGGACGGGACGCTGCGCGAAGCGCTGGACAGGCTCGGAGGCATATGGAAGCTGGCGCGTTGAACGCCGGGCCGATCCAGGGACGGGAATAGAGCGGTCAATGCCGCGCATGGTACTGCGCCGCGTCAGGCGCTTTGCGGCACCGACTTCATCTGGATCGTGTCTGCCAAGGATTTCGCTGGCTCCGGGCCGTCGGTTTGCGGATCTGTCTCCGCATGGTTTTGCGCGTATGTTTTTTTGCCTTCTTTGCCGGCCAGCCAGCGGACGATCAGCGCGTCGAGCTGGATCGGGTCGATAGGCTTGGAGAGGACGGCCTGGAAAATTTTCTCAAAGGACGCCATTTCGCTGTCGGTTATCAAGCTGGCGGTGAAGGCGAAGATCGGGATGTCCCTCGCGTATTCCGTGCCGATTTCCTCGTGTATGATGGTCGCCGTTTTGACGCCGTCTATCTTGGGCATGTTGATGTCAGTGAAAATCGCGTCGTAGACGACATGTCTTTCGCAAATGCTCCTGATGGCCTGCCAGCCGCTCGTCAGGCAGTCGACCTGTATCCCGTATGGCCCCAGCATATCCTTTGCCACTTTGAGGTTGGCCATGACGTCGTCGATTACCATGATCCTGACGTGGGGGAGATGGACGCTCGTAAGTTTTTCGCTGCCTGGCGGCATGTTCCCGCCGTGATGGCACCGCTTGAGGCTTTCCGCCACGGTCTTCCCGATGCGCACGTCCGTCACGGATCCCTGCCTGACGCGCGCCGTGAATACGCTGCCTTTCCCTGGCTCGCTGCTCGCGTCGATGGCGCCGCCCATCATCTCCACTATCGTTTTCGTGACGGCAAGCCCCGTGCCGTCTATTTTTCTGCCGTGCTCGCCGCAGGCTGTGCCCCCGTAGCCTGAGAACACCTTTCCGATGTTGTCCGGGTGGATGCCTATACCGGTGTCGGCGACCCTGATGGTGAGCCATTCGCTGCAATCGTTGTTTTCATCTTTTTCGCACTCGAAAAACAGGTCGACGCTCCCAGCCTTAGTGTACTTGAACGCGTTGTCGAGCAGATTGTTGCAGATCAGCTCGACGCGCAGCTCGTCGCCGAAGAGCTTCCTGGGCAGATTCTCGCTGATGCGCAGGTTGAATTTTATGGGCTTTCCGCTTATGCGGACGGTGTGCAGCGTGACGATGTCGTTTATCAGGCTCGGTATGTCGTATTCGACAGGCGTCAGGTCGAATTTCCTGGCTTCCGCCGCAGGGATGTCGGTGATGTCGTTGACTATGCCGAGGAGCGTCATCCCGGCGTTGTGGATCTTCTCTATGCTGTCCAGCGCCTCGCCGTGCAGCCCCTCTTTGCCAAGGACATGCTCGGACAGGCGTATGATCGAGTTCAGCGGCTTGCGCATGTCGCGCCGCATGTTCGCGATGCAGCGCCCCCTCCTCTCCGATACCATGGCCGCGGTTTTGCTGAACTCGTCGATTCTGGAGCGGTGTTTGTCCATCGCGTGGAATAGCTCCGCCAGTTTCTTGGAGGCGATGAAAGCCGCTAAAACGCCGAAGGTTATGAAGGTCAAGGCGCTTACGTAATGAGACATGTCCAAGTGCGTGTAGGCCGGGTAGGTCACGCCTGCCTGAACGCCGCCTGCATGTTTGGAGGGGACAGGGCTCTCCGCAAAGAGCGAACACATGCCCACGCTGACAGATGTCAAAACTACGACGGTAAACGATATAGCAAAGAATATCTTCATCCGTACCGACATTTTTCCCCCTCCTTAGCTTACCCCGGTGCAGTTCCCTCCTTGATGCCATGCGGCGCTTGTTTCGTCGTGGCACAGTATAGTTGTGTTACCATAACAAAATATCAATTAATTTACATATTTTTAAATAGTTAAAAATGATTATTTATCATGAGTAAAAATTTACGCCTCCCCATGGCGCGCAGGGAGGACAGGCCGCCGGGGCTGGCAGTGTCTGGAGGTCAGCAGGCGTCCTTGGCGGACGGCTTTGCCGGCGGTGGTTTTTGGGCCGTTTGTTAGGCATTTACATCAGTGGGGTGCCTCGTAGAATTACCTGCTTTACGTTCAGCCCGCCGTCCAGCAAGACAATGTCGGCTAACTTCCCTGCGTCGAGGGACCCGCGTTCGCTGAAGACCCCGATGGCCTTTGCCGGGTTTACCGTGGCGCACTTGACCGCCGTGTGGATCGGTATGCCCATGTCGCGCACCGCCGCCCTGAGGCAGCCTGTCAGGTTCGTCGTGGATCCCGCGAGCGCCCCCCCCTGGGCGAGGGTCGCCCTGCCGCCCCGCACCGAGACAGGGAGGCCGCCTATCTCGTATTCGCCGTCGCCGAGGCCGGTTGCCATCATGCTGTCGCTCACCATCAGCACCCTGTCGCCGCCGAACAGCCTGAAAGCCGCCCTCACGGCGCTGGGGTGGACGTGGGTGCCGTCGCAGATGAGCTCCGCCTGGCATTCCGGCGCGTCGGACGCGGCGCCTATGACGCCCGGCTCGCGGTGATGGAAGCCTGGCATGGCGTTAAATAGGTGAGTGACCTGGCGCGCGCCGGCAGCGAAAGCGAGCCTCGCCGTCTCGTAATCAGCCGCCGTGTGGGCTACGGAGCATACCACGTCGTCCCTGATCTCGCTTATGACACTGATAGCGCCTTCCAGTTCCGGCGCGACGGCCAGGACCTTGACCATGCCGCCGGAGGCCGACTGGAGCCTGCGGAAGAGCGCGGCGTCGGGTTTTTGGGCGTATGCCGGGTTCAGCGCGCCGGATTTTTCGGGCGAGATGAACGGCCCTTCAAGGTAGATCCCGGCGAACGCGGCGCCGCCTGGCGTCCCGAACCGCGAAATCCTGCGGCACGATTCGGCCAGCGCGTCCTCGGGCAGCGTCGGCGTGGCCGGGCAGACCGCAGTGACCCCGTTTGCGGCCTCGTACCTCGCCATGGCCTTCAGCCCGTCATCGCTTGCTGCGGCAAACTCGCTGCCGACGCAGCCGTGCAGGTGGATGTCTATCAGCCCTGGCACGGCGAGCAATCCTGACGCGTCTATGATGCCGCCGCCGCAGTCTTTGTCCGATATGAGCTCCCCGTCAATGAAAATGTCCCCGGCCTCGAACCCTGGTTCCCCGAATACTCTTGCTCCCCTTACGATCATCTGGGTGTCACTCCCTGCTCTCCAGCCTAAGATTTGCGCCGCCCGCCGCCAGTGCGCCGTATGCGGGGTCAGCTCTCGAAACGGAAATTTGGGTACGTTAAGCCACAAGCTTTTACAACATCAGGCTTTACGTAATCGCCACCATAGGGTTTTATCCTGCTTGTCTTTAATAAAACCACATCGCTGCAAGATTTTTTGTGACTGAGGGCTATCAATGTCAGTTTCCGCAATGACATGAGAAATGTTGTCCTGTGCCATTGCCCAGTGACACATAGCTTGCACGGCTTCGGCCATATAGCCATCCAGCGATAAAGTGCAGGAACGGAGACACCCAGGTCAACGGCCGCCTCGCGTGCCGGGATACCGCTGGCTGGCAGTGTTTTTGGTGCCGGGGGTCGGCGACCCGAAATCACTGCCGCCGACCTGGCGTCATCTGTTCAGGATGTGTATAGCCTCTTTACGGGATGCCAGGGCGGCTTCGCGGACGGCCTCCGAGACCGTCGGGTGTGCGTGAACAGTCGACGCGATATCGCTGATCGTGGCGCCGAGGCCGATGGCGAGCGCGCCCTCCGCTATCATGTCGGTGGCGCGGGCGCCCAGGATGTGCAGCCCCAGGATCTTCCCGCTGCTCAAATCAGAGAGGATCTTCACGGCACCCTCCCCGCCGTTCTCTATTAGCGCCTTGCCGTTGGCTGCGAGGGGGAATTTCCCTGCGGAGTACGCCAGCCCGCGCCTCCTGGCCTCGTCCTCGGACAGCCCGGCGGACGCGAATTCGGGGTCCGCGTAGACGCACGACGGACAGGCAGTGCCGTCGTACTCGGCGTCGAGCCCCATCGCGCCCTCGGCCGCCGTTTCCCCCTGGGCGGACGCCGCATGGGCCAGCATCACGCCCCCGGTGCAATCGCCTGCGGCGTACACCCAAGGCACGTTCGTCCTCATGCGGCTGTCGGCTATGACGCGCCCCCGGTCGTGGGCTATGCCGGCGGAATCGAGGGCGAGCCCCTCCGTGTCGGGCCGCCGCCCGGTGCAGAACAGTATTTTCTCCGCTTCGAGCGTGATCCTGCCGCCGCCGGCCGAGACGTTCACCCTGGCTGTCCCGTCACCGTCCTCTATGGACTCGACCTTTGCAGACACGAGAGTTTCGACGCCTCTCCTGGCGAGGAGTTTCCTCAGCATCCCTGCCATCTCGGAGTCCATCAGCGGGAGGATCTCAGGCATCGCTTCTATGAGCGTGACTTTGGCGCCGAACGAGCTGTAGATCGAGGCCAGCTCGACCCCGATCACCCCGCCGCCTATGACAGCCATGCTCTTCGGGACGCCCTCGAAACTCAACGCCCCCGAGGAGTCCACGCACCTAGAGGATTCGATGCCAGGGATCGGCGGCACGGCTGGCTTCGACCCCGTCGCGATTATTATCCTGTCCGGGCTGACGCGCGCCGCCCCGTCCTCCCCTTTGACCGAGATCGCCCTCTCTCCGTCGAACGACGCGGATCCGTTCAGAACGGCGACCCCGTTGGCCTTCATCAGCATCCCGACCCCGCCCGTGAGCTTTTTGACGATCTTCCCCTTGTGCTTCTGGACCTGCGCGAAGTCGACTTCCGGCACCGCGGAAACGCCAATCTCCCTGCCCTGCCGGATGCCGTCGAGCAGCCGCGCCGTATGGAGCAGGGCCTTCGTCGGGATGCAGCCGACGTTCAAGCACGTCCCGCCGAGACTTCCGCGCTCTATCAGGGTGACGTCCGCGCCCAACTGGGCCGCCCTTATCGCGGCCACGTACCCTCCTGGGCCGCCCCCTATCACTGCGATCTTCAAAGCGTCTCCCATATGGCGATCACCCCATTTGCGTCATATTAGCATACTCCCCTGGCTAAATCGAGAGGAGCTAGGGGTGCCAGGGGTCGGCGGATGTCGCCGGCCTGGCCGGAGCCGGCAATTTTTTTGCTGATCCTAAAATTATCTTGCTATGATAAGCAGATCCTGTCAAATAAATCGCCAAAACCGATGTTCTCCAAGCATCCTGTCATGCCAACCGCTGTTATGATAAAATCTTACCAGGTCCTTCGCTAAGAAAGGCAGGTGGCGGATTGAAGACTCTGAGGCAGCTCGTCAGCAAATACATTTTTTCAAACGAACTCCCGCTCGAAGCGCGGAGGCTCAACATGATATATATCGTGGGGATGTTCGCCATCATCGCGTCGCTCCTGACGAGGCTCGTGGAGGGCGTGGACGCCGTGGTCGTAGCCTACAAGCTCGGGATCGTCTTCTGCATAGCCGCGTCCATGGTAATAAGCAACCGCTTCAAGCTGTACGCGCTGAGCACGTGGCTGGCGCTCCTCGTGCTGTGCGACTTCCTGTTCCCGCTGGGGTATTTCCTGCTGGGCGGCATCGACAGCGGCATGAGCGCGTACTTCGTCCTGGGCATAGTGACAGTGTTCCTCTTCGCGCGCGGCAAGGCGCTCTACATGTTCCTGGCCGCGCAGATAGCGGCGATTGTCGTGACGTACTACCTGGAGGTGAGGTTCCCCGGCCTCGTCATCCCTATAAGCGACTTCATGAGGTACACCGACAACATACAGTCCGTCCTGATAGCCGGCCTCTTCATCGGGCTCGCCGTCAAATTCCAGAGCGTGCTGTACGACGCCGAGAAAAAACGGGCGGACGAGGCCAGCCGCGCGAAGAGCGACTTCCTGGCGAACATGAGCCACGAGATACGCACCCCGATGAACGCGATCATCGGCATGACCTCCATAGCGATGGCCTCGGGCGACGCGGAACGGAAGGATTATTGCCTGGGCAAGATAGACAACGCCTCGAACCACCTCCTGGGCGTGATCAACGACATCCTAGACATGTCGAAGATCGAGGCCGGCAAGCTGGAGCTGTCCAACGCGGAATTCGACTTCGAGAAGATGCTCCAGAAGGCCGTCAACGTCATCAGCTTCCGTATCGATGAAAAATCCCAGAATTTCACGGTGCGGCTGGACGAGAGTATCCCCCGCACGCTCGTTTCCGACGACCAGAGGCTGGCCCAGGTGATCGCGAACCTGCTCAGCAACGCCGTCAAGTTCACGCCTGAAAACGGCTCGATACGCCTGGACACGGCGCTCATCGGCGAGACGGGCGGCGTCTGCGAGATCCAGGTAGACGTGACCGACAGCGGCATCGGCCTCAATCAAAAACAGGCAGAGTGCCTCTTCGAGCCGTTCCAGCAGGTCGACAGCGGCATTTCGCGCAAATACGGAGGCACCGGGCTCGGACTCGCCATATCGAAGCGCATCGTCGAGATGATGGGCGGTCGCATCTGGGTCGAGTCGGAGGAGGGCAAGGGCGCCAAGTTCAGCTTCACCATGCGCGCGGAGCGCGGCAGCGAGCAAGCCGCCCGCCGCGTCGCGCCGAAAAGCGGGCTGGACTGGGGCGGCGTCAGCGCCCTGGCGGTGGACGACGATCCGGACGTGCTCAGTTATTTCCGCGACATTGCGGGGCGGTTCGGCTTCCGGTGCGACGTCGCGCCGGACGGGCCGGATGCGCTCGGCAAGGTCGCCGCGCACGGCCCTTACGACATTTACTTCATCGACTGGAAGATGCCGGGCATGGACGGCATGGAGCTCGCGCGGCGCGTCAGCGGCAGCGCCCCCGTCGTGATGATGTCGTCGGCGGAGCCGGGTGTGACGCAGGGCGAGATGGAAGCCGCCGGGATAAGGAAATTCCTGCCAAAGCCGGTCTTCCCGTCCAACGTGGCCGACTGCATAAGCGAGTGCCTCGGCGCAGCAGGGGAAAGCCAGGCGCAGGACTGCGCCGAAGATGCGGAGATGCCCAGTTTCGAGGGTTTCAGCATCATCTTGGCGGAGGACGTCGAGATCAACAAGGAGATCGTGCTGACCTTCCTCGAACCGACAAAGCTGTCCGTGGACTGCGCGGAGAACGGCTTCGAGGCGGTCCGCCTCTACTCTGAGGATCCTGGGCGTTACGGGATGATCTTCATGGACGTGCAGATGCCCGGCCTGGACGGGTACGAGGCCACGAGACGCATCCGGACGCTGGAGGAGGGCTCGCCGGGCGGCAGGCGGATACCGATAGTGGCCATGACCGCCAACGTGTTCCGCGAAGACATCGAGAAATGCATGGCCGCCGGGATGGACGGCCACATAGGGAAGCCCATCGACTTCGGCGAGGTCCTGCAGAAACTGGACGAATACCTGCTTGCCCCCGGCCGGCCCCAAAGCCCCGACCCTGTGCCTCCTGCCTCGACCTCAAAAAACTGACCGGGCCTGAGTCAGGCCTATACGACGCCCTGCGCCGCGATGAGCCGGGAGGGCGCGTGCGGGACGCTTACTGCAAATGCGTCTTGGCCCCCGGCCGGTCACGCGCCCCTGCTCCATGATGACATTATCACAGACGGACAACGGGCTCGGCACGGCCTGTTGAAAAAAACGCTTTTAGTCTATATACTAAGCTAACTAAACGTTAGTTGCAGTTGAGCATGTGTTCGCTCCCTCCTTGCAGGGAGCTAAGTGTACGGTCGTGGCTTTTCGCGGGCCCCGTGAGCGGCTGGCACTGGCTTGCGACGCAGTGTCCGTACGGCACGGGATATGCCATCGACGCCAGGAGGGGGTGATATTTGCGGCGTTTTCTGAGGGGGCCCGCGCGCCATGTCGCCAAGGCCCGAGGGGAGCCAACAGGCGTCCATGCGGATCGGCCGGCGTTTTCCAGGACGTGCCGTTCCTTGCCTGGCCGCCGCAAAAGCGAAGGGAGTGACTGTCGTGAAGAAACCGAAATTGCTCAAGAAATACCAGTTGTTCATCGACGGAAAGTGGAGGGACGCGTCGGACGGCGGCACGTTCGAGACGACGTGCCCGGCCAACGGCGAGGTGCTGGCCTCTTGCTCCGAGGCCACCAAGGACGACGTTGACGCCGCAGTGGACGCGGCGTGGGCTGCGTTCAAGACGTGGAAGGACGTCGAGCCAATCAAGAGGGCCGACACCCTGATGAAGATCGCCGACATCATCGACGCCAACGCTGATCACCTTGCCCTGGTCGAGTCCCTCGACAACGGCAAGCCGATCCGCGAGACCAAGAACATAGACATCCCGTTCAGCTCCGACCACTTCCGGTACTTCGCGGGGGCGGTGCGCACGGAGGAGGGCAGCGCGTCGCTTTTGGACAACAACACGCTGTCGCTCATCCTCCGCGAGCCGATCGGCGTCGTGGGCCAGATCGTGCCGTGGAACTTCCCGTTCCTGATGGCGGCGTGGAAGCTCGCCCCCGTGCTGGCGGCGGGCTGCTGCACGGTATTCAAGCCGTCCAGCTACACGTCCCTCTCCGTCCTCGAGCTGGCGAGGCTGATCGGCGACGTCCTGCCGAAGGGCGTGTTCAACGTCGTCACCGGCAAGGGATCTAAATCCGGGCAGTACATCCTGGACCACCAGGGCTTCCGCAAGCTGGCGTTCACCGGCTCCACGGAGATAGGCAACAGCGTGGCGGCGGCCGCGGCGGCGAAACTCATCCCATCGACCCTCGAACTGGGCGGCAAGTCGGCCAACATCTACTTCCCGGACTGCAAGTGGGACATGGCGATGGACGGGCTGCAGCTCGGCATACTCTTCAACCAGGGGCAGGTATGCTGCGCCGGCTCGCGCGTGTTCGTACACGAGGACATATACGACAAGTTCATAAAGGACGCCGTGAAGGCGTTCAACAGCATCAAGGTCGGGATGCCGTGGGATCCCGATACGCAGATGGGTTCTCAGATATACGAGGCGCACCTGAACGACATCATCGAGTGCGTCGAGGAGGGCAAGAAGGAGGGCGCCAAGGTCGCCTGCGGCGGCGGGCGCTACACGGAGGGCGAGCTCTCGAAAGGCTGTTTCATGAAGCCGACGCTCCTGGTGGACGTAAACAATAAGATGAAGGTGGCGCAGGAGGAGATATTCGGCCCCGTGGCAGTGGTCATCAAGTTCAAGACGGAGGAAGAGGTCATAGAGATGGCCAACGACAACGTCTACGGCTTGGGCGGCGCCGTCTGGACCCGTGACATCAACCGCGCCATGCGCGTCTGCCGCGGCATAGAGACCGGGCGCATGTGGGTCAACACCTACAACAGCATACCGGCGGGCGCTCCGTTCGGCGGCTACAAGGCCTCCGGCATTGGCCGCGAGACCCACAAGGTCATCCTGGACCACTACACCCAGATGAAGAACATAATGATCAACCTCTCGGAGGCCCCGTCGGGCTTCTACCCGGAAAAGTAAGCGAAACGGATGCCGCCGGCGCCGTTACGGCGCCCGGCGGCCCAGCTCATGGAGAACCGGGTATTAACCGTGTCAAGCGGACGGCAGGATTCAAAACATACGTTATGTCAACTTTCGAAACCGACGGCCCTCCGGAGCTTGTAAAAAAAGGCCGCCAGGCGTTATACTGTCACGACAGCCTGGGGGTGAATTTTCAATGTTCAGGATCGGGGTCATCGGATGCGGGAAGGTCGCTCAGGTGCGCCACATACCGGAATATGCCGCCAACCCGGCCACCGAGCTCGCTGGGTATTTCGACATAAACGCCGCACGCGCCAGCGGCCTCGCGGAAAAGTACGGGGGCAGCGCATACGGCGCCTGGCGTGACCTGCTGGCGGACGGATCCATAGACGCTGTGAGCGTCTGCACCACGAACGACACCCACGCGGAGATATCCATAGCGGCCATGCGGGCCGGGAAGCACGTGCTGTGCGAAAAGCCGATGGCCGTCACCCTGCCAGACTGCGAGGCTATGGTGCGCGTGTCGGCTGAGACCGGGCGCTTCCTGATGATAGGGCAGAACCAGCGGCTGACGAAGGCTCACAGGCTCGCCCGCCAGCTCCTGTCGGGCGGCGTGATCGGCAACCTCCTGACGTTCCGCACGACGTTCGGCCACGGCGGCCCGGAGACGTGGAGCGCGGACCCCGGCACGTCGACGTGGTTTTTCGACAAGAAGAGGGCTGCCATGGGAGCGATGGCGGACTTGGGCATTCACAAGACGGACCTCATCCACTTCCTCACGGGGGATGTCGTCGTGGAGGCCACGGCCAGGCTCTTCACGGCGGACAAGCACGGCCCGTCCGGCGGCCTGATCGGCGTGGACGACAACGCCCTCTGCATATACCGCCTCTCAGGCGGGGCCGTCGGCACGATGACGGCGAGCTGGACGTTCTACGGCGCGGAGGACAACAGCACAGTGCTATACGGCACGAAGGGCATCATACGCATATACGACGACCCGGCGTTCGCTGTGAAGGTCATGCTCGCCGGCGGCGAAAAGATCCTCTGCGAGGCTGAGCCGATGCAGACGAACGACAGCCAGACCAGCACGGGCGTCATAGACGAATTCGCGCGCTGCCTCGCCGGCGGCACGCCGCCTGAAATATCGGGGGAGGAGACGCTCAAGGCCATGCGCGCCGTCTTCGCCTGTATAGAGTCGTCGGAAACGGGCAGGGCCGTGCGCATAGAGCAATGACCGTAAGGGAGGGTGTCGGGCGCAACGCGATGCCGCGCTAGCTAATATGGCTACCAGAAGGGGCTGTCTTTCATGAAACTTGGGTTTGTCAGTGCCATACTCGACGGATGGAGCTTCGAAGAAGTTGCGGCAGTAGCAGCGGACAACGGTTTCTCGTGCGTAGAGGCGGCCTGCTGGCCTCGCGGGCGGGCCGAGCGCCGGTACGCCGGGGTGAGCCATATAAACGTCGACGGGCTGACCGACGAAAGCGCCGCCGCCATCAACGGGCTGTGCCGCGAAAAGGGCATATCCATCTCGGCCCTGGCGTTTTACCCGAACGTCATGGATCCGGACGCCGAAAAACGCTCTCACGCCGTCTCGCACCTGAAGAAGGTCATCGGCGCGAGCGCAAGGCTGGGCGTCAACATGGTGACCACGTTCGTCGGGCGCGACCAGCGGCGCGGCGTCGAGGAGAACATAGAGCTGTTCCACGACATCTGGCCGCCCATCATAGAGAGCGCAGAGAAGCAGGGCGTCCGCATCGCCATCGAGAACTGCCCGATGCTCTTCGGCGGGGATCAGTGGCCCGGCGGGCAGAACCTCTTCACGTCCCCCAAGATCTGGCGGCGGCTCTTCGACATCATCCCGAACAGGAACTTCGGCATAAACTACGATCCCAGCCATTTCGTATGGCAGATGATGGACTACATCGCGCCGCTCTACGAGTTCCGCCACAGGATCTTCCACGTACACTTCAAGGACATAAAGCTGTACCGCGACCGTCTGCGCGACGCTGGCGTGATGGCGTACCCGCTCGAATTCATGAGCCCCAAGCTGCCGGGGCTGGGCGACGTCGACTGGGGCGCGTTCATAAGCACGCTGAACGACATCGGCTACGAGGGCCCCGCCTGCATCGAAGTGGAGGACAGGGCGTTCGAGGGCAGCCGCGAGAAGATCCTCGAGAGCATCAGGCTTTCGAAGCGCTACCTGGATCAGTTTCTCGTCTGAGCGGGCTGCGGACATGGAACGGATAATCGCCGTAAACTCGAACTGCTACCACAAATACCCTATAGAGGACGCCATAGAGGGGATCGCCAGGGCCGGCTTCCGCTACGTAGAGCTCACCGCGACGAAGGGATGGACGGAACACGTCTTCCCGTCGATGGATTTCAGCTATCTCTGCTCCGTTCGGAGGCGGCTGAAGGACGCGGGCCTCGCCTCGTTCGCCATGAGCGGGCACACGAACCTCATGGATCCGGCCCGCGCCGGGGATTTCCTGGACATCATACAGCTCTCGGCATTCTTCGGCTGCGGCTACATCGTCTCGTCGGTCGGGGAGGCACACCTGGCCGACAGGGCGTCCGCATCCGACGAGGAGGCGGCTGCGCGCATATCCGCCCTCCTGCCCTGCCTCCGCGAATACGGCCTTGCCCTGGCCCTAGAAATCCACGGCGAGCACGGCTCCGGCAGGCGCATGTCGGGCATCGTGGACATGGTTGGCTCGCCGCTGGTGAAGATCAACTACGACACGGCGAACGCCATATTCTACGGCGGCGTGGACCTGGCGGACGACATCGACGCCTGCGCCGGCAGGATCGGGTTCATGCACCTCAAGGACAAGGCGGGGGAGCGCAAGGAGTGGAACTTCCCGGCGCTCGGGCGCGGCTGCGTCGATTTCCCGATGATTTTCAAAAAGCTGGAGGAACACGGCAACCGCTGTCCGCTGAGCATAGAGATAGAGTTCGGCCCTGATGGGTCGCGGGACATCGGCGAGGCCGACGAGGCGGTACGCTGTTCCCGCGAGTATCTCGAAAGCGTCGGGATGGCGGTGTGAGCGCGTGATCAGGATCGGCCTGGCCGGCGCCGGCGGCATGGGTGCCGTGCACCGGGAGAATTACCGGCATATCGGCGGCGTCTGCGTCGCGGCTGTCGCGGGCGCGTCGGAAAAAGACGCCGCGAAGGCGTCGGAGTGGGGGCTGCCGTTTTACGAGAGCATACCTGAGATGCTGGGCGCGGAGGAGATAGACGCCGTGGACGTCTGTACGCCGACGTATCTCCACGCGGACGGCATCCGCGAGGGCATAGAGGGCGGCAGGCACGTGATAACGGAAAAGCCCATGGCGCTCACGGGCGCGGACGCGAAAGCCCTGTTCGGGGCGGCGGACGCCGCAGGGGTTCAGATCTACGTGGCCCACGTGCTCCAGTTCCACAGGCAGAGCGAGATCCTCCGCGACATAGTGATGAGCGGCGAATACGGCAGGCCGCTCGACGCGTATTTTTACAGGCTCTCCGTCTGCCCGCGCTGGGCAGAAGGCGGCTGGCTCTTCGAGCGCGAGAAGAGCGGGCTGGTGCCGTTCGACCTGCATATCCACGACCTCGATCTCATCGTGAGCCTCTTCGGCTGCCCGCTCGATTTCAAGATGACCCGCAGCGCCGCACACGACAGGGGCTACTCGGAGCACTGCCGATTCAGCTACCGCTACGAAGGCATGGGCGTCACGGCTGAGGCCGGCTGGCTCAACGCGGACATCCCCTTCACGGCCGGCTGGCGGGTGTGCTTCGAGGGAGCTGTCGTGACGAACGACGGCGGAGTCGTCACGGCATACGGCGCGGGCGTCCCGCCGAAGGTTTTCGACACGGAGGAGAAGATCTTGGTGCGCACCGGCATCAACGTCCCCCCGACCGGCACGTACCTGGCAGAGCTACGCCACTTCACCGACTGCGTCAGCAGGGGCGTCCCGTCCGACAGGGTGACGCGCGAACAGGTTGTGACCGTCCTGGAGCTGCTGGAGGGCATGACGGCGTCTTAGCTTTTTCCTGCCTTCCCCCGCAATAAACCGTTGTTTTTGCCTAAGCCCGTTGCGGCTAATTCTTCTTGACACGCAATAAAAGCAAAATCTATACTGATTAAAATAAATTAACGTTGCCGCCTTGTTATGACAAGAAAAAAGGCGGCATCTGCCGCACGGGTCATCGATTTAAAATCCTAAAACATGCCGTTGCCCGCCGTTCCAGGGCAACTCAAAAAAGGGGGCAATTGACGTGCAGTGGTTCAGAAACCTTCGCACAATGGCAAAGATACTTTTCATCGTCGTGACGATGGCGATCCTCATGGTCGTCATAGCCTACACCGGTTACTCTACCAGCCACAGGATAGCGACCGGGATGCGGGACATGTACCTGAACTACGCAAAGGTCTCGCAGAACATAACGAAGGCGGACGCTCTGGTCACCGAGAACAGGCGTTTACTCATCAGCATGGCCAACACTGACGCGGACAAGGAGCTCGAAGGCTACGAGAGCCGCATCATGGCGAACAGGAGGGCAGTGGCGGATCTCCTTGCCACCATAGACGTGGACAGGCTGGGCTCGGAGGACAGGGAGCTTTACGAGCATATCAAAAAGACCGGCCCGGAGTACAGGAGGCTCCAGGACGAGGGGATAGCCTCCGCCAGGAGCAAGGAGGACATAGAGGGGCTCAGGGAGCGCCTGGCGAACAGGGGGGATATCGCGTTCATGGAAAACGAGTACATGACCTCCATAAGCAAGCTCGCCGAGAGCCTAGTGAAGGTCGCTGACGAGACGAACAGCCGCGAGGAGGCGTTCGCCCACGAGCGGGCGGTAGCCATCGCGCTCACGTCCGCAGCGGCGATCGTCATCGGCCTTGCCCTGAGCGTAGCCATATCCCGGACGATCACCGTGCCGATCTACAAGATAATGGGCAGCATCGACCTGTTCTCGAAGGGGGATCTAGTGAGCAAATTTCCCACGGACGGCAAAGACGAGCTGGCGGCCATGGGCGGTGCGCTCCAGGGCATGACCGACAACCTGAGGGGTGTGATAGCGGCCGTGAAAAAAGCGAGCGACGACGTCCTGGAGACCTCGCAGGAATTCTCCACGCTCGCCCAGGAGACCAGCGCTTCGGTCGACGAGTTCAGGGTGAACGTGGACAGCACCGAATCGAACCTGTCAGACCTCTCCGCCGCCGGGCAGCAGGTCAACGCGTCCGTGGAGGAGGTCGCGGCCGGGGCGCAGGCTACCGCCGAGAAAGGCACCAGCATAGCGAAGCGGGTCAACGACGCCCTGAGCGCCGGCGAGAACGGCGTGTCGTCGGTACGGCGCGCAGTGTCCGGCATAGAGGGCGTAGTGGACAACGCCGCCGCCGCCGCCAGGTCCGTGCAGGAACTCGGCGAAAGGACAAAGAAGATACAGAGCTTCGTCACCCAGATAGGCGGCATCGCAGACCAGACGAACCTGCTCGCGCTGAACGCGGCGATCGAGGCGGCGAGGGCCGGCGAGGCCGGCAGGGGATTCGCCGTCGTGGCGGAAGAGGTGCGCAAGCTGGCCGAGGATAGCAGCCTGGCGGCAAAGAACATAGAGGATCTCGCCATGACCATAATGGGTGATCTCGAGACGGTGGTGGGCATGTCCATGGAGAACGCCAAGTCATCGGAAGACGCAAAGACGCTCTCGAAGGAGACAGAGGGCATAATACACGACATGATGTCCTACCTCAAGGAGATGGCCGGCGCCACGCAGGACCTGGCGGCCGTCTCCGAGGAACAGGCCGCGTCTAGCGAGGAGATCGCGGAGGCCGTGCAGGGCATATCACAGAGGGTCAGCAGCTCTGCGGAAGCCGGCGAGAACATACGCACAGGGGTAAGCGAGGTCTCGTCCGCCGCGGAGCGCATGGCGAAGAGGGCGGAAGGGCTTTCGGAGCTGTCAAACGACCTGGTGAGGGATCTCGCCTTCTTCAGGACCGGCGAGGAGCTCGGCGGCCCCCGCTCCGCCGAGCTCACGCTGAAGGGCTGGGCCGTTTCCTCCGCTCGCAGCGCATAGATGCCGCCATTAAAATCAGGCCCCTGACAGCATGTCGGGTATGAGCCGCCGAATGTATGCCCGGCCCAGGGGAGAGCTTACGAGGCACTAAAATAGGCCTCGATTTCAAATCGGTACAGACAGTCCATGTGGCTTGCCTACCTCCTCACCGGGAGGGCCTTGATCCTGCTCGTGCTGCCCGCCTGATCCTCGGTCTTGAAGAAGGCGAGGAGATCCGTCAGCTCGCCGGCCAGGCCCGACAGCATCTCCGCGCCCTGCGCCATCCTCTCCGCTGCGGTCGCAACGTCTCCGACGCCGTTGCGGATGTTGTCCCCGGCCTCTGCGGCGTTCCCGACGCGGGTCGCTATGCTCTGCACGGCCTCCGCGATCTCCTCGCTCGACGCGGCCTGCTCCTCGGAGACGGCCGCGAGATCCTGCGTAGAGCCTGAGATGTTCTTCAGGTAGGTTATCATGCTCGCTATTATGCTCTCCGTCTCGCGCGAGAGGTCGCTCGCGCTCCGGGACGCCTTCTCATTCTCGAGCGATATGCCCACGACGCCGTCCAGGTCGCCGGTTATGGTCTCGGCGAGCTCGGCGATGCTCTTTGCCGCGACGTTGCTCTCCTCGGCCAGCTTGCGCACCTCTTCCGCCACGACGGCGAAGCCGCGTCCGGCATCGCCGGCGCGCGCCGCCTCGATGGCGGCGTTCAGCGCGAGGAGGTTCGTCTGATCTGCTATCCCGCCGATCTGCGCCACGAAACCCTGTATCTGGCGCGTCCTCACGCCGAGCTCCTGTACGCTGCGGGCCGCGTTCGCCGCGTTCTTTGCAACGCCTTCGATACCGCTCACGGCGTTGCGCACGGCGTTCATACCGCTGTCGCCGGCGATCATCGCCTCGTCGACCTGGCGGGCTATGTCGGTGCCCCTCTCGGCCGTAGACTGCGCGCCGGCGGCGACCTCCTCCACGGACGCGTTCACCTCTTCGCCGGTCGAGGCGAGCGCGTTCAGGTTCGCCCCAGCCTCGTCGACGTTGGCCCTGAATTCCTCTACCGAGGCGTTCGTCTCCTCGGCGAGCGCAGAGAACTCCTGCGCGGTCTCGTTTATGTGGTTGCCGGCGTCCTTCACGGAGCTGATGATGTTCTTGAGGTTGTCCGTCATGTACTGGAGGCTGCCGCCCATCTGGGCCAGCTCGTCCCTGCCCGAGGCGTCGAAAGAGCTTATGAGGTCCCCTTCGGACAGCATCTTTACGCTGCGCTGCATCTTCCCGATGGCGCCCGTTATCATCCTGGCGACCATGACGCCCATGGCTATGCCCGTCAAGATCGCCGCGGCGGACGACACGGCGATCTTGACGGATCCGTGCCGGGCGCTGTCGAGCGCCTGTGCGTTCATCTTGTCCGCAGCGTCCACCAGCGAGACCACGAGCTTGTCCAGCGCCTCGGTATATTTGTTCTCCGCCGCCGCTATGTCGCCGCTGCCCCTCAGGCGGTCCAGAAACTCGTCCGTCAGCTCGTCGGGCGCCTTTATGACCGCCAGCATTTCCGAGCGTTTGCTGCTGACCTCGTCGCGGGCCTTCTTGAGGTCGGCCATGAGACTCCGGTCCTCAGGCGATAGCGGCATCTGATCGAACTTTTCTATGTAGCCGCTCATCTCCTGCTGGTTCGCGTCCATCCGTCTCTCGTAGTCGGCTCTCTCCGTTTCCGATTTTACGAACATCATGGTGGTGAGCATCCGCCTGTTCTGGATGGCGATCGCCTTCGACCTGGTCATCAATATAGCCGACGTGGCGTAGTCTCGGTAGATTTCATCCATGTCCGACGCTATATCCGCACTCGTCATGTAGCCCGTGACCGAAACTGCCAGCATGAGAGCTGTCATGACAAAGATGAGCGTCAAGATTTTCGCCAGTGTGCGCAGGTTTTTGAACCACTGCATAGTACGACCCCTCCAAATTTCATAAATCATTTTATTTTGTAAAGCGCTGATCGCCCCGTGAAATATTATCATAATTGTGGGATTTTATCATTAAATAATTAAAAATTTTCAAGAAAACCTTTTTTATTTATTGAGTTTAAAAGTGATATTCCTTTTAATTATTTTAACTTTGAACAGACTGCCCGCTGCAAGGCGCGTCAGGACGGCCGCAGCCTGCGGCCTGGGTTTTTGAAGGTTTCATCGCTCAGTTGACACGCAAACGCAGGGGTGGTAACTTATTGAACGCTTGGCAGATCTTTCAAAATTTTACGGACATTAAACACATATAAGGAGGAGTGCAGCCAATGGTGAACCTTGCAAAGATGGACAAATGGGCGTTGGGCAAGTGCTTTGACCACAGCGTACTGCCTAAGAACACGACGGAGGACGATATCCGCAAAGGGTGCAGGGAGGCCGTGAAGTACAACTGCGCGGCGTTCTACTCCGCGACGCCGTTCTGGACGCCGGTCGTGGTCGAGGAGCTCAAGGGCAGCGACGTGCTGCCAGCGACCGGGATCGACTTCCCGTTCGGCGCCTCCCCTGCGGCGGTCAAGTCGTTCGAGACGGAGTATGCGGTGAAGGCCGGCTGCCGGGCCGTGGACACCGTCATGAACATCGGCGCGCTGAAAGACAAAAAATACGAGGTAGTAAAGCAGGATCTGAAGGACTTCAAGGCGGCGGCGGGCGGCGCCCTGACCAAGGTCATCCTGGAGGTCGCGTTCCTGACCGACGACGAGATCGCAGCAGGGTGCGCCCTCGTGGCCGAGGCGGGATGCGACTACGCCAAGACGTCGTCCGGCCAGTTCGAGGGGCCGAGCATGGAGCAGTTCCTGGTGATGAAGCGTGCGCTCAAGGACACTCCTGTCAAGCTGAAAGTGGCCGGGGTGAAGTTCCCGCGCCCGCAGAACGCCTACGCGTTCCTCCTGGCGGGCGCGGAGCTGATCGGCACCAGGGCTGCCGTGGCCATCATCGAGGCTCTCGACACGATGCGTGAGATCGGGCTGGTGCCGCCTTACGAGGGCTGACGATTAAAGGCTCCGGGGGCGGCGCGCCCGCGCCGTCCCCTCACAGCCACTCGACGTCCTCTATCCCGTCTATGCCGAGGCCGGGCGCGTCGGGCAGGCTTATCGACGCGCCGGCGTAAGAGGCGCCGCCCCTCACGGGGTCTTTCGCGCAGAGTATCGGCGGGTCGAGGTCGTACCTCGTTATGACGCGCCTCGCCGAGGCCACGTGGGCGGCTGCCGTCACGGAAACCTTGCTCTCCATCATCGCTCCTATCATGCACTCCATCCCGGCGGATTCGGCCATCGCGCAAATTCTGAGCGCGCCTGAGATCCCGCCGCTCTTCATGAGCTTTATGTTTATCATGTCGGCCGCCCTCAGCGATATCAGCCGGAGCGCGTCGCGGGCAGAGTACACGGACTCGTCCGCCAGGATGTCCGTGTCGACGGAATCCGTCACCCGCTTCAGGCCCTCTATGTCGTAATGCGGCACCGGCTGCTCTACCAGCTCGACGTCCAGCCCGAGGTCCTCCATGGCCTTGATCGACCTTATGGCCTCCTTTGGCCGCCAGCCCTGGTTGGCGTCGACGCGCAGGAGCGCCGCTGTGCCCACGGCCCCCCGGACGGCCTTGAGGCGCTCGACGTCCAGCCTGAAATCGCCGCCGACCTTTATCTTGAGCGCCTGGTAGCCGTCGCCAAGGGCTTCCAGCGCGTCGCTGGCCATCTCGTCCGGCTGGTTCAGGCTGATCGTGTAGTCGGTCGCGATCTCGCGGGCCGCCCCTCCGAGCAACCTGTAGAGCGGCCGCCCGTTGAGCTTCCCCCAGAGGTCGTGGAGGGCGATGTCGACGGCGGCCTTGGCAGGATGGTTGCCGACGCAGGACGCCTCGGCGGCCGATATCGCGTCGTTCAGATCCGAGACGTCCATCCCGGCGACGGCCGGGAAGATGCGCGAGGCTATGGCGTCGCGGACAGAGCCGTCCGTGTCGCCCGTGATGGCCGCCAGAGGAGGCGCCTCGCCGTAGCCCGCGCCGCAGTCCGTCTGGATTTCCAGGATGTTCGTGGATACGGAGGCCGTCGAACGGAGCGCGGTCTTGAATGTCTTTTTAAGCGGGATAGAGAGCCTCCCGAGCCTCATTCCGGTGATCTTCACTGCGCGCCGTCCCCTTTCCAGGCAAATGCGCTGCCCCACATCCTGACCGAGGCCAGATCCTCCCTGAAATCGGGAGAGGCGGGGTCGAGAGAGTTTATCACGACACCTGACGAGCGGCCTGTGGAGTGTATGTAGCGTCCATTACCCATGTAGAGCGCCACATGTCCGTCCCAGAACAGCAGGTCGCCTGTCCTGGCGTATTCCGCCGGGATTTCCTTTACAGGGAAGCCGTCTGCTATCCTGGCGTCCCTGTAAATATAAAGCCCGTTAAGCATGTAGGCCATGCTCACGAGACCGGAGCAGTCTATCCCGGCGTGGCTCTTGCCGCCCCAGCGGTATTGCGCCCCGAGGTATCGCACGGCGTCGGCCGTGACGTTCGCCCGTAGCTCGTCTTCCGGCCCTGACCAGATGCTGATCGCCCTGACGGACCGCTCACGGACGAACCCTTCTGTCCCGTCAGCGAGCGCCGCGCGCGCCCACCCTTCGCCCTGCGGCGATGCGACGAGCCTCCCGCCGCGCGGCAGGGTATTCATGACGCCGCTCTCGAACGACGGCCCGGACATCACGTCGGCGAAGGGCGCGATCACCTGATGCGTGACGGAGCTTTCCCACTCCCTTGCCGAACCTGTCCGCGTCACCGCTTTTTCGGAGACGTACCCTTCGTAGCGGTAGCGCGTCCTGACCCTGAGCATACCGCCCTCACTGGACAAAACGTCGGCCGCCATGCCGCAGAGCGCCTCGTCCGCCAGCTCGCCCGCTGGCTCTGCCTTCAGCATGAGCGGCGTAATCGGGTCTGTAAAAATTATTTCGTCCATCGCTAGCCCCTCAAATCATTCACCCAAAAAAACCGGGGACGCCGCCCGCTGTCCCTGAAAAACCGCAAGGGACACGGGCGGCGCCCAGGTTTTGTTTTTTATTCTATCGTGGTGTTCCCGAAGTAGAACACGCTCCACAGCGTCCGCTCGACGCCCTTCATGTTTTCAGGGATGACGAAGTCGTCCGTCGGGTAGAAGAGCGGGACGATGGGCATGTCGTTCATGAAGACCGCGTTGGCCTTGTACATGGCGTCGTCGCGTTCCTTGCCGGACAACAGCATGGACTGCTCTATCAGTTTGTCGTACTCGGCGTTCTTCCACCTAGGCCAGTTCGAGCTGGCTTTCGACGTGAACAGATCCAGGAACGTCATCGGGTCGGCGTAGTCCCCCCACCAGTGTCCCCTGGCGAGGTCATAGTTGCCGCTCCCGCGGCTTTCGAGGAACACCTGCCACTCCTGGTTCATGAGCTTGACGCTTATGCCCAGCTCGCGCCGCCACATCTCCTGTACGGCCTCCGCCTGCTGCTTGTGCGACTCGGACGTGTTGTAGAGGAGCGTCAGTTCGGGGAAACCCTTCCCGTCAGGATACCCCGCCTCGGCCAGCAGCTTGCGCGCCTCGTCCGGCCTGGCGTTGCCGGCCGGATCCATCCCGAAATTGCCGGCTGTTTTGCTGAAATCCTTGCCAGCGCTGTCCAAGAGGCCCTGCGCGACCACGTTGATCGCAGGGATGTCCACCCCCTGCAGGACCTTCTCGACGAGCGCCTTGCGGTCTACGGCGAGGGCGAGCGCCTTGCGGACGCGCACGTCATTGAGCGGCTTCCTCTCCGTGTTGACGGTGTAGAAGTACGTCGTGATCTGAGGGTACGCCACGAAACCCTTAGTCTTCGACATTCTCGGCATCTCTGCGGTGGGGAAGTTCTCAAGGATGTTCAGGTCGCCGTTCTCGAACGCGGCAAGCTCGGTCGACGCCTCGTTGATGAAGCTGCTCTCGATGCGAGGGAGTTTCACCGAGGCTACGTCCCAGTAGTTCGGGTTCTTTTCCATGACGAGGCCCGCCGCGCCGTACTCCTTCATGACGTATGGCCCGTTGCCGACGTAGGTCGCCGCCGAGAGCGCCCACTTCTCCGGCGCTTTCTCCACGATGTCGCTTCGCACAGGCATATAGGCCATGAAAGCGACAAGCTGGAGGAAAAATGGCGTCGGGTTCTCCAGCTCGACGACCAGCGTCCTGTCGTCCTTCGCCGTCACCCCTATGTCCTCCGGCTTGGCTTCTCCGTTATAGCGGGCCTCGCCGTTCTTTATGAAATAAGATACGGAAGCGTAGGCGGACGCGACCGCCGGGTCGAGCACGCGCTTCCACGCGTACTCGAAGTCCTTTGCCGTGAGCGGCTTGCCGTCGGACCACTTGGAGTCGCGCAGGTGGAAGGTGTATGTCTTGCCGTCCTTCGAGACGTCCCACGACTCGGCTATGCCCGGGACGAGCTTGCCGTTGCGGTCGCGGAGCAGCCCCTCGAAGCAGTGGTTGATGATATACCCTGCTATGAGGTCGCCGTTTATGGTCGGATCCAGCGTCTTGGGTTCCGTAGTCAGGTTGTAGCGGATCACCTGCTCCGGCTGGGCCGCCCCGAGGGGCGCGCCGCCTAGGACCGAAACTAAGAGAGCCAGCGCCAGCGCGCCGCACATTGCGAGACGGATGCCCTTGCGGACACAGCATATTGCCTTCATTCAAACATCATCCTCCCTTAAATCAGCTCCGCCGCAACGCGGCGGCGGGCAAGAGCTACTGGAGCCTGCAGGCCACGTAATGTCCCGCCCCTCTGTCCTTCAGGGCTGGGACCTGATCCGCGCATTTCTCCGCCGCGTAGGCGCACCTTGTCCTGAAAGCGCAGCCGGACGGCGGGTCTATCGGGCTCGGCACGTCCCCTTTCAGCACGATCCTCCTTTCCCCGGCGCCTTCCTTCCACCTGCCGATCCGCGGTATGGAGGATAGCAGCGCCTTCGTGTACGGGTGCCAGGGGTTGCCGTACAGCTCTTCCGCAGGGGCGATTTCGACGATCCGCCCCAGGTACATGACGCCGACCCTGTCCGATATGTGGCGGATCATGGACAGGTCGTGGGCTATGAAGAGGTACGTGAGCCCGTACAACTCGCGCAGGTCCTCCAGCACGTTCACCACCTGCGCCTGTATCGAGACGTCGAGCGCCGATATCGGCTCGTCGCAGACGACGAACTCGGGCCCTGCGGAGAGCGCCCGCGCTATGCCTATCCTCTGGCGCTGGCCCCCGCTGAACTCGTGCGGGTAGCGCATCGCGTGGTCAGGGTTCAGCCCGACCTGCCGCAGAAGGGAGTGGACGCGCTCGGCCCTCCCGGCCCGCGTGCCTATGCCGTGGATGGCCAGCGGCTCCGATATGATGTCGCCCACCGTCATGCGCGGGTTGAGCGACGCGTAAGGATCCTGAAAGATCATCTGCATTTTCCGCCTGTCGGGTGACGCGTCGCCGGAGAAGATTATCTGGCCCTCCGTAGGCTCGTAGAGGCGGACTATCGTCCTGCCGAGCGTGGATTTGCCGCACCCGCTCTCGCCGACGAGCCCCACCGTCTCACCCCTGCTGATGGAGAGATCCACGCCGTCAACCGCCTTCACGACGCGCCGCTCGCCTGAAAAAAAGCGTTTCGAGCGGACGGGGAAGTGCTTCTTCAGCCCCCGCACTTCCAAGATGGGCCTGTCATTCGCGTCGCGCCCGCTCATCTGGGCGCCTCCGGATCCAGCCGCCAGCAGGCGGCCCTGTGCCGGCCCTCCCCGTAAAAAACGGGACGGCTTGCGAGGCATATCCTCATCGCCTCACCGCACCGCTCCACGAACGGACAGCCAGCCGGCGGCTTCAAGAGGTCGGGCGGGGTGCCGGGGATCGGGACGAGGCGCTCCCGCGCGGCCCCGCCCTGTGCTGGTATGCAGCGCATCAAGCCCCTGGTGTACGGGTGCAGCGGGTTTTCGAAGAGTTCCCTCGTCGGCGCTTCCTCCATGACCTGCCCGCCATACATGACGATTATGCGCGAGCACGTCTCCGACACGACCGCCAGGTCGTGCGTTATCAGGATGACCGAGGCGCCCGTCTTCTCGCGCAGGTCCTTCATGACCTCAAGTATCTGCGCCTGTATCGTCACGTCGAGCGCCGTCGTAGGCTCGTCCGCTATGAGCAGAGACGGCTCGCAGACCAGCGCCATCGCTATCATGGCCCGCTGGCGCATCCCGCCGCTGAACTCGTGCGGGTACGCGCCGAAGCGGGACGCGGCGTCCGGGATGCCGACCAGGTTCAGCATCTCTATCGCCTTTGCCCTGGCTTCCCGAGCGCCCTTCTTTTTCTTGTGGACGGCGAGCGCTTCCACGATCTGCTCGCCGATCGTGAATACGGGGTTCAGGGATGTCATGGGATCCTGAAACACCATCGAGATCTCGTCCCCGCGCAGCGCCCTCATGGCCCCGGCGCTCTTTTGCAGGAGGTCTTCCCCGCGGAACGTCACGCCCCCCGAGGTGACCCTCCCAGGATAGGGGAGCAGCCGCAGTATCGCCAGGGACGTCACGCTCTTCCCGCTGCCGGACTCTCCGACGATGCCGACCGTCTCCCTGGCGTTCACGTGAAAGTCCACGCCCCTTATCGCCCTCACTTCCCCGACGTGGGTGAAGAAGGAGACGTTGAGGCCCTTCACGTCGAGCAGCGGCGCGGCGGCTTCCGTCACGGCGCTCACTTCCGGAGCCTCGGGTCGAGGGCGTCCCTCATGCCGTCACCCACGAAGTTGAAGCCGAGCATCGTGGCGCAGATGAATATCGCTGGGAAAAAGAGCTGGTAGGGGTACGGGCGCAGGGCCCCGAGGGCGTCCGAGCAGAGCGACCCCCACGACGCCAGGGGGGCAGAGATGCCAAGCCCGATGAAGCTCAGGAACGACTCCGTGAACACCGCCCCCGGTATCATCATCGTCGCCGTCACGAGTATCGGCCCCATCGAGTTCGGGATGAGGTGCCGCGTCAGGATCCGCCAGGAGCCGGCGCCCTGCACGAGGGCGGCCAGGACGAATTCCTGCTCCTTCAGGTTCATGACCTGGCCGCGCACGATGCGGGCCATGTTCACCCAGTACACGAGCGTTATGGCTATCAAGATGTTGTGCAGCCCTGTCCCGAGCCATACCATAAGGAGTATGGCGTAGAGCATCAGGGGGATCGTCCATATTATGTCGACCACCCTCATCATGACGTTGTCCGCCCGTCCGCCCGCGTACCCGGCGAAGCCGCCGTAAACCACCCCGATGGCGCAGCTCACGAAGGTCGCTATGAAGCTTATTAGGAGGGATATCCTCCCGCCCGTCATCACGCGGACGAAGAGGTCGCGCCCCAGGCTGTCGGTGCCGAAGATATACGCCGCGCTGGGGGGCTCGTTCGTGCGGTCCAGATCTTGCTCCCAGTAAGAGTGGGAGGAGACGGCGGGGCCGATCAGGGCGAGCAGCACGATCACCGAGACCATCGTCAGCCCCAGCATCGCGGCCGGGTTCTTCCGGAAGCGCCGCCACGCGTCCTGCAAGTACGTCATGCTCGGGCGGACGATCTTCTCGGAGGCCTGAAGCTCAGGAGGGAGCGGATCCCACCGGACCCTGTCGGTCATTTGCCCACCCTGATACGGGGGTCTATCAGGCCGTAGAGCAGATCCACGATAAGGACCGCCGCGCAGAGCAGTATGGCGTCCAGTATGGTCAGCCCCATGAGTACCGTGTAGTCCCGGTTCGTGATGCTGTCCACGAAAAACTTGCCCATGCCAGGGATCGCGAACACCTTCTCCACGACGAACGACCCTGTGACGACCGTCGCTATGAGCGGGCCGATATACGTCACGACGGGGATGAGGGAGTTGCGGAGCGCGTGCTTGAAGAAGACCTGGAACTCGGGGACGCCCTTGGCGCGGGCCGTCATGATGTAGTCCTGCCCGAGCGCCTCCAACATGCTGGAGCGCACGAGCCTGGTCACGAACGAGAGGGAATAGCCGCCCAGCGCTATCGAGGGCAGCACGAAGTGCTTCCACGTGCGGAGGCCGAACGTCGGGAATATCTTCAGCTTGCTGCTGAACACGTATATCAAGAGCGTCGCCAGGACGAAGCTGGGGATCGTCTGGCCCAGAGTCGCCACGAACCTGATGGCCTGATCCGGGAGGGAGTCCCTCCTAACTGCCGAGTATATCCCGGCGGGGATGCCTACGAGCAGCACGAAGACGAAAGCCACCGCGCCGAGCTTGGCGGACGCCGGCATGCTCTGCTTGATGATGTCGTTCACCGACACGCCTATTTTCTGGAACGACGGCCCCAGATCCCAGACGAGCAGACCCTTCACGTAATTGACGTATTGCAGGTAGAGCGGCTCGTCGAGGTGATACTTTGCCTCCAGGGCCCTCAACACCTCCGGCGGGACTTCTTTGTCCTGCGCGAACGGCCCTCCGGGGACTGTGTGCATCATGAAGAAAGTCAGCGTGACGACTGCCGCCAGAGTCAAAGCGATGGAGAATACGCGATCCAAGATAAACCGTGCCAACCCTGTACCACCCTCCCAGACTGTCTTGTGTGCGCCCCGTGACGATATCAGAAGATAGTATCGGGAATTTCAGCGCCGTTGTCAAGCGAGCGGGCCGTCTGCCCAGGGCAGGCGCCATGAGGGGCCTCGTCCCGCAGACCGCGTTCCAGGCGGTCATAATGACAGAACTACGCAATCCTGCCGAACCGTTGACGGCAACGCGCCATCTGTTAAGCTATACGCGTTTTGTACGTAATTTTACCGAAAGGCGTGGTTTGTTTGTTCGCAAAGGTCTCGCTCCTTGTCATTTTTTACGCGGTGACCATCTTCGTGGGAATGTACTTCCGTAAGCGCAACACGTCCGTGGACAGCTTCGTGCTGGGCGGCCGCTCGGTGGGCCCATGGCTCACCGCGTTCGCCTACGGCACCTCGTACTTCTCGGCGGTCGTCTTCGTGGGCTACGCCGGCCAGTTCGGGTGGCGGTTCGGCATATCCGCCGTGTGGATAGGGCTGGGCAACGCCTTCATAGGGTCCCTGCTCGCGTGGGCCGTCCTTGCCCGCAGGACCAGGGTGATGACGAGGTACCTGGGCAGCGCCACCATGCCGGACTTTTTTGGCATCCGGTACGGGTCGGGCGCGCTCAGGGTCGGGGCGTCCATCATAACGTCCGTGTTCCTGGTGCCGTACACGGCGTCGCTCTATAACGGCCTCTCCAGGCTGTTCGCCATGGCGTTCAGCGTGGATTTCACAGTCTGCATAGCAGCGATGGCCGTCCTCACCGCCGTCTATGTCATCATGGGCGGGTACACGGCCACCGCCGTGAACGACTTCATACAGGGCGTCATAATGCTTTTCGGGATAGTGGCCGTCATTGCGGCGGTGCTGGGCGCGAACGGCGGCTTCATACCGTCGCTTGAGGCGCTCGCCCGCGTGGAGGATCCTTCGGTGTCATCCGCCCCGGGGATATTCTCGTCGTTTTTCGGCCCAGCGCCGCTGGATCTCCTGGGCGTCGTCCTGCTCACGTCGGTTGGCACGTGGGGGCTTCCGCAGATGGTGCAGAAGTTCTACTCCATCCGATCTGAGAAGAACATCAACACCGGCACCGTCGTCTCCACGGTGTTCGCGGTCGTCATATCGGGCGGCTGTTACTTCCTGGGCGGGTTCGGGCGGCTCTTCTCCGACCCCGCGGCCGTGAGCGCCGGCGGCTTCGACTCCATCATCCCGGCCATGCTCTCCGGCTTCCCGTCGCTCCTGATCGGCATAGTGGTCCTGCTGGTCTTCTCGGCGTCCATCTCCACGCTGTCGGCGCTCGTCATGACGTCGGCGTCCACGTTCACGCTCGACTTCCTCAAGGGCAATATCATAAAATCGATGGGCGAGAAGGCGCAGCTTTTCGTCATCCGGCTCCTCATCGCCGCCTTCATCGCCATATCGTCCGTCATAGCGACCGTGCAGTACAAGGGGGGGATCGGCTTCATAGCGCAGCTCATGGGCATATCCTGGGGGGCGCTCGCCGGGGCGTTCTTAGCGCCGTTCCTGTACGGGCTGTACTGGAAGCGGGTCACTAAGGAGGCCGTCTGGTGCAACTTCATCTTCTCGACGGCCCTGATGACGGCCAACATATTCTTCAGGGGCGCGTTTCCTGCGGCGCTGCGGTCGCCCATCAACGCCGGGGCCTTCGCGATGCTGGCAGGGCTCGCGATAGTCCCTGCCGTGAGCCTGATGACCCCGGCCCCTGACAGAAAGCGTGTGGACGGCTGCTTCGCCTGCTACGAGGAGGAAGTGGCGGTCAGGGCGCGCGAGTCGCTGGGGAAGGGCTGAGACACAGAAACGCTCGCAATTGCGGTTTAACTGCCTCGTTTCCCTCAGAGCCGCGCCGCGAAGCTGGCGAGCCTTGCGAGCGCTTCTCTTATCTCGTCCGCCGGACGGCAGTACGTGGCCCTGAAATACCCGTCGGGGGCTCCGAACGGCTGACCCGGGACGGTGGACACGCCCTCCTCCTCCAGGAGGCGCGTGCAGAACTCGAACGACGGCACGCCGAGGCCCTTTATGGACGGGAACACGTAGAAAGCGCCGCTCGGCACCGGCACCGTCACGCCTTCGATCCCGGAGAGCATTTCTATCATCAGGTCGCGCCGCCTCTTGTACTCGCCTATCATGCGGTCCACGTCCGCCTGGCAGCTCCGGAGCGCCTCGGCCACGCCGGCCTGTGCGAACGAATTGGCGCAGGTCGCGATCGACTGGTGGCTCTTCATTATATATTGCCTGGTCTGCGCCGGGAACATGAGCCAGCCCACCCTCCATCCCGTCATGGAGAACGTCTTGGACGCGGCGGAAACCGTGAACGTCCGCTCCCTCATGCCAGGCAGCGACGCCATATAAATGTGCGGGGAGTCCGTCTCATACGTGAATTTTTCGTAACACTCGTCGGAGACGACGAGCAGATCGTGTTTTCGGGCTATGTCCGCGATGCCGGAGATCTCGTCCGCTTTCAGCGTGGCCCCCGTCGGGTTGTTCGGCGAGTTTATCAGTATCGCCCTCGTGCGCGGCGTCACAACCTTTTCTATGTCGCCCGGCTGCGGCCTGAACCCGTTTTCCATCGTGCATGGCACCCTGAGCGGCACGCCGCCCGCCATCATTATGATGTCCTCATAGGGCGGGAAGTACGGGGCGGGGACGACCACTTCGTCGCCAGGGCTGAGCAGCGTCAAAAACACCGTGCTCAGCGCCTCGATCGCGCCGCCCGTGATCAGCAGCTCTCTGCCAGGGTCGACGTCGAGCCCCGCGTCGCGACTGTACTTCGCTGCCACCTCGGAGCGCAGCTCAAACGTCCCTGCCATGTCCGTGTAGTGGACGTCCCCTGACTCCAGCGCGCGCATCGCCGCGCGCTTGGCCGGCCCCGGCGAGTCGAAGTCCGGCCGCCCTATCTCGAGGTGCAGTATGTCGCGCCCCGAGCGCTGGAGCTCGTCTGCGCGTGACAGTATCTCGCGTATCCCCCCGCCGTATGCTATGTCTTTCATATTCTTGCATGGCAGCCTGTAATCCATCGTCTGACCCCCGGTTTCCTTGGGCGCTCCGCGCGCCGTCTGGCATTCAGCATTTCGTCACGTGAAGTATAGGATGAACGTGCGCGTTGTCAATCGACTGCGGCGTCCTTGCCAGGTCAACAGCATTTACTTTTGAGCAGGGCTGCTGTCGACGGTCTGTCTTGGTGAGAACTTTGCCGAAAAACGCGCGCTGCCGCTGGCTGGCCATGCCTACGGCAGATTGCGCCGAATCCATGCGCGATACAAGGGATCCGCCGCCCCGCCGTAGAGACAAGGACACGGCTGCGGTTCATCGGGCGCACTCAGGTACCGCAGTCAATTCCACTTTAAAAGCAATCAGGATATAATGACCATGCGCGGCTCCGTGGAAATTCCACGGGGTGCTAAGAGGACGCCCCATAAACACCCGCAAGGGAGGGGGTGAAGCCGATGAAGCGAAAGCCAAAGAAAAAGAGCCGCCCGCGTATGTGGTGGGTAGCTCTCATCTTGAAGCTGAAATTCGTTTGGCGTTGGTAGCCATAAACCGGGCGTAAGTTCTGGTTGAGGTTACCGCCTCAATCAGACAGCCCAGCGGAGCCGCGCATATTATATCATATTTCGACGAACAAAAAACCAAACCGAAAAACGCACGGCGAGAAGCCCGGAGCGGAGAGAAAACGCAGGATGCCGCGCAACACGAACCGCCGCCAGAAGCGGGGGGAAGGTTACGGCGAGCGCCACGCCGGAACGTTGGCGCAGCGGCAATAGAAAACCTCTGTCTGCTATTTTGGCTGCCGCGCCTGTGCTTCAGTCATCAATTTGCCAAAACACACTTATCACAGTACGCTCCGCACAGACGTTCCTTTTGCATACTCTCGGTAGCCCACTCGGCAACTTTCGTAAGCGCAGGTATGACGCTCTGCCCTTTTTCAGTCAGTGTATATTCCACTCTCGGCGGGACTTCGTTATATTGCTCACGATGAACAACTCCGTACGCTTCCAATTCTTTCAGGGACTGAGCCAGCATCACATTCGTTATATCGCCAAATTTTCTTTTAATCGAACTATACCGCAAGGGGACTCCGCCTGCCAGCATACAGATAATTGGCATTTTCCATTTGCCGTTGAACATTTCAAGCATATACCGTATAGGGCAGCGTGGTTCTTCTGTCTTTTGTTCACTCGCTTTTTTAGCGCACATATAGCTCCCTCAAATCCGATAGTATGTTTTTTATTACTTTATCCGTTTTTTCTGCGTACTTTTTTTATCCTTATCTTGTAATAGAATTATATCCTGGGGCGATAAAACCGCAAATGAAATCTCAGGAGGCAGAACTTATGGAAGTCAAAAACGCACCTGCTCAGGAAGTAATCGACGCCTTTCATCTTATGTGGGACAACTTCCCTGAACCTGTCAGCCTTGTCCACAGAAGCAGAGAAGTGGTAGCGGTAAACAAGGAACATTACATGGAGCCTGGCGTGATTTGTGCAAGAACTGGCGACCCCGGGTCACATGCCGGATGCCTCGCAAACGAAGCATTGAGAAGCGGTAAAGCTGTAGTGGTTCCTAATCACTCTAATGCCGAGGATAAAGAGCGGCTCACTCACTGGATCCCTTTGGACGGATGCCCTGATTATTTTATTCACTTCTCGATACGTTTCCGGTTTGAAAGCGATAATAAGACCATTACTATGGCCCCGATGACAGACGGGCATAAAAAAATAATGGGCGTCCGGCGGGATGATAACACGTAGTTCGTTAAATCCTGTCACTGCCATTGGCGGCATATAAAAAAGCCGCCTATAGGCAGATGACATTTCGCTGCAATTTTCAGGGACAAGCCAGACGGTACGGGGCTATTAATATTATTTCAGGTCGAACGCCTTGAGGAACTTATAGGCCTCGAATTTGCGGCCCCTCGCGTCCTCGAGCGGAACTTTCGCGTATGCCCACCCGTCGACCTTCGAAGGATCGACGCCGGCGTCTATGAATATTTTAGGGTCTACCACGAACACGATGTCCTTGTCGTTCTTGCCCATGTCCTTCGCCCACTCGAAGACGTAGCCGTCGGCCACAGTGACGCCGTAATGGTCGAGCGCGGCATGGTAGCCGATGGATTCCCTGTCGAGCTTCACTATCTGCTCGAACGACGATACGGGCGTCATCTCCCCGTCGTATTCGGGGGGCTCCTTTGACGATTTCTTGCCCGCCATGAGGTTGCCCCTCTCCTCGAACATCATCCTCATCTCCATCGGCAGTTTACCGACATCTAGCCCGGCGTCTATGAACGGGTCGGCGTTGAAGCAGAGGTACTCGCCCGACAGGCCACTTTCCTTAGCCTCCTTGCGCCACCAGAAGGCGGCGTCGCCGTCAGGGGCGCTCAGGATCCATACGCCCTCCGCATCGTCCGCCGCAGGCTGGAACTCGAGCGCGGAGATCATCTCGCCGAACGAAGTAACGGCCGTCTGCCCGACCAGGTCCGTGTTGAACGCGGCCTCCGCGCCACCAGATGCTAACGCGGCTGCCACCATCATAAAAATTGCCGCGGCAGTCCTGAGAAAAACATGCTTTTCCAACGCCATCCCTCCAGATTTTTTAATTCTTCGCGCCGCCAGGCGTGAAGCGCCTGAGACGGAGCGCGTTCGTGAGCACCGACACGGAGCTCATGGACATCGCCGCCGCCGCGAATATCGGGTTGAGCAGCGGCCCGCCGAATATGTGCAGCACACCTGCCGCCACAGGTATCCCGGCGGTGTTGTACGCGAAGGCCCAGAACAGGTTTTGCTTGATGTTGCGTATCGTGGCGCGGGAAAGGGCTATGGCAGCCGGCACGTCCATGAGGTCGCTCTTCATCAGTACTATGTCCGCCGACTCCATCGCCACATCCGTGCCGGAGCCTATCGCTATCCCTATGTCCGCCTGAGCCAGCGCGGGTGCGTCGTTTATGCCGTCGCCGACCATCGCCACCCGCAAGCCCTCGCCCTGGAGCTTTTTCACCTCGTTGGCCTTGTCCTGCGGCAAAACTTCGGCCAGGACTATGTCGATGCCTGCCTGGCTGGCGATCGCGCCCGCCGTCTTCCTGTTGTCCCCTGTGATCATGGCGACCTTGACCCCCATGGCCTTGAGGGATTTAATAGCCTCGGCGCTGTTGCCCTTCAAGACGTCTGCGACGGCTATTATGCCGACGAGATCGCCCCCCAGCACCACGTACATCGGGGTCTTCCCCTCCTCTGCCAGGCGGTCGGATTCCTGCTCCAGTCCGCCCAAGGGGACGCCGCGCTCCTCCATCAGCTTCCTGTTGCCTATGCAGAAAACGCTGCCGTCGACGGCAGCCTCTATCCCGAGGCCGGTGAGCGCCTGAAAGCCTTCCGCCTTGAGGAAATCGATCCGCTCGGCTTCCGCCTTCCTGATTATCGCTTCGCCCAGCGGATGCTCTGAACCCTTCTCCGCCGACGCCGCTATCTGGAGCAGGTGCATTTCGTCCCGTATGGCGGGAGAACCCGCGACGACGATGTCGGTGACTTCGGGGTGTCCCTCGGTCAGCGTCCCGGTCTTGTCGAACACGATGGCGTTCAGCTTGTGGGTCGTTTCCAGGGCTTCGCCTCCCTTGAACAGGATGCCGCTCTCAGCGCCCTTGCCAGTGCCTACCATGATGGCCGTGGGGGTCGCTAGCCCCAGGGCGCACGGGCAGGCGATTATCAGGACCGCTATGAATATGGTGAGCGCGAACTGCACGTGCGTCCAGCCGGCCGGTGGCGTCCCGAGAAAGTACCAGGCTGATGCCGCCAAGACCGCTATGGCGCAGACGGCAGGGACGAAATACCCTGACACGATATCGGCCATCGCCGCGATCGGCGCCTTGGAACCCTGCGCGTCCTCCACCAGCTTGATTATCTGCGCCAGGGCCGTGTCGCTGCCGACTTTCGTCGCTTCGAAGCTGATCACGCCGTTTTTGTTGATGGTGGCTGCGAATACCTTGTCGCCTGGATTCTTGTCCACGGGGATGCTCTCACCGGTGAGCATGGACTCATCGACTGCGGAGTGTCCGTCCGTTATCACGCCGTCCACCGGAATCTTCCCCCCCGGCTTCACCAGTATCACGTGTCCGATCTCGACCTCGTCTATGGGGATTTCCGTCTCCTTCCCGTCCCGGACGACGATGGCCGTCTTGGGCGCGAGCCTCATGAGCTTCTTTATGGCCTCCGACGTCTTGCCTTTCGAGACGGCCTCGAGGTATTTCCCGAGCAGGATGAGCGTTATTATGACGCCGGCGGATTCGAAGTACAGGCCTTCGACGGCCCCAAAGTTGCCGGCGAGTATCTGACGCGTGGAATAGAAGCTGTAAATCAGCGCTGCTGACGTGCCTATCGCTATCAGGGAGTCCATGTTAGGGCTCCCCTGGGCAAGCGACCGGAAGCCGACGGAGTAGAACCTCCTCCCGGCTATGGCTATCGGCACGGTCAGGATTATCTGGACGATCGCGTAGTTCAGCGGGTACTGCATCGGATTGAGCGCCCTCGGTATCGGGAACGGCAGCCACCATACCATCGAGCCCATGGCTATGTAAAGGAGCGGGATCCCGAATGCCGCAGAGACTATGAGCTTCCTCCGGAGCGTACGGATCTCTTTCTCCTTGCGCAGGCGGTCCTGATCCGCAGCCCCCTTCCTCTCTACATCGAGTGGCGTATAACCTGCTTTCGATATCACGTCCTTTATCCCGGAGATCTTTATGGCCTTGGGGTCGTATACCACCGCGGCCCTCTCCGTAGCGTAGTTGACGGACGCGCTCACAACCCCGGCGGCCTTGCCGAGCGCCTTTTCTATGCGCCTCGCGCACGCGGCGCACGTCATGCCCGCTATCGGGATCGTGACCTCGCCGCTCTTGCGCTCCTCGGCTATGCCGTACCCGATTTTGACGACAGCGTCGCAGATGGACTGGATCCCGGTGACGTTCTCGTCGTATTCGACCGTGAGCTTCTCTGTGGCGAAGTTCACCGCCGCGCTCGCCACCCCGTCGAGCTTCCCCGCCGCCTTTTCTATCCTCCTGGCGCACGCGGCGCACGTCATGCCGCTGATAGTCAGAGTATCCCTCATGCCAGAAATCTCCCCTCCTCTCGCCGTATTCCAGTGACATCCCGCCCCTGCGAAAATCTATAGATGCTTCGCTCAAGCCTTAAAATATCATCACCCCCGTTAAAATGGCCCGACGGCCTCGTTCAGTAAGAAGGGCCGGTGCCGCAGCACGTACAGCCTGGGGCAGCGGGAAACCCGCCTTCCGCGTCTTTTTCGAGTTCAGCGGCCTCGGCGGCCCCCGGCCGCGCTGCTGCGGCGTCCTGTTCCTCCACTATTATGGTACCCCTGATCATTCCCATCCAGCAGCTATACCTGAATTTGCCAGCCCTGGTCGGAGTGAACTCGATGACGTTGTCCCCAGGCTGAAGGCGTCTCTCTATGCCGAACTCCGGTATCACGATGGCGTTGTTGCAACCGTTGAGCGTGCCCTTCTCCGCGTAGAGATCCCATCGCACCGGGATGCCGGCCTTGACGGTGAGCGTAGGGTACCCGCGTCTGCCCAGCGGGGTCGTGATGTCTTGGACGCCGCCCGCGCCCGGAATCGCCGCGACTGCCCCTCCGGACGCGGCGGCAGGGCCGGAGCCGTTGAGGCCGCCTAGCCCCGAGAGGGCCGTGCCGTTGCTGAACATGGCCACCCCCATGAATATTACCAAAACCGCGCCCGCTTTCACGGCCCTTCCAGCGAACTTCCTGCTCATGAGCGAGCCGAAAGCCCCCAGAGCGAACATGAGCGGGACGGTGCCTAGGCCAAAGGAGAGCATAGACAGCGCGCCTTGGAGCGCGCTGCCCGTCCCGAGCGCGTAAATCTGCATGGCCTGGAGCGGGCCGCACGGCATCAGCCCGTTCAGCAGCCCCACGAAGAGCGGCCCTCTCCCCTCTTTTTTGCCGTCGATCCGCCTGGCCAGGGATTTTGGCAGCCTCGGGACGAACGCCCTCAGAGATCCGGCCACCCCCAGCATATTGAGCCCGAGGATCACCATGAGGACGCCGGCCACAACCTGAATCGCGCCCTTCATGGCGGCTGAAAGGCTGACGGCGGCGCCTAGCGCCCCCACCGCCCCGCCAGCGGCCGCGTATGAGGCGACCCTCCCCGTGTTGTACTGTATGGCGGGCCACAGGGCGGACGCTGGCGGCAGCCCCTGTACGCCGCGCGGTGCCTTGCTTCCGGCGGACAGGCTCTGCGACAGGTTTATGCCGCCGCACATGGCGACGCAGTGGATGGACGTGAGCAGCCCTACTGCGAAGAGCATCCCGTACCCCATCCCCGCCTCGGCCTGCGGGAAGAAGCCTGACATGCCGCCGAGGAGGCTGCCGGCGCTGCCGTTTAAAAATACGTACAGCGCCATCACGAGGAGCAACGCACCGAGGAGGCCGTTCCTGTCCGTGCCCCTTTTGCCGGCGGACGGGGCGGCCCCGTAGCCTAGGCTTTCCACAGCCGAGACGATGGCGCCTAGATCCGTCCTGTCGTCGTAGACGACCTCAGCAGTCCCTCTGGCGTAATCAGCCTTCGCCGAAATCACCCCGGCCATAGCCCTCAATTTCCTCTCTATCCTGCCCTGACAACTTACGCACGTCATCCCCGAGATGTCGAACGCCGTTCTCCTTTGACCAGACGCACCCATGCCTATACCCCCGTTTTTCGAAATCTAAATCTGCCAGCGTTATTCCACCCCGCCGCCGCCGAAACCCGCTGATGATTATATTGACTGAATGTGTAGTTTTTATGGATAAGGGACAGGGTTTTTCGTCTCTTCAGAAATATGGGCGGCTTCCGGCGGGCAGGGCTACTCCGTCAAGTCGTCGGCAATGCCGGAGAGGAACTCCGCGCTGACGCCGTAGTAATCATGGACGTCGGCTACATAGGGGATGTCAGACTCGGTCAGCGCGTCGTTGAGGCGCGCCAGTTGCCGCAAGGTCAATTTTTTTTCGCTCTTGACCAAAACGTCGATGTCCGAGTTAGGGCGGTTGGTCTTTTTCACCCTGGATCCGAAGAAAAAGACCTGGGCGCCCGGCAGGGAATCGTGGATTATTTTCTTAATCTCGGCGGCGACGTCGTCGGCAATCATTCGGCCTCCAGCCGCCGCAGCAAGTCTTTCACGACCGGGACGAAGCTCTCGGCGACAGAGACTTTTTCATCGACTATCCCGCCGTCGTAAGTGTGGGAGGTCAGGTTGCGGGAGTCGTTGAAATCAAACCATTGCCCCTGTTCAGCGATCAGGCCGTAATCGGCAGCCAGTCGGAAGAGCTGTCTTTTGGGCAGGCTGCTGTTCCTGGCGTCAGGGGTATTCTGCGCCAGCCACCTGGCGATGCACTTCCAAGCGAGCTCGTAAGTGAATTCAAAGTTTTGGACGATACCGGCCTTGAGGCCGTTGACGATATCCGGGTCGCTCACTCTCCCCAGCGCCGAGATCGTCTTTTCCAGCGAGGTGATCGCCTGCCGTAAGTTTTGGTAACTGACCGTCTTGCTCATAATGCCTTTATTTTACGACAAAGCGGCGGGAAAGCCAATGGCTCAGGATGAACCGCACCCTGTCAAGTAGATAGATGAAAAATTAAAAAAGTTTTTATAAAGCCGGTTGTTCAAGAGTGACCGGCTTTGATTATGCCGCTAAAATCAAGGCTCGAAACTCTAACGGAGCTAAACCGCAGAGCTTCTGCCGAGAGCCGGCTTTTCTGTCACTCGGACAATTTGCCGAATTTCGCCTTGTGTCTTAAAAAATGATTTATTTTTCTTGCCGGCATCGTCGCTTTGTCGTAAAATCAATATACTTCAAAAAACAGTTTGTTTAGCAAAAAATAACATTTGATACGCTTTATCCGCAAGACGCGAATCCGCACGGCATGTTAGAATGCGTTGGCAGAGGCTTTCTATTTGCATGGCCGAGATATTGATCGTTGCCGTTGCAAAAAGTTATCATGTGTGATATATATCTTGCCAATACCGCTTTTTAACGATCCACCTGTGGAGGTTTGAAGATGATCGTAATTTCGTTGGCGAACCAAAAAGGCGGAGTCGCAAAAACGACGACGAATGTCAATCTATCCGGTATTTTTGCGGAGCAGGGATATTCGGTGCTGATCGTTGACGCAGATCCACAGTGCAATTCCACGCTATACTTCCTCGACCCGAACCTGCCTCCTAACGAGACGCTAGCGGCAATCTACGACGGCGGGATCACAGAGCAGACGGTCAGACAGATAATAAGGCCGACCAGGATTTCCAGGCTCGACATAGCGCCAGGGGGGTTTTCGCTCTCCGCGCGCGTATGGGAGATAGTGCAGGACAAAAAATCGGGCCTCAGGATCGACGAGTTCGTAAAGCAAGCGGCGAAACACAAAAAGTACGACTTCGTCTTCATCGACTGCCCGCCAGACATCGGCATCTTTACGATGGGCGCTTTCTTCGCGTCCGACTACATACTCATTCCGATACAGCCGGAGCGGCTGTCGGTAGAAGGCGTTGAACAGCTAATGATGAAGGTCCAGGAGTTCTGGAAGATACGCGGAGAGAACAAACCCCAGATCCTCGGCACTGTCACCACGATGTTTCACGGGCAAAACCGGTCTCACAAGGAGTGGGCGCCTAAAATCGAAGAAATATGCGGAGACCTGATGCTCGGGGTCGTACACCGTTCTTCGGCTATATCCATTATGTCCGACGCGGGAAAACTGCTTCAAGAGGACAGGCCAAACAGGAAAGCCAGACCCTTCCAGCAACACATCAAAATCGCCAAAAAAATGCTGGACAGGCTGAAGGACAACGGCGAGCTAGCCGCCACGAGGTAGACGGATGGCCCTCACCGACATCAAAGAAAAGGCCAGTGTAGTAAGGGAAGAAAGAGCCTCCTCGCTGAAAGGCTTCTTCAACAACTGTTTCGTGCCGCCTGAGTCATTCGATAAAAATGCCATAACGAGAGATATGTATAGTGAAAACGCTATATATAGCGAAAACACGACATATAGTGAAAATGATATACATGTCGGAAACGCTATATATAGCGAAAACGATACATGTAGTGAAAACGATACACGTGAAAACACTACATATAGCGAAAACACGACACTCGAAAACACTACGTGTAGTGAAAACACGACACGTGAAAACACTATATGTAGCGAAAACGATATACGTGAAAACGATACATATAGCAAAAACACGACACTCGAAAACGCTACGTGTAGCGAAAACACGACACGTGAAAACGCTACATGTAGCGAAAACGCTACACGTAACGGAAATACGGTCAAGCTCGCTAAATCACTGGGGTTTACGGCACTTGGCGCCTTAGCGGTCCTGATGGACGAGTTCCCTGGCGGTTCAGGCATGTTGAACGTGACGCAACTTTCAAAATCTTGCGGCGTCGCCAGGACTACGCTCATCGCACAGCTCCGGATCCTTGAAAAATGCGGCGTCGTGAGCCTTGGCAGCGCTGAAAAAAATGGCAGATGGGTCGAAATCACGCGTAGCGAAAACACGACATGTAGTGAAAACGCTACACTTGCCCCCTGTAGTAGTAGTTGTAGTAATAATATTTTAAATAATAAAAACTACTACTACTACAGGGGGGATGACAACTATAGCGAAAACGCAACACATAGTGAAAACACGACATGTAGTGAAAACGATATATATAGCGAAAACAATATACTTGCCGAAAATGCTATGTGTCTCGAAAACAATATACGTAGTGAAAACACTACATATAGTGAAAACGATATATATAGCGAAAACAATACACTTAGCGAAAAATTGTCGAAGTCGAAAATCACGCTGCTGATCGCGTCGAGAGAGCTTTATTTCACGGCGAAAGCGTCGCAGACCAACATAGACAGGCTGAGCAATCAGTGCTTTCAGCAGTTTTTGTCTGTAAAACACGCCAAAGGGGCGAACTATGCGATGGCCCTTTTCCTCGGCCTTTTGTCGAAGAGCAGGGAGAACCCCACCGCTTACGTCATAAGGGCCATCCAGCAGGGGGCAGCGCCGTCGCAGGAGGATCAGCGGCGGGCTGAGGTCATATCGAAAGCTGCCGAGACGGTCTTTAAAAAAATAGGCGAGGAAATACTCCAGCGCGACCTTGACTCAGCGCTTCAGCAGGTCTCCCTCGGACATCTCTCGCAGAACCAGATTCAGGAGGAGCTGGATCTGTTTGCCAAGCGCATTTCAGAATGAAAAATTATTTTAACAATTCACACGATTTTCTTGGCAGGTCTTACGATTTTGATGGAATTGCAAACCGGTCATAACGCGTCTTATAAGACATTTTCTCAGCGAACGTCAAATCAGGTCAGTCCTCCGAGACGCTATTTTTCGATATTCTCCTGACCTCTGCAGTATTGCTCCGCCTCGGGCAAGGCTGAAAAAGCGGCAGACAGCCAGTCTGCCGCTGCGCCTGCGCCAGTTTTGCCGTTTTTCTCTCCGTACGCTTTTTCATTAATGCGTTCATGAGCGAGTACGAGGAGAAGAGGCGCGGTGTCCTTGAATGCGTTAGGGATGGAGAGATGACGTGTGATTGACAACGTAAGGAAAAGGAGTATCATGCGTTTCTGTAAGCGAGTTCTTTCAAAAGTATTCTGAATGTGATGAGAGCAGTTATCGCAACGGTTTAATTGCGGTAAAGCAATTTAGAATTAAATCATTCTAAATAAAAAGTTGGGCTATGTTTTTTAAAAAGTATTTGAAAGTCACATATAGTCATTTATGAAGAAACAGTAAACTTCTGACGGATTTTTAGTTTTTACGAAGGCGATGTGATGACAGATGCCTTGCAATTCAAATTACCAAGATGAGTGTAAAGGATAAAGAAGATCAAGCATTTGCGTTTAAAATTATTATAATATTTGTCAGCCTTTTGTCCTATTTTACGCTTCAAGGACACGGTACAGGGCCGGGTAGATCATATATGACTGATACGTATTATGCTATTGGTGTATTAGAATATTTAGGTGTCTTGATACAGCAAAATAATTCTACTCTAAATCTCTTGCAACTGCAATCTGGCACGCATGATATAAATGCGTTTATTGGATTGATAAATTTTAATAAAGAAATATCAGAAACTGACATTGAAAATGAAATAATTAATTCTGCTTTACATAGATATACTGATGATTACTTGGATCAATTAGAACAAAGAATGGATTTTCGAATGCGTTCGTTGGAGTGGGAAGAAGGAGCGATTAATGGATTGCGGAGAAAATTCAAAATATGTAATGACGAATATTTTAAAAACATCGAAATATTTATTAAGAAAGACGGGAAAGCAGGAATCGACAATGTTTTTATAGTTGGTTTAATCGGCGGACGAATGGATATGAAAAGATTGGAGGGATTCTTCACGGGATATATTTATAAAATTGATAAAGTTAATCATTATTATTCAAATAATTATTATCATTTTCGTAATAAATATCGGTTCCCTTCATATAGAAGGACATTATCGAAGAGGGTTATTATTTAGGGGTCAGCTCACGAAACGGAAATTTAAGCACGTTAAGCTACATGCGGATCCCTGCTTCTGAAATGTAATTCTCAATCCTTGCAGCGTGACAGGTTTCGCCTTAACGTACTGTATTGACGTTTCGAGGGCTGACCCCAAGTTGTGTGTGATTAAATTACGTGTACTATAAATACATGCATTTAATATATTGGTTGTATATGATATAATTTAAATATGGATAATTACATTGACCGCCATTATGACCGGCTTGACAGGTTCATGCGCCCAAAGCACATCACTTCCATCTACGGGCCGAGACGGACAGGGAAAACGACCCTCGTCAACTGCTACCTTGACACGCTTGCGGATATCAAAATACTGCGCGCCGTTGGTGACGACATCACTGTCCGCAATTTGCTTTCAAGCGAGGCTTCAAGCCTCATCTTAGACTGGGCGAGCGGATATGGCCTTGTTTTTATCGACGAGGCACAGAGGATCCCGAAAATCGGCTGGGGCCTCAAGATCTTGATCGACGCCCGGCCTGACCTCAAAGTCATCGTCACCGGTTCGGCCAGTTTCGACCTGGCCAGCCAAATTGGGGCCCCTCTGACCGGAAGGCAGACGGCCGTCAGTCTTTTTCCCATCGCCGTTATGGAAATGGCAAAGCACCGAAATGATTTCGAGCTCAGACAAAGCCTGCCTCAATTCCTCGTGTACGGGATGTATCCGGAAGTCCTGGTCGCCCCTGACACGAGAGAAAAACAGCAAATCCTGCGCGGCGTCCTTTCGGCTTACCTCTTCAAGGACATTTTAGAAATTGAAAATGTCAAAAACTCCAGACTCTTGCTCGATTTGCTGACCCTCGTCGCCTACCAGGTCGGAAGCGAGGTCAGCCTGAACGAACTGGCGGTCAGGCTTGGCGTAAATGCGCGTACGGTTGCCCGCTACCTCGATCTCTTTGAAAAAAATTATATCCTTTACAACCTCCGAGGTTTTAGCCGCAATTTAAGGAGCGAGGTCACCAAGACCAGCAAGTATTATTTTTACGACAATGGCATCCGCAATGCCGTCATCGGCGATTTCAACCATATCGAGGGGCGTGGCGACCTGGGCGCTTTATGGGAAAATTTTATAATTATGGAGCGCCTGAAATACCGCAGTTACAGCCAGAAAATCGCCAATGATTATTTTTGGCGTACATGGGAAAAGCAAGAGATCGATTTGATCGAAGAAGCGGGAGGCGGCCTCTCAGCTTTTGAGTTTAAGTATTCGCCTAATAAATCCGGGGCGGCGCCTAAAAAATTTCGCGACGCTTATCCCGATGCCAGTCACGGCACGGTTTCAAAAGAAAACTTCATCGAATTCGTGACAGACAGGCCGTATTGACTTGACGCTTCGCACTGGAGGATCTCGCGGTTCTATATTGGGGGAGACGCAGAATTCAGAAAAATAGCGCGTCAGGCGTCTGTGGACTTAAATCCGTACAGAACATGTCAATCCAAGCGTACCCCATAGTGACGTTTGTTTTCCTGACACTCTGTCTCGGTTTTATGTTAGATTAGGGCCGTTTCATGAGTTTGTTGACATCACGGCAAGACAGTCTTAGAATCTAACCTGACAGTTCCGAACGACGGGACGGAACCGGGGTGACGCGATGAGCGCGAGGACGATAGGGTACGTGAGGGTGAGCAGAGCCGACCAGAACGCCGACAGGCAGCTCGCCGGCGTCAGGCTGGACAGAGTCTTCACGGACAGGGCCAGCGGCAAGGACGCGCACAGGCCTGAACTCCTGAAGATGCTGGAGTTCTCCCG
>JAISFV010000185.1 GCA_031263445.1 Synergistaceae bacterium | reverse complement strand
TCGCCTTCTTTCAGTTCTTCCAGCATTTTGTCGAAGTCAGACTTGAACAGACGGTCTTGGACAATGCGGTATTTTTCATATTCGGTTTCCGCGTGGAGTTTGGCTTGTTCATGAGAAATTTTTCCAGGGCCGGTCAGGATTTCGTTGCCGTTGAATTCCAAAAAGCCGTCAAGCCGCTTCGCCCAGTCCTCCATCGACATGGGGATTTTCCGTTCGGTTTGCAGTTCCGCAAAGTCCAGGTATACGGAAACGATGCGCTCAAGGTAGTTCATTTCCTGTTCGTTAAGGTAATTCTTTGCGGCTGCGGCATCAGCCTTGATTATCTTGCCGTGCGGCGCTGTTTCCCAGGTCGTAAGCCCCATGTGTTTTTTTTCGGCGTCCGCTCTCTCCACAATGATTTCAGCGGCGGTGTGCCTGTGGACAGCGTAGTGCAGTTTATTCTGCACTAATTTGAAAAATTCCCGCGTCGTTTTCGCGTCCCTGTCGTAGTCAAACGCCGTCGCGTAGATGTCCGTCACCTTTTGATAAAATTTACGCTCGGACAGACGTATCTCGCGGATATGCTGAAGCTGTCGCTCGAAATACTCGTCCGTGAACATGTGGCCTTTTTTCAAGCGGTCAACGTCCATTGTCCACCCTTGAATGGTGTAATCCTTTACTATCTGTCCGGCCCATTTGCGGAACCGCACGGCGCGGTCGTTGTTCACTTTGAAGCCCACGGCGATGATCATTTGGAGGCTATAGTGATTTGTTTCGTAGTCTTTTCCGTCCGCGGCAGTTATAAAGTATTTCTTTATAACTGAATCAGGTGATAATTCGTCATCATCGAGTATTTTCTTGATGTGCTGGCCGATGTTCTGAACGCTCACGTCATACAGCGCCGCCATCATTTTCTGCGTCAGCCAGATGTTCTCGTCCTGATAGCGCATCTCGAAGCTGTCCTCGCTGTTTCCGGCGGATGCCGCGAAGGTGAGATATGCCGCCGCCGAACTGCGGATTGACGGCAAATTTTTTTTCTTGCTCATACATCTACCCCCAATATCTCCCCGGCATCATTTCCGGCATCGGAGCCCGTCCCCGCGCAGGCTGTTTATGGCGTTTGCCGCCGCGTCTGTTTTATGCGCCGTGATTATCGTGTAGCTGTGAGCGTTGATGGTTATTACCGAATCATCGGTGATTACGTACCAATTCTTGCCCTTTCTGATTATCTCAGCTGCCAGTTCGGTCTTTCGCCTGCACCAACTTACGGCATCATCGGCGTCCAGTTCAAGGTTTCGCCTTATTCGCGCGATTCCTAATGCTGTCGTGTGGATTTTATCGATATTTCTTATCAATTCATTGTCGTTTTTCACTGAGATAATTTTTAAAAAATTTAAAACGCCGCTCTGTATATTTTCAGCACCTGAGCGGCGGAGTATGGCCTCGGGTTGGTCGCCCCTATGGACTCCTCCATGGCCTCTTCGGAGAGTTTTTCGAGATCCCCGGCTTTTGCTCCGGCGCTCTCCAGGCGCGGGGTGATGTTTATATTTCTGGACAGTCTCACGATGAACCGAATGAACGATTCGCAGTTTTCGCGCTCTGAGTGCCAGGATTTTCCGCAGCCTGCCGCAACGGCCAGCTCCGCGTATTTTTTTGACGCGCTGTCCGCGTTGAACTTGACGACGTGCGGCAGAAGGATGGCGTTGCAAAGCCCGTGGGGGAGGTTGTACATCCCGCCTAAGGGGTGGGCCATCGCGTGGACCAGCCCGAGGCCGGCGTTGTTGAAGGCCGTTCCGGCTAGGAAGCTGGCGTAGCACATGTCCTCCCGCGCCTCGATATTGCCGCCCTCTTTGACGGCTGTGTGAAGGCTCCGTGAGACCAGCTCCACCGCTTTATACGCCTTGGCGTCGGTTATGGGCGAGGCGGACTTTGAGACGTATGCCTCGACGGCGTGGGTGAGGGCGTCCATCCCTGTCGCCGCGGTGAGCGGGGCGGGCATCGACATCATCATCTCCGGGTCGTTGACGGAGACGTTTGGCGTCATGTGCCAGTCGGCGATCGTGAATTTGGAGTGGTCGCGTTCGTCGGTTATCACGGCGAACTGAGTCACCTCGCTCCCGGTCCCGGCGGTCGTGCTGATAGCTATGAACGGCGGCATCGCGCGGTGTGTTTTGTTCGTCCCCTCGTAATCGCGGATGCAGCCCCCGTTGGAGGCCAGGATGCCGATCCCCTTTGCGGTGTCGATGGCGCTGCCCCCTCCGACCGCGATGATCATATCGCAGCCCGCCTCCTTATACCTCGCCAGCCCGCGCTCCACCACCGCCACCGTGGGGTTTGGCACGGCCTCGCAATATAGGGAGAACGCGAGCCCGGACGAACCTATGATCTCCGCGACCTGTTTCGCCTGACCTTCCCCGGTCTCCCCGGCTGATGCCACGATAAAAGCGCGGTGTCCGTGAAGGATCTTCGCCTCGCGCCCTACTTCGCGGACGACGCCGCGACCCACCAAGTTCAGCATCGGTATGTAATAGCTGCAGTTCATCGCGCATAACACCCCTCGTTTGGATAATAATATGCAACCGATAATGACTCATAGCTTAACGGCGGATCAAGTGCAAATTGCTTTTTGATTTTTATATTTTTATGTTTTTTATGCCGTTGGGAGTTTTTGCCGCGGCCTCCCAAAAAGCATCGGCGCTTCCGTAAGTTTAGCACCTTTATTCCGATTGGACAGTTATCCGCGCAGAAAGTCCGGCTCACGGCATACGGGGGGCCGGATTGACAGGGGGCGGTAAATACCCTAGAGTTTGATAAAATGAATTCCCGGGAGGGCATTAATTGTGGATGTTGCAGGAATTTTAGAGACGATCATGCTGTTATGTTTTGGCGCCGCGTGGCCCGCGTCCATTGTCAAGTCGTGGAGATCGAGGAGCACCGGGGGCAAGAGCCTCTATTTCATGCTTATACTGCTGGTCGGTTACGCGGCTGGCATAGCGAAGGTCATCGTCTCCGACGGAGTTGGCGGTTATCTTTTGATACCTTACTGTCTGAACGTAATTTTAGTGTCGACAGACGTCGCGTTATACTTCAGAAACGCGGCTATCGAGCGGGCCGCCGGGGAGCGGATCTGATTTTGAGCGAAATATTCAGCTATTTTTATTTCAGCTATTTGGAGGGGTTTAGATTATGAAGGGTATTGTTACGGTATTGGGCAAGGACTCGGTGGGGATAATCGCCAGAATTTGCTCGTACATGTCGGATAAGAACATAAATGTGCTCGATATCGCGCAGACCATCGTGGACGGGTACTTCAACATGATGATGGTGGTGGACCTCAAAGATTCGTATGAGCCGATGGAGTCCTTGGTCCCCGGGCTCGAAGCGCTGGGGCGGGACATCGGCGTCGTTGTGAGGCTCCAGCACGAGGATATATTCAACGCCATGCACAGGGTATAAAGAGCGGCAATGATAAGCATTTACGAAGTTCAGGAGACCATGCGCATGATATCGGAGGCGAACCTCGACGTCCGCACGATAACGATGGGAATCAGCCTCATGGATTGCGCGGATGCCGACATCGGCGCCTTTCGCCGGAAGATTTACGACAAGATAACCCGAAAGGCCGAGCGCTTAGTTCAGGTGGGGGACGATATCGCCAGGGAGTACGGCGTTCCGGTCGTGAACAAGCGCATCTCCGTCACCCCGATAGCGATAGCGGCCTCAGGCTGCCAAGCCGGGGACTACGTGGACGTGGCGCGGACGATGGACCGCGCCGCAGAGACGACGGGGGTGAACTTCATCGGCGGTTTTTCGGCGCTCGCGCACAAGGGCATGACGCCGGAGGACAGGAAGCTGCTCGACTCCATCCCGTCCGCGCTGGCCGAGACGGAGCGGGTGTGTTCGTCGGTCAGCGTAGCCTCCACCCGCTCGGGCATAACTATGGACGCCGTCAACCTCGCGGCCCGCATAGTGCGTGACGCGGCGGAGCTGACATCAAGCCGCGACTCCATCGGGTGCGCTAAGTTCGTCGTGTTCTGCAACGCGGTGGAGGACAACCCGTTCATGGCGGGGGC
>JAISFV010000133.1 GCA_031263445.1 Synergistaceae bacterium | reverse complement strand
GTGAGGGTCGAGGCGGAGTTGTATTCGACCACGAGCTGCCCGTTCCTTATGTAGGCGTTGAGCTTGAGGTCGTCATTGGTAGGGTTCGTCCCGTCCTTCGACGTAACGCTGAAATATGTCGCTATCTTGTCTCGTATGTCCTCCAGCGAATCACCCTTGACCACGTCTATTTTGAGCGCCTGCCCAGCGGCGTAGACGTAAAAATTGCCGGCCAGGTTGAGATCTGTGTCAGTGAAGAGGTATTTTTTCGTGGCCAGCGCCAGCGACGTAGACGACACCGAGTTCGAGACCAAGTTCCGCAACTGGTTTTTGATGCTCCAGAGCAACTGGTCGCCGTGCAGCACGCCGAACACCGTCGACTTGTCGGTTGAATCCAGCAGGTTCTTGAGAAAGTCGTCGTCCTGGACAGTGGCGGAGCTGTACTTCTCATCCAGCTTGTCGTTGATCCACGTCATCACCTCGTTGTACGCGTCGATAAACGCCTGTACCGCGTCGGTCGCCTTCTTCGTGTCCTGCGTGATGTTCATGGTCACGTCCCCGATGCCGACCAGCTCGAGTTTCACACCGGCTATGAGATCGTCGATGACGTTGTCCGACCTGGTGATGGTGATGCCGTTGACGTTGATTTCCGCGTTGGAGGCGGCTGACTTATGAGTCGAGTCGTCAAGGCCAAGCAGCGCCAGTATGCCGGAACCGCCGTCGTCGAGGGTAAATTCGTTCTTGTCGGTAGAGTAGTTGTAACCAGAAACCGTTGTGTCATATTTGATTTCTAAAAGAGCACCGTCTGATGGGACAAGAGCTGATCCCGTTCCCCAGGTTATTTTGCCAGCAGAATAAGTAAAATCTGGCGGTATTGCTGATTCGTCGTAAAGGACGCCGCCTACCTTGAGTTCTGTAATGACAGTAGGATATGTCGTAGGAGGTGTTGTTCCGCTGATGGGTTTTGGCAAGTACGTGACGTCATTGGTGCCGTCGCTTTCTACGCATGCGTTAAAACTCTCCTGGGCTTTAATTCCGCTGCTGTCAATGCCGCTTGACGCGCTCTCGAAGACGAGGCGGTTGTCTATTAACTGCGACGTGACTAGCAGTTTGTCGCCGTTTTGGTCCTTCGCGAGCGCGATCTTCTGATTGATGTTCCTTATAGTGTCGGCAGGATCGACCGTTATCTCCGCGACCTGCGCGCCGATTCGGATTTTAAAGCTGGTCGCCGTCGTAACGAGCGTAGCGGTCGGGTCGAACTGATCCGAGTAGACCTGCTGCTTCTCGGCGATCTTCTTCACGTCGATCTTCCACTGCGCGAACTCCGCGTCCGCCGAGACCGTGGCCTTTATGATGTCCGCCGCGCTGGACGCCTTGGGCGTACTGCCTGCTGCACCTATAGGTTGCCCGGCGTTCCTGACGTTGAACTCCGCCGTCTTCGACTTGAACATGCTGGGCAGACGGAGCGTGGTGAGTGTGTTCCGCAGCTTGAAGAGGGAGCTGGAGAACTCCTCGTAGAGCGATTTCTTGTACTCGAGGGTGTCTATCTTTTTCTGCCACTGCTCCGCAGGTTTGCGTGCCGCCTCCAGAGTCTTGCTGATGATTTCGTCCCAGGATATGCCTGACGATATTCCGGTGACTTGAAACAGTGAATCTGACATTTGTTCCCGCCTCCCTGCGCTGTAGGAGATATGACATACTATCTCTTTGTTTATCGGCTGCTTCCCGCGCCGGCTTGAGTCCGCCCGTTAAATATGACGGGCTGTCATCCTGAGAGAATTATAGCAAACAAATTACAAAATACTCAAAAAATCAGTATAATTACCTAGTGACACGACTGTCAAGTTGTTTCAAGAAGGTGCGAAGGCTTTTCAGCTCACTGGGCGAACCGCACCGCGGCAAAAGTACGTCCGTGCCGCTCGCCCGGCTTCCTGCCGGACGTCGGTTCGCTGCGTTCGCTTGAAAAACCTTCGCGTCTCGGGCAAGTTTAACAGTCATACTTAATAATTTCAGTTTCAGACCGGGGCGTCCAGCGTTATCGTGACTGTCAGGCCGCCGGAAGGGTCGTTCGCGGCGGTTATGCTGCCTCCGTGGTTTTCGACGATGCGTTTCGTTATCGCCAGCCCCAGCCCCACGCCGCCCTTGGATCTTTCCCTCGCCTTGTCGGTGCGGTAATACGGCAGGAAGATCTTCTCGAGTTCGTCGTCAGGGACGCCCTGCCCGTGGTCTCTGACCGTAATCGCGACGCGCCCGCCGTCCCTGCGGGCGTTTATCTCTATGCCCGTCTCGGACGGGGCGTGGCGGATCGCGTTGTGTATCACGTTGCCGAGCGCGCGGTTCAGGAGCGTCGCGTCTCCCATGACGCGTAATTTTCGCGTATCCTGGGTGACATTTTTCTTTTCCTCGATTTCGAACTCGATATCCTCGACAATGCCGTTTATCATCTCGCCCAGATCCAGTTCCTCTGACTGTGAAATGGCTGCGGCGTCCGAGCGGGTCAACGTCATTAGCTCTTCCACCATGATGTCGATGCGGTATATCTCTAGTTCCAGCCTGTCTATGTACTGTTCGTCCGGGGCCTTCGACTCCCTGCGCAGGATCGCCAGCGCGACCTCCATCCGCTGCAAGGGCGAGCGGATTTCGTGCGAGATGTCGCTCAAGAGCCTTTTTTGAGACGATACGAGGCTTTCGACGCGCTCGGCCATTTTATTGAAGCTAGTGCCCAAGTCGGCTATCTCGTCGCGCCGTCCGGTCACGCCGGGCCCGGCCCTCACGGATAAGTCCCCGTCGGCGAGTTTCAGGGTGATGCGCCTCAGCTCAGAGAGCGGGGTCATGAAATTCTGGACCAGCATGAAACTTAGAACGATGGAGATGCCGGCCACCAGCGCCGTCACGGCCAAGTTTCGGAAGAGCGGGTTATCGCCGGGAGCGTGACGGGCGGGCAGCAGCGCGGCTATTACCGCTGTACGCCCCGAAGGCGAGACAGAGGACGCGACTATGGGCTCCGGTGGCGTGGGGGGCCATCCGGGTTTGTCAGGCCGCGTGTTCGGTTCGAACCATTCGAAGTCGGGCAGACGGAAGAGCGCCCCGTCCCGGCTCACGCAGATGTCCAGCCCGCTCGATTTTTTAACGCCTTCGATCCACGAGAGCATATTTTCACTCGGCACGGACTCGGACCTGTCGGCGAGTTCCGACGCGCTCCACTCTATAAGTCTGCCTATCTCCGGGATGCTGTTGTTCTGATCCCGCACCGTGCGCAGCAGGGTAAATATGATCAGAGGGAGGGAGAGCACCAACAGCAGGGTCAGGTATATCTTCCAAAATAACGGGAAATCGGCTACTCTCTTCATCTATGACGCGCTTCCCTCTGAAACTTCATTTTCCGGGAAAACGTAAACGAAACCCTCTCCGCGCAAGGTTTTGATGCGTTCGCTGCCGCAGGGGTACGGGCCGAGTTTTCGCCTCAGTTTGCTGATATGCACGCTCAGGCTTCTGTCATACGGCGCGTACCCGCGCCCTAGGACATCTACGGACAGCCGTTCCGGGGATACGCCCTTGCCGGCGCATGACAAAAGGGACTCCAGGAGCCTGAATTCGACGTTCGTGAGAGGTACGCCTTTCCCGCCGATCCTGACGGAGCGCGATTTCATGTCCATTTCGAGGTCGATCAGGGAGATGACGCCGTGAGGCTCGATCTCCAGGGAAGCCCCGAACCGGCGAAGCACTGCCCTGACCCTGGCTGACAGTTCGCGCATACTGAACGGTTTGCACATATAATCGTCGGCCCCTGTTTCGAGCCCTATCACCCGGTCGATATGATCCCCTTTCGCCGTGAGCATTATCACCGGGATGGACGAAACGTTCCTGATCTCCCGCAGGATCTCGAAACCGTCCCTGCCCGGGAGCATCACGTCCAATATGATTATGTCGCATTGGCCCGAAGCCAAAAGATCTAGCCCCCTGTCACCCGAATGGGCATAGGCGAAGCCGAACCCCTCGGAGGTGAAATAGTCGTCGAGCAGCTTGCAAAGCTCCGTGTCGTCGTCAATCACAAGGATGTTTTTGATGTCCCTCGCCCCCTGTCCTTTGTCGATCCGAGTACGGTATCGATTTTAACGCATAATTTGGCCGACTTTGCAATTCTTTACGGTCCCGCAATAATTCTTAACGCTTTTTAGCGCAGTTGCGGCATCGGGCGGGCGAAAATATCGACAGAGAGGGGGATGAAAACGCGGGCCTCGGTCAATTACTGCGGGCGGGCCGAAAACGCGTCAGGTGGGTTCAGAAGCCTGATTGATCGTCAGGCGTCCTAAAGGGCGAGGATTCAAACCCTTGCGGCGTCCGTGCGCTAAAACGGCAAAGTGCCGCCTTGGCGGATCGATCAGCGCTTTCCGTATGAAGAGGAGATGGTTTGATGTGAACGCAAGCTCGGTTTCCAGTTATAGCAGCGATCTGTGGGAAGAATACCTCGAACAGCTAAAGAAGCAGCAGCTCCAGGAAAGCGCCGCGACAACGCAGGCGTCGTCCGCCGCCGGCAAAAAAGCGTCCGCGCCCGGTCTTTCGCCCGACCAGATACTGTCGGAACTGCTGGAGCTCCAGGACGACCCGGAACAGTTGAAGGAACGGGCGGCGGCGTTAGCGGCTGAGGTCACGGAAGAGGCGGGCAGCGCCGTCGGCATGAGGGCTGATATGCTGAGCGAGCTGGCGGGCGATCTCGAAACAGTGGCGGAGAGCGGGGATTTGTCCGTAATACAGGAAAAGCTCGCTCGAAGGCACGGCGGCCCGGGCGGCGCGGCCAATATCGCCGCGAAGCTGGCTGAGGCGTCCCTTGAGGAAGACGAGGACGACGACGAAACGAGCGCGTCCACGCTGGAGAGCATCAAAGCCCTCCTCGCGGAAATTCAAAAGCTGATAGAGAAAGAGGAGCGCGCGGGCGATACCGCCCAAGCCGAATCCGGTCACCTGACACCGGAGGGGATATTGTCCGAACTAGAGGGTTTGCAGGAAACCCCTGAAACGTTGAAGGCAAGGGCGTCCGAACTGGCGGGTCAGCTCTATTCCGAAGCGGAAGGCGCAAGCGGCCCGCGCGCCAGAATAATCGCTGCGCTGGCGTCTGATCTCGAAACAGTGGCGGAGAGCGGGGATTTGTCCGCGCTGGAGGAAAAAATCGAGCGGAAGCC
>JAISFV010000122.1 GCA_031263445.1 Synergistaceae bacterium | reverse complement strand
GCCCATGTCGCGTGAGATTTCGCTTATGGCGTCCAATTGATACGGAGTGAGGCTGAAGCTGAGCGTTTCGCTCAATTCGGCGATAGCGCCGGCGCCGCGCGCGAGGGACGGGGCTTTTCTCTTCTTGCGTTCGTCCGCTGCTTCATGGACCTTTGCCTGGATCTCGTACAGCTCCTGATAAGCGAGCCTCCTGCGGGACGGCTCGATCTCCTCCAGAGAGCGCGGCGCGTGTACCCCGCTGATGGCCTCGGGCAGAGTCGGGAAGCCGTGTTTTCTTAAAATTTCCGGCGGCAAGGGGTCAGTCAAGATAAGGCCGGGTGACGTGACGCAACTGTAAATTATCGCGGCGAGCAGCTTGCTAGGCAGACCCTTTACGGCAGGGTATACGGGGAGGAGCCTGGCCCATTCGGCCGGTATTGCGGCGCTCGGCCCGTCAGCGCCTGACGCGGGGGGTTCTTTCAGGATCGCCCAGTCCGGGCTTCGAAACACAATGTTTTTTTCTTGATTTTCTTGCCGTTCGGGGGTTCCGTAGAGGATCACCCTCGCCCCTTCGCGGAGCCCCAAAAAAGACCTCGGCCCGCCGAAGAGCGTCACCCTGGCGCGGCCTGTCGGATCCTCTGCATCGAACGTCGCGACGCTGATGCTCCTGACGCGGGCCGGGCGGATCCGGAGATCTCCCACGCGGCCAGTGACGACCGCAGGCACGCCGTCATGCGAGAGCTTGTCAGCCAGATCGCCTATCGGCGTTACAGTCCGCCTGTCCTCGTATCTTACAGGCAGGTGGTACAGGATGTCATGGACGGTCTGTATTCCCAGGCGAGATAGCAGGAGCAGCCGTTTCGGCCCGACGCCGGCCAGGCTGCCCGCAGAATCCGTCTCCCTTATCTGTCGATCCTCATGTCGGAGTTGAGGAGGCTAGGGTCTATGCCAAGGATGTTGAGCGTGTTCGACAGCTCCTGTTTTTTGGCCTCCTCGCTCTTCTCGATCCTGTCAAACTCGAGCGAGGATATGGCGGGCGCGGACGCGCTGCTCCGAGACGGCAGATCCTTGTGCGTGGCGGATGCGGCACGGTCAGGCGCCTTGAGTTTCCCGCTGCTTTCGGCTCTCTCGATGGCATCGCTCATCTCGCGGATGAACGAGCGGATGTTGGCGTATCCAGAGTCGCGCAGGGAGTGCAGTGACTGCACCTCGATCCCGCACTCCGTGACCTCCTGCTCCGCGTCCCTGATGATCTTCTCCGCCTTGGTTTTGGCCTCTGCTATGATGTCGGAGGCATAGGCGTTAGCCTGGCTCAGTTTCTCCTCGGCTATGGCCGTGGCGTTGCTCACCTTCTCCTCGGCGCTCCTCTGCGCCATCAGGAGCGCCTCGTGGAGCGAGCCCTTTATGTTGTCGTAGTCGCCGAGCCTCTCGCCCTGTTCGGCGATGATGCGCTCGCAATCCTTGGTTTTCTGCACGTATGCCTGTATGCACTCCGCGACCTTGTCAAGGAACTCGTCCACCTCGGCGGGGTCGTATCCCCTCATTGTCTTTTTAAACCCCTGGTTGACTACGTCCAAAGAAGTTAAAAGTTCGCCCACAACCATACCCCCCGTTTGAGACAGCTTTAAAGTCGTATTACAATTTATCCCGCAACCGCCTCGCCCCGAAGATCCCTGTCCCGATCCGCACGATCGTGGCGCCCTCCTCTATGGCGGCCTCGAAGTCGCCGCTCATGCCCATGGACAGATGGCGGGCTTTTAACCCTAGTTTGGCCTTCGCCTCCCCCGCAAGCGTTCGCAGGAACGCGAAGGATCGCCTGGTTTCGCCGGCCCCGGCGAGCGGGCCTATCGTCATAAAGCCATCGGCCCGGAGGTTGGGGCATTCGCTGATTATTTTCTCAGCCAGCGCTACACAGCTATCCGGAGAGACCCCGCTCTTCGATTCCTCCCCGGACGTGTTGGCCTCTATCATAATAACAAATGGCCCTGCCTTCAAGCCCGGACAGGCCTTTTCGACAACGATCCTGTCGAGCGCCGAGGCGAGTTCGAAACTGTCGACGCTCTGGACGCAGTCGAAAAGCTCTGCCGCCTTCCTGGCTTTGTTGCGCTGGAGATGGCCTATCATGTGCCACTCCGCCCTCTCGCGCGCCCAGGCTGCGGCTTTTTGCTCCCGCTCCTGCACCCTGTTCTCGCCAAAAATAGTTATACCACAGTCCAGCGCCATATACAAAGACTCCAGGGGCTGAAATTTAGAGACAGCTATGAGCGTAATGTCCTCCGCCTTCCTGCCGGAGCGCTTCGCCGCCGCATCTATCCTGGCGCGAATCCCGATTATGTTTTCCCGCATCGCTTCGACCGTAATATCGCTCATTCGCACTCCAACCTTTTTACCAGAGCCGTACCCTGCCCTCACGGGCCGAGCTGGCGTTCACTATGACCGCGTCCCCGAGTTTGACGCCGCTCGTCACCAGAAAACGGTTTCCCCCTATCGAGCGGCCCTCAACCTTCGCGAAAGCGGCCTCCGAACCCTTCAGCACAAAAGCCCCGCGCACGCCGCCCTTCAATATGACTGATGACTCTGGGACGGTGACGCCAGTCGATGTCCCCGCCTCTATTATCATCTCGCAGTTTCTGGACAGCGCCACGTCCGGAGGGAACCAGGGGACCGTGAGGTACATCTTGGCCCTGTGCCCTACCCTCTCGTAAACCCTCACAGGCGCGTGGGAGGGAGTGTCCAGTACGTCCATTTTAACCATTACTCTGTTTGACGCAAGGTCTTCTTCCAAATTGCCCGTCAGATCCGCGTAGCCGATGAACCGGAGATCCTGCGGCTGCAGGACGATCTTGCCGATCACGGTGCCGTCTTTCACATTCTGCCCCTCTTTTGTCATTGTCACTGCCGCCGCGCTGGGCAGTTCGTCATGGCCCGGCCAGAGCGTGGGGTATCTCCACTTGCCCTCCATGCCGTCCGAGCCTGCCAGAAAATACCCCTCCTGGCCCGCCCTGACGTCCTTGCCGCCCACGCGGGCCAGGAGCGCGCCTTTCGCCACCCGTAGCGGCCCTGTCCCGCTCGGGAAGCTCACCGTCCCGGACGCGGGCGCTTTCACCTCAGTCTCGTTCCACAGGTACACGCCGCTCGCCATAATCGTGTCCACTTGAACCCACGGGAGCGCCCACGCTACCTCCGGGTGCGCGCTGTCGTACTGTTCGAAATACGACCTGAACGCGACGGCCCAGAGGACTACAATAGCCGCCACGGAGGCGCAGTATATTATTTTAGGCCCGAGTTTACCTTCCGGCCTCTGCTCTTTTTTCTCGCGCACCTGAGACTTGCTTTAAAAGCACTTCGAGTAGTCGCACGACACGCAACGCAGACAGCCCTCCGCGTGAACCGTCGGCGCGCCGCAGGACGGACACATGTCGTCCCTGACTATTTCAACCGTTTCCCCGAGGGCTCTTTCCAGGCCCTGCGCTATCGCGTCGGGCAGGCTCAGGATTATCCCGTCGTTCTCGAACACGGGCTGGCTGCCGCCGATCCCCTTGAGCTGCTCTATGATGTCCCTCACCGTAACGCCGCTCCGCAGCGCGAGCGATATCAGCCTCCCCAGCGCCTCCGTGTGGGCCTGGGTATCTTTGCCCGACTTGCCCAGCGTTGCGAACAGTTCGAACGGCCGCCCGCCGAGCTGGTTCAGCGTAAGGTACAGGTTGCCGAAGCTCGTGCGTATCTTGACCGTCGTCCCCTGTAGGTTGGACGGGCGCTTGCGCGGCTTGATGCCGTTTCCTCCCGCCGCCGCCGGGGCATCCTTATGCGCGCCGTGGTACAGCACCTGGGACTCCTTGCAGCGGTCCCGGTAGATCGTGATCCCCTTGCACGACATCTCGAACGCCAGCAGGTAGGCGCTCCTCACGTCGTCGGACGTGGCCGAGTTCGGCAGATTTATCGTCTTGCTGACGGCGTTGTCAGTGAACTTCTGGAAGGCGGCCTGCATCTCGACGTGTTCCGCGAACGGTATGTCGTGCGCGGTCACGAACACCTCCTTGAGGGCGCGCGGGGCCTCCGTCCCTGAAAGCGTCCCGCCCGACAGGACCTGCTCCAGGATGGCGCCGCTCGGGTCGCCGTGCCGGGCCATCGCCTCTTCCAGATACGAGTTGACATAGACCAGCGTGTCGTTGTCCAGCGCCTTCCTCCTGTACGCTAGCGCGAAGACTGGCTCGATGCCGCTCGAACACTCCGCGATCATCGATATCGTCCCCGTTGGCGCGATGGTCGTCACGGTGGCGTTACGCATCTTCCTGCCCTTCTTGTCCCACAGGCTGCCGGCCCAGTTCGGGAACGCGCCTCGGGCTTCCGCTAGCGACTCGCTCTCGTCGTGGCCGATCTTCTGTATGAAGCCCATTACCCTCTCGGCGAGCTCGACGGACTCCCGGCTGCCGTAGCGGACGCCCCTCGTGAAGAGCAGCTCTGCCCAGCCCATGACGCCCAGGCCTATCTTGCGGTTGCCCTTCGTCATCTTCTCGATCTTCTCGAGCGGATAGCTGTTCGTGTCTATCACGTCGTCGAGGAAACGCACGGCCAGGCGGACGGTCTCTTCCAGGTGATCCCAGTTTATCTCCCTGCCGTCCGTCATATGAATGAGGTTTATGGAGCCCAGGTTGCAGCTCTCGTATGGCAGGAGCGGCTGCTCTCCGCACGGGTTCGTGCTGTCCAGCCTCCCGCAGGAGGGGACCGTGTTCGCCTCCTCGATCCTGTCAACGAACAGTACGCCGGGGTCGCCCGTCCTCCACGCGCTTTCTATGAGGAGATCCCATAGCTCGGACGCCTGGATCGCGCTGCTCTTCTCGCCAGTCCTCGGGTTGACGAGATCCCAGTTGCCGCCGCTGCGCACCGCGTCCATGAAGGCGTCCGTGATGCCGACTGAGATGTTGAAGTTCGTGAGCTTCCCGTTCTCGGTCTTTGCCTTCACGAAGTCGAGCACGTCGGGGTGGGACGCCGACAGTATGCCCATGTTCGCGCCCCTGCGCGTCCCCCCCTGCTTGACGACCTCAGTGGTGTGGTCGAACAGCTCCATGAAGGATATCGGCCCGGACGCGACGCCGGACGTGCTCCTCACCCGGTCGCCCGCCGGCCTCAGCTCCGAAAAGTTAAAGCCAGTCCCTCCTCCGCTCTTGTGCACGAGCGCCGTAGAGGCGAGCGCCCCGAATATGTCCTCCATGCTGTCGCCTATCGGCAAGACGAAGCAGGCCGAGAGCTGGCCCTTCGGTGTCCCGGCGTTCATGAGCGTGGGCGAGTTCGGCAGGAAGTCCAGGCGCGCCATCATGTTGTAGAATTTCACGGCCCACCCGCTCTCGTCCTCCCCGAACGCCGCCTCGGAGCGGGCGACCGCGGAAGCCACCCTCCAGAGCATGTCCTCCGGCCCCTCTATGATCGCCCCCGCGTCATCCTTCCTCAGATACCTTCTCTCCAGCACCTTCAGCGCGTTGTCCGAAAACCGCGCCTTTATTCTGTCATCCAATCTCATTTCCCCCGTCCAAAATTGAATATCTGTCTTTAAAGATCCTCGCGTCCGAAGACGACAGACGAGGAAGGTGACTCCCACAGCTCCACCTCGTGCAGCGCGTAATTTTCGCCCCTGATGAGCGGGTCGAGCCTCTCGAAGACGAAGCGCGCGATGTTCTCGGCCGACGGCTGTTCGAAGGTGTCGTTGAGGTATGCGTGGTCGAATTTGGAGACGACCTCCTCGTTCACGATCCTCTTGACCTCAAGGAAATCCACGATCATCCCCTCGCCATCAGGCGTCCCCCTGACGGCGACCGACATCCTGTACGTGTGCCCGTGAAGGCGCTCGCACTTGCCGTGATACTTCACGAGGTTATGGGCCGCGTCGAACGTGAATTCTTTCTTTAAAATCATGAGACCTCTCCTGTCCGTACATTATAACCCATGACGGTTCCTATGGCCGGGCGGATTAATTCGCTTAAAACGACATTCAGATATTTAGTGAGGCGGGCACGGTTTAGCCTTCACCCTTTAGACGCCTGGCAAGAAACGGGCCTTTCTTTAAAGCAGGTTTTTTTGCCGAGGGAAGCGCAACCCGGCTGTCGGCAGTCCCAGCATCTCCATCATCGTGAGCGCCGCGTTCACCGCCTTGTCTCCGACGCAGTTATTGTACATCAGATAGACGATTTTCGCCTTCATCGCGTCTTTGATCCTGAAGACCCATTCCTCCAGCTCTGAGGGGCTGTACTCGTAGTCGAAGCGCTCGTATACGGAAGCGCGCCTGTTGCGCCATCCGGCGCTGTTGCGCCCGTGGAACCGCGCCAGCGTACCCCACTCAGCCGTAATCGGCCAGGCCGTTCCCACCGTCCAGCCGATGTCCGGCTCGTCGACCGCCGCGTAGGCGATATTTTCCGCCTCAAGCGCCTTGATGAATTTCTCGTCGTTGCCGGGGGCGAACCAGGAGTTGTTCCTCACCTCGACGGCAAGCGGCATCGGGCCGCTCTCTTCCCTCAGCCGCCTGAAGTAGACCAGCCCCTCCCTGCTGAATTTCCAGTACGGCGGAAATTGGAAGAGCAGGTACGCGAGGCGGCCAGAGTCGTGCAGAATCCGGACGGGAGAGACGAATTCCTCGAAGAGTCGCTTCCTCTGGGCGGAGGTGAGATCCTCCCTCCGCACGAGAGCGGAGGCGTCGCGCGGGACGCCTCCCCGGCTGCCTAGTTCTTCTCGGAGCCACGGAGGCAGGGACGCGAGCTTGGCGCGGTGGAACGTGAATACTGAAAATGCCTTCACGCCGAAGGTGAAGTTTTTCGGGGTGCCGGCCAGCCATCGGAAGATGTTCCCCGGGTCGGGCAGGGCGTAATAGGTGGAGTCGACCTCTACCGTGCTGAAAATGCCGGAGTAGTGCGCGAGGCGCGATGCGGGCGTCGTGGCCGAAGGCGGGTAAAATCCGCTCTTTAACAGCGTCTTATCCGTCCACGAACAGGTTCCGACGCGTATTTTCTCGCGTATGTCGGCAATCGCAGCCTCCAGCATCTGCCCACTCCTATAATTTAGGAAACGCTATTTTACCGTTTTAGGACACAGAGGCCTAGGGTGGTTTAAATCTTCACCCTTTAGGCCCCTGACTATAAATCAGCGCCGGAATCCTGGCCAGACTCAGAAGCCGGTTTGTTCTCGGAGCTTACGATACGGGAATGGCTACCTTCTCTTCCCGAAGATGCGGAGGAGGAAAATGAACATGTTGATGAAGTCCAGGTAGAGCGTCAGCGCGCCCAAGACTGCGAACTTGCCGGCCGACTCGTCGTCTCCTGGTACGCCGGAGGCCATGGCGCGGATCTTGAACGTGTCGTAAGCCGTGAGGCCGGTGAAGATAAACACGCCCATGATGGCGATCACCAGGCTCGTCCGTTCGCTTGCGAAAAATATATTTGCCACGCTCGCTATCACTAGCCCGATCAGGCCCATCATGAGGAAGCTCCCCCACCCAGATAGATCCCGCTTCGTCACCGTCCCGTAGACGCTCATCGCGCCGAACATCCCCGCCGTGGAGAAGAACGCCGAGGCCACGGAGCTTCCGGTATAGACCAGGAGCAACGGCGCTATCGTAAGGCCGTTCAGCGCGGAGTAGACGAAGAATAGGGCGCTCGCCGTGGCCTGGCTCATCTTCGCTATCCTGCTCGACAGGAAAAAGACGATCCCCAGTTCGGCCACCGCCAGGATCAAAAACGGCGTAATGCTGCGCCCGATGAGGAAGTAAATCACCTGTCCGGACGAGGCCGCGTAATAGGACACGGCGGCCGTCGTCAAAAGCCCCAGCCCCATCCACATGTAAACCTTCGTCATGAGCCCCTGGAGCGCGATGTCCCCCGCCGCCGAAACCTTCTTATATTCGTAATCCTGCATATCAAACCACCCCTTATCTTATATTTGTTATGATTATATCTTGAAATTTCCCTTTAAACAAGGCGTTTTCCAGGGACGTAATAACTTTCAGCTTTCAACCCGAAATATTTTTCCATGACCCCGTAGCGCAGCCCGCGGTCGAGAGCGATAAGGCCGTCCGCGCGGGCGTAATCGATCAGTTCGCGGACGATGCACGCGCCGGCCAGGATGATGTCCGCCCTCTTTGGATTGAGGCCCTTTATGCGCGCGCGGTCCGGTACGCTCGTCTCGGCGAACAGCTTTATCTGGCGGCTTAGTTCACGGGCAGAGAGTTTTGTGCCTGATACCTTCGACGCGTCATACGGTTCGGCCTGTAACGTGACGGCGGCCAGCGTCGTAATCGTGCCGCCGACCCCGGCGACTGCGGCGCCGCAAGCCCCTGGGATTTCGTCTAGCCCGCCCTGTGCTTCGTCCCTGAGCGCCGTCCGCACCTTGCCGGCGGCGGCCTCCAGAATTTCACCGCTGACGGGCCCGCTCTCACCCGCGCCACTGAAAAACTCGTCGTGCAGCGAGAGTGCGCCGACAGGGACGCTGCGGCGGTAAGCGACGCCGCCGTCGTTCCCTGCGACGATCTCGCTGCTGCCGCCGCCCACGTCGAACGCGCATATCCGAGCGACGCTCGCCGGGAGGGCGGAGAGGACGGCGCGAAAGGAAAGGTCGGCCTCCTCCTCGCCGGAAATGACATTTAAGTCGACGCCGCACTCGCGCTTTACGCGTTTTTTGAAATCCTCCGCGTTCGAGGCGGCCCGGACGGCCTGGGTAGCCACAGCGAGCGGCGACTCGCAGCCGAGTGACCGCGCCTCGTCCGCCATGTCCGCGATGACGGGCATGGCCCTGTCGATGGCAGCTTCCGAAAGCCATCCGCTTGCGGCCGCGCCTTCTCCGAGGCGCGCTATCTCGTTGCGGTCGGCCATGACGTCCGCGCCATCCGAGCGTAGTTCCATGACCAGCAGCTTTATTGAGTTCGTGCCTATTTCGATGACTGCCCTGGCGGACACCGTGCCGCCAGCAAAAACTCCAGGCAACTGCCTGGAGCCGTCATCCAATCCCGGAGGCGTCATAGCCCCTTCATTTTTTCTCGGACTTATGCTCGATGTTGATATAGCGCAGCATCTCGTCCAAGATCGCATCGGCCCTCTCGTAAGGGACCTGGCAGGTGCCGACGGCCTTGTGTCCTCCGCCGTTGTACCTCAGCATCAGCGAGCCAACGTCCACGGTCGATGTCCTGTTCAATATGCTGTAGCCGACGGAGAATACGCAAAATTCCTTGTCCTTGCCGTCGAATATGCGGATGCTGATGTTCTGGTACGGGTAGAGGGCGTATATCACGTGCCTGTTCCCGACGTAGGTCTCCGGGACGTCCCGCAGGTCCGTCACGATCACGTCGCCCGCCGCCGTCGAGTACTCGAACATCATCTGCAGGAAATGCGGCTTGTGGTCCTCGTAACGCCTTACGCGCTCCTGCACGTCCTCGATTTCGAGTATTTCGTCCACCGTCTTGTTGCGGAGTTCCTCTATCAGCATCATCATTAGCTGGTAGTTCGAGATCCTGTAGTCGCGGTAACGGCCCAGCCCCGTGCGGGGATCCATGATGAACGAGAGCAGATCCCACCTGTGTGGGTTCAGTATCTCGTCCCGGGTGAACTGAGCGGAGTCGGCCTTGTCGGTGGCCTCGACCATCTCCTTGTACTTGCCTAGTTTTTCGTCTCCGCCGTAGAACTCGTATATCACCCTGGCGCAGCTAGGCGCGGGCCAGCTCGATCCCTCGAAAACCGCGTCCTTCGCGAGCCCTCGCTCCGCCTCGCTGGTGTGATGGTCGAACCAGACGCCGCAGCCCGGGACGTACGGGATATTCACCAGGATATCCTCACTGGTGACAGGCACTATGCCGTCCTGTATGTCCTTTGGGTGGACAAATTTAACGTCGCCGTACATATTGAGTTCTTTCAAAAGAACCGCGCACATCAGACCATCATAATCGGAGCGCGTCAAAAGCCTCATGCATCTACCTCCTGCCGTTCTGCGAAAAATTTCGAACTGTGTTGCGCCAAAAAACTACCAGCACTGCGTAATTTTATCACGTAAATATAAACTATTTTAACACAAGTCACCGCAATAATACGTATTATTTTGGTCTGAAGCGCTTTTGAAACCTTTCACTGCCGTCGTCACAGTATATCAGAGCGACGGCCTTATTCCAAGGGGTGTGCGTCCTCGGGTCTGTCGTGAGCGTAGCGTGGGCCAGGGCGAGGTTCTGCGTGGACAAAAGAGCGTGGCGGAGTGCCTCTCCCTGGAAACCTTTGGCCCTGTAGAGAGCGTCGGCCATCCATCGGACGGAATCGAACGCCAGTATTGCCTCCGGGAAGTCGGCCCACGAGACGCGCTCGTTGTATCTGTCGCGGTAGCTCGTCTGGAACGACTGCAACTGAGGGTCGTCCATCGAGGCGGGGAGGATCCACCAACTGCCGTCGAGCGCGTTCCCCGCCTCCGCGCGCAGGATCCCGCCGTATCCCAGCCCCAAGGCGGTCCCGCTGTAGCCGGCGCCGCGCAGCGTCTTCAGGGACCTCGCCACCCCTATGTCCGGCTCACAGACGAATACCACCGCTTCCGCCCCGGATGACAGTATCTGTTCCGCGTCGCCCCGCGTCAGCCCGCGGACGCCGAACGGGGATGCGTAAGCGGCGCTGCCGCCGAACGCCTCGTTTGCCGCCATGAATGACTCCGCTATCTCGGATGACGCCTCGTCGCCCGCCCGGAAGAGGACTGCGCTCTTTTTGCGATTCAAGCCCTGGGAGATAAAGTATGCCATCGTACTGCCCATATAGGCGTTGTCGGGCGTGACGCTGAACGAGTACAGCCACGGCCTCTCGTCGGTCGCCATCGTGACGCCCGCGTGTCCCGACTCGGTCGAGATGAGCGGGATCTCGTTTTTGTCCGCGAGGGCGGCCAAGGCTATGTTCACGCTGTCGTTGCAGGACGAGATGATCGCAGTAGCCCTGTTTTCGCTCAGAATGCCTAGGGCGGCGCGCACAGCCAGGGCGGGATCCTGTGGCATGTCCTGCGCCTGGATGCGGATCATCCTGCCCTTGACCCCGCCCTGATCGTTTATCTGATCTGCCGCGAGCTGCGCCCCTTTCAGGCGCACGTGACCCAAGGCCGCGTCCGGCCCGGAGAGGTGGGCCAGAAAGAGCAGCCTGTGCTCGTCGGCCTGTGTGACTCGCGCGCCCGTCACGCGGACGAAGAGCGCCAAGAAGAGCGACAGTATGCAGAGGAGCAGGAACCCGTTCCTGAAAGCCTTTTTGCGGAGCGGCGCGGTGCGCGGGCGCTTTGCCAGGCTATCGCCTACGTCTTCGATGCCGCTCAGGAAACCCCGGCGCGCCTCGATCTGGCTGCGTGGGGACGGCGACTCGGCGCCGGCCTCAAGGATGGACGAAATGGCGTCGACCGCCCACTCTGCGTCCGCGCGCGAAAAACCCAGGCGGGAACACAGCCCTTCGGACGCGTCCGAGCGGCGCGCGGCGAGTTCGTCTGCGTCGGGCAGGCGTCCGCCCTTTATAATATCCTTGAGAGCGAACGAGAGCAGAAATATCTCCCGCCCGCGCCCCTCGCACTTGTCCTCCAGCAACTGCCCGAGGCGCTCCGGGTCTTCGAGCAGGGAGACGCCGTATGACTTGACCAGCTCCCGCGTTACCTCAATCAATCTGTTGTCCAACACCCACACCCTTTCAGTAAATCAGCCTTCGCGTAACGCTCTGGCTGCGCGGCACGCCGTCATTATACAATAACCGGGACGCCTCCGGACGACGGTCACCGGCCCTGGTTTGGCCGCCAGGAGATTTGACATTACGGAAGTGTTTGAAATATGGCTGAAAAGGTATAATATAAGCGAAGGCTGAAAAAACAGACCTGCTATATGACATCCCTTGAATTACATAGCTCCTAACGAGGAGGGAAAATACGTGAAGACTGCTCCTTATTACAAGATGAAAATCCCTGTGGAAGAGCTCCTGAAGCATCCTGACGCGTGGCTCGTGAGGGACGTGCTGTCACAGACGGGGACTACGGTCCTCATCCCAAGCAAAATCCCCATCAGCAAGCTCACGGAGGGGCTGGACAGGCCTAAGCGCATAATAGACACCCTCACGCGGATAGGCGTCAAAAACGTCGACATCGAGATACCGAACGACGTAGACGACAGCGAGGTCATAGAGCGGCTGAAGGAGTTCGACGAGTCCATATCGGTCATAGACAGCGAGGTGGCCTCTCGCACGCAATCGGCCGTGGACAATATTTACTCGTCCGTCACGCTCGACAATAAGTACACCGTGCCAAAGGGCGAGGTTGAGGCTCTCGGGAAGTCGCTCATTAAAGAGCTGAAGGGCGTGTCGCAGATAGCCATCTCGCTCATGTCGTCGGACAGCGACCAGTACACCCATAGCCACGCCATAAACGTCTCGCTCCTGGCGGGCTACATAGCCAAAAGGCTCGTCGAGGAGAAAAAGGCGCCGGATTCGCTGATCGAGAAGGCCGTACAGGCAGGGCTTATGTTCGATGTCGGCAAGACGCGCATACCGAGAGAGATACTGAACAAGAAAGACTCCCTCACTCCGGAGGAGATGGATGTCGTGAGGGAGCATATCAGCCACAGCGTTTCCATCTGCAAGGAGGCAGGGATCACCGACAAGGATGTCCTGGAGGGCATAATGACACACCACGAGCGCTACGACGGCTCCGGCTACCCCAGGGGCCTGGTCGGGGCTCAGATTTCGCTGATCGGCCGGATACTGGCCGTGGCCGATACCTTCGACGCCATGACGTCGCCCAGGGTGTACAAAAACGCTGTCTCGTCAAAGCTGTCCTTCAACTTCATAATGAGCGCCAACGAGACGGCGTTCGACCCTGACATCTGCAAGATATTCATCGCCGACATGGGCGTCTACCCGCC
>JAISFV010000102.1 GCA_031263445.1 Synergistaceae bacterium | reverse complement strand
TTCTCGGCCGCCGCGCCGACGTTGTAATGGACGGCGTCATTGCAGGCGGCGGTCAGCGCGTACATTGAATATCCCTTGTCGAATACGAACACCTGCGAACCCTTGTACCTCTCGAATTGAGAGACCAGAAGCGCCAGAAGAGTCGATTTGCCCGCGCCGGTCGGGCCGAGTATGAGGGTGTGCCCGACATCGTCGACGTGCAAATTCAGGCGAAACGGCGTGGTCCCGACAGTTGCCGCCTGCAGCAGCGGCGGGCTGTATTTGGGGTAGTTTGGCGGGGGGCACGGGCAAAATTCGGCGCCGGCCCAGTGATTTGTAAGTGGCGCCATGTCGGAGTAGTTCAAGCTGTGAAGGAAGGGCTTCCTGACGTTCTCGCGCCCGTGTCCGGGCAGCGCGCCCAAAAAAGCCTCGATAGCATTCATCCCCTCCGCCCTCACGTTGAAGCCACACCGTTCGAATAGCTTGGTCATGTCGCGGACTTTGGCCTGAAGCCTCTCCTCGCTCTCGTCCTTCAGGATGACGGTCGAGGTGTAATGCCCGTAGATGATCACTCCCTGCTCTATGAGCCCCAACGCCGAGTCAAGCTCGTCGACCATCTGAAGCGCGTACTGATCGGGCGGCGCGCTCGTGTTGTTCATCATGGCGGCCATAAACGGATAGACTTTCTGCTGCCATTTCTTACGGTCTGATTTCACCTTGCTCCTGGCGTAATGCTGATCCGTTACGATAAAACGTGACGACCAGACCATGTCCGTCGGGATCTGCTCAATGTCGGCCAACATCCCGGGCCGTGAATACGACGGGAATCCCTCCACGCTCAGCACGGCCGTCGCTTGTCCGTCGTAGACCAGCAGACGGCCGTTTTCCACATCCCTCGAAAGGTATGCGTCGAGGCTGTCGGGCGGATCCGGCAACAGGCAGAGGTGCTTTTCCTTGTTCATTATCATGTTAAGGGCGCGCAGCAATTCGTCATTATCCGGCGTGTATGTGAGCCTCTTGAAACGCACGGTCTGAGAGAAGCTCGTCTGGAATCTCATGATAAATTCGTTGAACCGTTTTATATCCCTGTCGAGATACGTCACCCCTTCATCCCCGACTCTGCCCATCAGGAAATCCCCGAGTTTTTTCAATACGCCTATACGCTCTCTGATCGGAGGCAGGTAGGTGAGGAAAATGTACGCGAACGTCTCGAAATGAGCTTCCTCTCCAGTAAATTGCATGTAACGCTCGTTGTCGATGAGGGCGTTTGTCGGTTCGAGAAAGTAACCGACAGGATAATCGGAGGACGGAACCCTGACTATGACTTGATGGATCATCCAGCCCACGTCAAGGCTTTTGAGCGCGTTATTGAAAGACGTCGACAGCCACTCTGCCTCGTCAACCGTGGCGCTTTCGAGATCAGGCCCCCGGTAGAGGAAACCGCCGAGGTAAGCCCCGTTTTTAAGCAACATTACCCCGGGTTCTACCATTGCATAGTATTGAAGGTACGCGTCAAAGCCTGTCCCGAGCGCCAAGATCAAAGCCACCTCTTGCGCATGAAAGGGGGCGTTCTAGTGCCGGCGGCGCTGTGCGCGGGGAAGAAAAACTGATTGTGGAAAGGCTTGTCCGAGTACTGCGAGTAGCGTTTGAATACGTCGAACATGAGGGGATCGGCTCTGCCCATCAGACGCAGCGCGAAATTTATCAAAAACCAAGCCATGGCGGACAGCAGAGCTACAAATATGCGGCCCTTCGATATCCCGACGTTGAACCCGACGTACAGGCAGGCAAGGCAGCCCACCAGAAACAACGTCCTGTCGCAGCCCAGTATCAGGAGCGGTTTTGTCATGCTCTGGTTGATGGAGAGCTGACGGGCTTTTTCTGCTGCCATGTCCGCTCTTACAGCAAAAATTCAACAAACGGCACGTTGGCGGAGGAACCGCTGTAGAATGCCTTCAACAAGCCGGCCGCCCCGACCACGAGCCCGATGACCAGCACGAGGTACACCGACGTGCGCATGAAGCCCTGGATGTTTCCCCCGAAAAGGAGCGCCGCCCCGGCGCCTACTATCGCAATCAGTGACAGGATACCGGCCACAGGGCCGGTGAGGGAGTTCATCAGCACGGTAAGCCCGGTGCTCCACGGCAATGAATCACCGGTCACCGCGAAAGCGGCGTCGGCAAACGACAAGCACAACAAGGAAGCGATAAACATTAAAAACAATACATCAGTGCACCCGTTTTTCTTTTTCATATATGATTCACCTCTCGCCAATATTTTTTAGTGATAATGTTTTTCTGTTTTCTTGATCCATTTCACCTCATACTCGCTTTTTTCGGAGTTGTAGCCTATCACCTCCATGATCTCAGTGAGTGCGGGACCGTTCTCCAGCCGTTCGTTGTGGAGCACGAGCCCTAGCGCCTGGCCTATCAGGCGTTGCATCGGGTTCGGCACGGCTTCCAGCATGAGCATTTCGAGCCTGTCGAGAGCTTCCAGGCAACCGTTCGCGTGTATGGTCGTCACTCCGCCCGGATGGCCCGTATTCCAGCTTTTCAAAAGATCGAGCGCCGCCCCGTTGCGTATCTCTCCGATGACGATGCGGTCAGGGCTCTGTCTCATTGCCGTGAAGAGGAGCTTTTGCATTGAGACGCGTTCGTCGGTGTACATGCGGACCTTATTTTTCTGAGGTATCTGAAGCTCTTCCGTGTCCTCCATCGAAACTATCCTGTGATGCGGGTGTATAAGGTTTATCTCGTTCAAAATCGCGTTTGTCATGGTTGTCTTGCCGCTTCCCGTAGCGCCGACGATCAGAAAATTCATTCGCCAGGCTATGCCGGAGCGGATTGTCTCCTTGTCTTGGGCGGTCATCCTCCCCTTTGCCACATAATCGTCAAGCGTGAATATGCGCGAGGCTTTTTTGCGGATGTTGAAAGTCGGCTTCTCGGTGGTCGGCGGAATGACGCCATTGAGTCTCGACCCGTCGAGGGGAAGCACTTCCGCAATAACTGTCTCCGCGTAGTTTATCGTCTTGCCGTAATACGACGCCACTGTGCCAAGAAACGCCAAAGAGCGATCCGGCAACATCCTGACTCCGGTGTCGACAGGAGCATCCGCCCCAAAGCGGCTAACCCAGACGGAACAGTCGTCGTTCAACATGACCTCCGTCACTGCGCTGTCGCTGAGCATTGATAACACTTCATTTCCCATCTCGCGCTTCATCTTTTCGAGAAGTCTCCTGTTGACTTCCTCTGTCATCATCGGCAGTGCAAACGCCACCTTAGCCAAGGATATGCCTATGATATTTAATAATACCGACTTACTATTGCGATCATACAATAAAATTATATTAGTTTCAAGTACTCGCCCAAACTCTCGAACCACAGCCCCGTTTTACGGAGGTCTGGAAACATCAACAAAGCGGTCAAAAGGCCTTCTGAAATTAATCCCGCCGCGAGATCTTCTTTGTGTTTATGTTTGTCTGCGCCATATCATGTCACGCCCTTTCGCAAACATTTTCTGCTAAAATACCGCGAGAGGCACTGTAACCCGCATAGGTGCCGAAAGGGGACGGGGTTATGGAGGAAGTTAAAAATATCGGGCTCGTGGCCCATGACGCGAGGAAGCATGACATCCTCGAATGGGTACGGTACAACGCGGAGAAGCTCGCGCCGCACAATATGATCTGCACTGGTACCACAGGGCAGCTCATAATAGACATGTTCAAAAACGAGTTCCAGGGCGTCTCGCCCCGCATAACGAAGCTCAAATCCGGCCCGCTCGGCGGCGATCAGCAGATGGGAGCGCTCATCGCCGAAGGCAAGCTCGACATACTCATATTCATGACGGACCCGATGACGACGCAGCCGCATGACGTGGACGTGAAGGCGCTGGTGCGCTTGTGTACCGTGTATAACACGGTTATCGCCTGCAACAAGTCCTCCGCCGACTTTATAATAAGCTCCCCGCTCTTTGACCAGCCGTATGAGCCGGTCGTCCACGACTATACGGGATACCTGCTGCGCGAGGCTCTGGAGGAGGAAAAGGAAGAGGCATGAAAATAGTCGTGATCGACGGGCAGGGCGGGGCGCTCGGGAAGAGCGTCATTGCGGCGCTCCGGAAAAAGCTGATTGCCGAGGACGGCCGCGATCAAATTTTCGCTGTCGGCACGAACAGCGCCGCGACCGTGGCCATGATGGCCGCAGGGGCGGACCGCGGCGCCACGGGCGAGAACCCCGTCCTGGTCGCCTGCGCGGACGCGGACGCGATCATAGGCCCGATAGGCATAGTGGTGGCAAACTCGATGTTCGGCGAGATAACCCCTGCGATGGCCAGGGCCGTCGGCGAAAGCCGGGCCAAGAAATTCCTCATCCCGGTGGACAAGTGCAACGTGGCAGTCGTCGGGACGCCAGGGCTGCCGTACTCCGAATTCGTGAAAATGGCCGCCGACGCCGTAGCGGCTTTCGGGGGATCCCGGTGACTGCGTGATGCCAATTCCTCTTGAATATTATTCCGCGTCCTGAACCAGGATCTCGTCACCCAGCGGCAGGGCCAGATCCTGGCCTACCCGCAGCACGTTCGGGTTTTCGAGGTTGTTTATCTTGGCCAAAAGCGTCCAGGCCGACCCGTTCCCGTAAATTTTCTTGGCTATTATCCAGAGGCTGTCGCCCCTGTTCACCCTGTACGTACGATCCACCTCAAGCCCTCTCATGTCGAGTTCCGTGATGCCTGGCACCTCCCAGAGGGACTGCTCCACGAGATAGCGGACGTGCAAATCCGGTATCCTGCCGGAGACCTTGAGGGTACTCCCGACGCGCTCAACCACCACCTCGATCCGGCCCAGGTCGCGTCCGCTCGAAGCCTTTTTCCTGGTAAAACCCATGCTGTAAATGCCGTCGTCCTCGACCGAAACGGGGGCGATGCCCGCAGATTCGACGGCGGCAGGGCCGGGGACATAGACCATGCCCTTTGTGACTGAGTCGTACTCGTAGTGGAACATGCCGGCCAGGTTCTGGACGGCCACAGGCCCCTCGGCCCATCGCCCGAGCGCCCTGTAGCCCAGGACGCCGCCCCAGCAGACCAAGAAAAAGGAGGCGAGCATGACGGCCGCGCCGAAAAGGACTCGTGCCTTGTGCCGCAAGAGCGCCGCAGACGGCGATTTCGCGATGCCCCGCATGGCCGCCGCAGTCCTCTTGAGCGCCGGGTTGCCGGGTTGCAGCTCGCTAGCGCGGTTCCAGAGATCCTTAGCCTTCTCGTACTTGCTCTGCTGGAAGTATATCCTCGCGAGCATGTCCATGGCCTGAGGGTTCTGCGACCCCTCCTTGAATACGAGCCGGAACAAAAGCTGCTCCGCCTTGAAGATATCGACGTTCCAGGCGATATACTGCGCACGCCACACAATCGCGGACTCTACGAGAGACGCGACTGCCTTTATCCTCTGCATCCCGTCCATTATATCCTCGGTGTGAACGCCAAGACCGCTTTCGTCAGCCTCCGCGAGCTTTACATCGTAAGGTACCCTATGGTGCTTCGAATGTTCAGCCAGCGTCGCTCACCTCCGTCGTCTCGTCTGTTTTTTTCTTCCGGCGCGTCCTCTTGGGCTTCGGCTCTTCGTCGGCCTCCGCCTTCGGCTTGCGGGCCGCCCTCTTTTTCTTGGGCTTCGCTTCTGGTTCCGCTTCTGGCCCGGTTTCGGCCAGAGTCAAGATTTCTGCTTCGGCAGGAACGGCGGCCAGCGTCTCCTGTACAGGGATTTCGCCTGGCGCTGCGGCGGGAATTTCCGGATCGAACGGCAACGCCTCGGCAGGAACCTCTTCAGGCGCGGCGGGCGCTTCTTCTGGCTCGCCATCATTGCCAGGTATCTCGTCATAAAGCTGCGGCTCATCGGCAGGAAGCGCTTCAGGCGCGTCTGCATCGGACGCTTCCCCAGTCTCTCCGATCTCATCGGCGGGCTGTGTATCGGGTAAATCTACTCCCTCCGGCTGAATCTGACTCGCTTCTTCATTCATGCCGCCCTCCGGCGCCTGTAACGCCTCAGGCGACGTGATAACCCCGTCCCCTGCGCCGCCCGTGCCATCGCTGTCCTCTGCGGCGTCCGCGGGCGGAGAATCCGATTTCGTCTCAGCGGAAAACGCGGACTGGGCGGGATTGACGGCCCGCCCCATGACGACCTCGCCGACCTGGATCACCTCTCCCTTGAGCATTATCGTCGGCTTTATCGTCTCGACCACCTGATCCCTTGTCAGGTTCGGGATTTCGCGGACCTCTACGACCTTCGCCTCGTCCTTCAGAGGTATCGTGCCCGTATGATCCAATATCTCCACCCCGCCCTCGGACATGGAGGCCCACGTGCTCTCAAGGGAGTACAGCGCGTCCTTTATCTCCTTCGGCATCCTGGAGAGCCCCTCGATTTTTCGCCTGATGCGCCATATGCCGGTCCCGAGGTCTACCAAAAATCGGGCCATGCTGCCGCGTTCGTCGCTCATGACCTGCTCCTCTCGGGAGAGCGTGGGCTGGATGAGCTGGATGAGATCTTCCAGAAGATCGAGCTGCTCGCGAGTGAACTCAGGTTCCGGCAAACGAAAGGCCGCAGGGAACCACATCTGCTTCATTTTGGTCTTGAACGACTGCCTCAATCGATCACGTCCTCATAATAGCAAAAAACCTGATATGTATGCATATGTTAGTTTCGCCGATTCTGCGAATAAGCGCAAGGGGGTGCGTCATTTTTTATCAACAAAGTGTAAATCCAAGCGCTTCAGAGCCTTAATGAGCGGTATACCCAAGGCGAAACAGACCATCGCCTCCCCTGCCGCGACGTAGAAGACGGCCGCGACGAACGGCGTTTCCGTGATAATGGAGAGGTACCAGCCGACCACAATGCCGTTTACCGCGACCGGAGACGCGGCCGCGAGCGTGACGTTCGGGGCGTATCGGGTGAGCACAGCCGCCACGAGCGTTGCGGCGCTGCCAAGGAATATATCGAGGAACCCCTGGCCCCCGAATATGTTCGCGACGAGGCAGCCGACGAAGAGGCCCGGTATCGCCTCCGCCCACAAAACCGGCAACAGCGTCAGCGCCTCCGCGACGCGGAACTGCACAGGGCCGGAAGATATCGGCTGAAAGGCGATGACCAATGCCACATAGAGAGCCGCGATTCCAGAACCACGGGTCAAGGCGAGTGTTTTCTCCGTCACGGGCGCGCCCCCTCTTTCAATTTTACGGACTATTATACATTAATTTATCACATATGCGGAAATATAGCGCAGCGTTTCCGGCCATCGGGCCAAATGCCTCATGATCCGCTCCGCAGCGTACAAGACAAGCTGATAAAGACAGTGAATTATAATACATTTTCTTGAGACAACCTTATTGTCACATTTACTTATTGCCATAACGTACTGAATTAGCCTATATACTCAAATATACAATTTTTTCTGTGGTTTAGGATATATACGGAGATAAATCTGGAGGAGAAGGAGGTTTGACAAGAATTCAAAGGTGATTTATTATTATCATCGTATTCATGCTAGTACTGTATTGATATTATATAAATTAAGTGCCTCCCGTGAAAGGGCGCACTAGTCGGTTTGTAAGATCACCCGATCAATTTTTTATGTTTCTTAATGGATATTATTAAAATACACTCTTCTTAATCTAAATGCTGGCAGTTTTTGCTAACAAAATACACTAAATATCAAGATGCCAAATATCTGCAAAAAAAATGAAAGGAGGGCAGTTTTATGTTGAGGGAGCGCAAAAAGATCATCTTGGTGGACGACACCCCAATCATCCTCAAATTGGCGAGAAACACACTCATGGGGCAATATGACGTCTTTACAATGCCGAACGCCAAAAAACTGTTCGGGTTCTTGGAGGAGACCAAGCCGGATCTGATACTGCTCGACGTGATGATGCCTGAAATGAACGGCTACGAGGCCATACGCCTCCTCAAAGCCAACCCGGACACGGCGGATATCCCTGTTATCTTCCTCACATCAAAGTCCGACGCCAGCAGCGAGATAGAGGGACTCTCGCTGGGCGCGGTCGATTACATCGTAAAACCGTTCTCCCCGCAGATCCTCTTGAAGCGCGTCGAACTGCAAATTCAACTGGAGGACCAGAAGCGCGACCTCGAAAGGCTCAACGGCAACCTCCAGCAGATGGTGGACGAAAAGACGGCCTCTATCCTTGAGCTGCAAAACGCGCTGCTCAAGACGATAAGCGACCTCGTCGAATTCAGGGACGACGTGACCGGAGGCCACGTAGAGCGCACGGGGCGTCTGCTCGAACTCCTGCTGGACGAGATGACGCGATCCGGCATCTACGCCGACATTATCAAGACGTGGGACAAGCGGCTGTTCTTCCAGTCCGCGCAACTGCACGACGTGGGCAAGATAGCCATAAAAGACAGCATCCTGCTCAAACCTGGCAAACTCTCCCCCGACGAGTTCGACGAGATGAAAAAGCACACGACGTTCGGCGAGAATATCATCAACAGGATCGAGCAGGATTCCAGGAAGAGCGTCTTTCTGACGCAGGCGAGGGTCATGGCCGGCACGCACCACGAAAAGTGGAATGGCATGGGATACCCCAGGGGCCTGTCGGGGAAGGATATACCGCTCGAGGGGCGGATGATGGCGATCGTGGACGTGTACGACGCCCTCGTCTCTGAGAGGCCCTACAAGAAGGCATTCTCGCACGAGGACGCGCTCGGAATAATAGCGGAGGAGGCAGGGCGGCAATTCGACCCGTTGCTGGCAGACGTTTTCGTCGGGGCGTCCGCAAAGATCGCCCCCAGTAGCTGCCAGATTATTGGAAAAGCGTTCTGACCGGATGACTGGCATGGGGCGCGTTATTGACATCAAGGAAACGATTAAAAAAAACAAGGCGCAGTTGGCGTTAGTTTTCATCGCCTTTTTTCTCATGGTGCTGACCAGTTCCTTTTTTTCGCGCCGCATTGTCGAAAAACAGTTGCGCGCAGACGCGGAGAGAACCCTGTCGGCGGCGGAGATGTCCATCTCATACAGGATGAGCCTGGTGGACATCGCCCTCGAAAACGCCGCCTCCTTCATGCTGGAACGCCTCAACAACAGGGAGGCGCAGGAAAAGATACTCGATGATTTCCACGAACTGTCCCGCCTGCTGCTGTGGCAGTTGAGCGGACAGCTCTCGCTATCCGACTTTTACGGTTACGTCGGCGGCGAGTTCGTCTCGAGTTCCGGGAAAAAAGCGCCGGACGTGGATGACCCGATGGAACTCCCTTGGTATCGCGAGGCCATGGGCAAAAACGGCCACGTGATCTTTGCCCGGACAGGCAACGGCGGCCTGGACGCAGAGCCGGTCATCACGGCTGCACGGCACTTGAGGGGATGGTATGGCGAATCTTACGGCGTCATTGCCATCGACATAGACATTTCCCTCATAACCCAGAGCATCGAATCGCTCAACATCAAGGACGGCAGCTACGGATGGCTCCTGGACTCGAACCTGACGGTACTGGCCTCTACGAGCGCCGGCGCCGTCGGCAAGCGGATAAACGTGAACGACGAACTCAAAAACGAGCTGATGCGCGACGACTCGGAGGAGCGGGTCTTTACCAGCGCGTCGCTGATCAGCGGCGACAGCAGGGCGGCGGTATTCAACTGCAAGAGGGTGAGGGACGGATGGTACCTCGTCATAACGACGCCCACCGGAAGCTATTACAAGGAAGCCCGCAGCATGACGGCAATCCTCTCGGCCCTAGGCATCACATTCATGCTGATACTGAGCTATCTCCTGATTCAGCTCAGCATGGAAAAGACGCGCTCCGAGGAGGAGAACAAGAGCAAATCGTCCTTCCTGGCGAAGATGAGCCACGAAATCCGCACCCCGATGAACTCGATCCTCGGCATGTCCGAGCTGATCATGCGGAAGAACCTCCTGCCTGAGACGGAGGAGTACATCGGGATAATAAATCACTCGGCAAAGACGCTCCTCTCCATCATCAACGACATCCTGGACTTTTCGAAGATAGAGTCGGGGCGGCTGGAGATCGAGAACAGGAAGTATCACTTCTCGTCGATGATAAACGACCTCATAAACGTCATCCGTCTGCGGCTCGAGGACAGACAGACAGACTTCTTCGTCAGCACGGATCCCAATATCCCGGAGGAGCTGATCGGCGACGACGTCCGCGTCCGGCAGGTCGTCAGCAACCTCCTCACAAACGCCGTGAAGTACACGGAGAAAGGGTTCATCTCCCTTGATGTGCGCATCGGCAAGATCGAGGGGCAGTCGATCGAGCTGGTTTTTGAGGTCAGGGACAGCGGGGTGGGGATAAAGAGCGAGAACATCGACAAGCTCTTCATGGAGTTTTACCGCTTCGGGAAGAACCCGAGCATAGAGGGAACCGGGCTGGGTCTCGTTATCGCGCGCGCCTACTGCGCGCTCATGGGCGGCAGCGTGTCAGTCGAGAGCGAGTACGGGCATGGCTCGACCTTCACGGCGAGCGTAATTCAGTCGTTCGAGGACGGCACGAAAAGCGCGTTCGTCGAGCGCCCCGAGGAGATCAAAATCCTGATTTTTGAGCCGAAGCAAGCGCAGATGAAGTCGATGGTGACGGCGATGGATTCCCTGGGGGTCAGACCGTCATGCGCGGCGACCATGGCGGAGTTCATGGGCAAACTTGCCGGAGAGGGCTACGACTACGTGTTCGTTTCCTCCAAGTATGCCATGAACTGCATGGACGCCTTAGGCAGGGACAAGATCTCCACGCAGTTCGTCGTCATGATCGAGATAGGGGACATCTCGGCCTTCAAAGACGTAAACAGCATCATGCTGCCTGCATACTCCATCTCGGTAGCCAACGTGATCAACGACGTAAGGCGGGAGGGGGCGGACGCGACGAGCGCCGGCAAGCAGTTCTCTGCGCCTGCGGCGAGGGTTCTCGTGGTGGACGACCTCCCGATGAACCTGAAGGTAGCGAAGGAGGTCATATCGCACTTCGGCCTGACGGTCGATACATGCCTCAGCGGCAAGGAAGCCATCGATCTCGCCCAAAACAATATCTACGACATTGTGTTCATGGACCACATGATGCCGGAGATGGACGGGCTGGAGGCCACTGCCGCGATCCGGGCTATGGGCAAGAAGGACGAGTATTACCTGACGCTGCCGATCGTAGCCCTGACCGCGAACGCCATATCCGGGCAGAAGGAGATGTTCATGGAGAACGGGATGGACGACTTCATATCGAAGCCGATCGAGATGAACAAGCTGGTGGGCATAATGAAAAAGTGGCTCCCGAAGGAAAAGCAGGTCGAGACCGACATCAATTCGGACAGCGCGTCCGATCAGTCAGGCAGCTTCAGCATCGAGGGCATCGACATACCGGCCGGCCTGAGGAACACAGGCGGGTCTCTGCCCGTCTACAAGGACATCCTGCTGGACTTTTGCCGCGACGCAAACGACGTCATCGTCCAACTGAAAAAAGCCGAACAGAAGGAGGACATGGAAAATTGCACCATCCTCGCTCACTCCCTCAAGGGCACGTCCCGCAGCGTGGGCGCTACCGACCTGGCAGAGTTCGCCGCGCTGATGGAGGAAAACGCGAGGAGCGGCAACACGTCAGTCCTGCACAGCAGGATAAACGCGCTGTGGGAGAACGTCCGCTTGCTTATCGACAACATCTACGCCGGGCTCGCCATGCATTCCCTGCTGTCTGAGGGCGAGGCTGAGGACGAAACGCCTAAGATCCATGTGTCGGACCTCGAGAGAATTAAGGAATCCCTTGTCAAGATGGACATCGAGACGGTGAACGACATACTGGTGAGGCTGTCGACCATGCCCCTCGACTCCAGGACGAAGAGCCTGATCTCGGAGATAGAGCAGGACGTGCTGCTTTTCGAATACGAAATGGCGATAGAAAAAATCAACCGTCTGTTGTAGCCGGTGCCTTTGAGGCACGCCCCGGACAGATCGCGCCCCGATAGTGTGGTATCATGTTTTTAAATTAAGCCCGCATACGGGCCGGATACAGGCCGGCGCGGCCAAAAAGGGGACGTAGGCTTGAACGCACGGATCAAGAACATCGGCATAATCACCGCAGGCGGCGACTGCGGGGGACTCAACGCGGTGGTGCGCGGCGCGGCCAAGATAGCACTCGCGAACGGGATGGGCGCGTATATAATCCCAAACGGCTACGCAGGGCTGTACAACCTGGTCGAGATGGAGCACCTAACCAGACTCGACGAGGAACGGGTGGATCACGTCAACTCTACTTTCGCCGGCTCCGAGGCCGGGCATTCCCGCGTCCAGATATCGAAGATCGACAACCCAGACAAGTACAAGCGCATATCGGTCGGCTTGAAGAAGTTCGACATCGGCGGGCTGGTCATATCAGGGGGCGACGACACGGGGAGCGTCCTGGTGGACCTGGCCGAGAACGGCATCCCGTGCGTACACGCCCCGAAGACGATGGACCTCGACCTCCAGACCTACTCCGTGGGCGGGGACTCCGCAGTCAACAAGATAGCGCACATAGTGGAGGAGATAAAGACAACCGGGCGCACCCACAACCGCATCATGGTGGTGGAGGTATTCGGGCGCTACACCGGGCATACCGCCTTTCGCGGCGGCATCGCGGCTGACGCGGACTGCATCCTGATACCGGAGATCCCTGTTGACTTTTGCGAGGTCTACGAGCACATGAAGCGCTACTACATGAGGCGGATCCTCCGCAGCGACGTGAACTCAGGCATGTACAGCATCGTGGTGGCCGAGGGGATCAAGAGCGAGGGCGGGGATCTCTTCACCGAGGACGGCTCGAAGGACGCGTTCGGCCACATAAGGCTCGGCGGCGCGGCCAAATACGTGCGCAGCGCGCTGGAAGCCAGGATGAAGTCCGACCCCGAGATAAAGGAGTTCATGAAGTCCTGCGGGATGTACGTGGAAGGGGTGCTTGAGACCCCTGAGATCCGCGAGGTCACCCCGGGGCATCTGGTGCGCTCCGGCTCCACCGGCGCTTACGACGTGAACTTCGGCAAGGAGGTCGGGGCGGCGGCCGTGATGCTCCTCATGAAGGGCGTCTCGGGCGTCAGCGTCTACTCCGTCATGGACGGCGAGATACGCTACATGCCGACGAGCTTCGCCATAACGAACAGGCCCGTCAACCTCAAGATGGTCTCCTTCTACGAACAGATGGACATCTGTTTCGGCCGCAAGCCTGTCCCTTACGAGCCGGCCTGCTTCGAGAACCCAGGGACGCCGGTGGAGCGATTCCTGTAGCGATGGGCGGGCCCGGCGCCGGGGAGTCCTCACTTCGGGGGCAGTTGGAGCGCGTGACCTTCAGCAACGAAGGGAACGGCTACTCCGTCTTCAAGATAGGCGTGCGCGGCAACCCCGATCTCGTCACGGCAGTGGGCTTTTGCGAAAAGCACATGCCAGGCGAGGAGCTGGAGTTCTCCGGGACGTGGGTCAACCACCCTAAGTTCGGCAGACAGTTTCAGTTTTCCGCCTGCAAGTCCATCATGCCCTCGACCGTCGAGGGCATAAAGAGGTATCTGGGCTCAGGGCTGGTAAAGGGCGTCGGGCCGAGAATGGCCGAGCGCATCACGGCGGCCTTCGGCCTGCGCACGCTGGACGTGCTGGACGCGAGCCCCGATGAGCTGCTAGAGGTGAAGGGAGTGAGCAAGAAGCTCCTGGACTCCATCAAGCAGTCATGGGAGTCGCAAAAAGAGGTCCGTTCCGTCATGCTCTTCCTACAGTCAAACGGCGTGAGCCCCGGCTTCGCGGCGAAAATTTTCGAGGCCTACGGCACGGAGACGATCAAGGCGGTAAAGGAAAACCCGTACAAGCTGGCAGATGACATATTCGGCATCGGCTTCCTGACCGCCGACAAAGTGGCGTCTAACCTCGGGATCGCGAAGGAATCGCCCATGCGGCTGGAAGCAGGGGTGCAGTACGTCCTCTCCGACCTCACGGGCGAGGGCCATGTGTACGCGCCGAGGGAAACCCTGGCGCGCCGGGCAGCCGAGCTGCTGGAGGTGCCGCGAGAGCTTACCGACGCCGCCATAAGCCAGGCCGCCGCAGAGTCGTCCCTCGTGCTGGACGTGATCACGCCAGACGGGGAACCGACGACAGAGGCGGTCTACCTCCCGCCGTACTACGCCGCGGAACGCTCAAGCGCCAAAAAACTCGCATCCCTCCTGCGCGGCGATTACCTGGACGGGCTCGACGGCATTACGAAGGGCCTCGACATAGAGAAGGCGGCGGCGTGGGTACGGGACGTCATGGAGATCGAGCTCGCGCAAAAGCAGAAGGAAGCACTGGCGCTTGCGCTGTCCTCGAAGGTGATGATCATGACGGGCGGCCCCGGCACCGGCAAGACGACCCTGCTCCGCGCGGTCATCGGCATCCTGGGCGCGCGCGGGCTCACGATAGAGCTCGCCGCGCCAACGGGCAGGGCGGCAAAGCGCATGAGCGAGGCGACCGGACACGAGGCGCGCACGATCCACAGGCTCCTAGAGTACAACGGCAGGCTGCGCGCGTTTCAGCGGAACAGCGAGACGCCGCTCGAATGTGACCTGCTCGTCGTCGATGAGGCGTCCATGATAGACAGCATCCTCTTCTTCCATCTCTTGAGGGCAGTTGGGCAGGAGTGCAGGCTGATCCTGGTGGGCGACATACACCAATTGCCGTCTGTCGGCCCAGGCAACGTGCTGAAAGACCTGATCGAATCGGGCGCAGTCCCTGTCGCAGAGCTGAACGAGATATTCCGCCAGGCACAGAAAAGCGGCATCGTAGTGAACGCCCACAGGGTAAACGCCGGGGCAATGCCGGACATTTCGCCGCGAAACGCGGGGCTGTCTGATTTTTATTTCGTGCGGGAGGAAGACCCGGAAAAATGCGTCGGGATAATACTCGCCCTGGTCAGCGAGCGCATACCGCAGAGGTTCGGCTTCGACCCTATGCACGACGTCCAGGTGCTGTCCCCCATGCACAGGGGCCTGCTAGGCGTGTCGAATCTGAACGCCGTGCTGCAAAAATCCCTCAATCCCGGGGACAAGCCTACGATAGAGCGGGGCGGCAGGTTTTTCAAGGCCGGCGACAAGGTAATGCAAACCCGCAACGACTACGACAAGGACGTCTACAACGGGGACATAGGGTTCATCCGCATGACCGACCCCGAGGCCGGGATCCTGTCGGTCGAGATCGACGGGCGTCCGATAACTTACGAGCGGCAGGAGATCGACGACGGGCTCATCCACGCATACGCCGTGTCTATACACAAGTCGCAGGGGTCGGAGTATCCTGCGGTCATCATCCCAGTACATACCCAGCACTATGTACTGCTGCAGAGAAACCTGCTCTACACCGGGATAACCAGGGGGAGAAAGCTGGTCATCCTAGTCGGGACGAAAAAAGCTGTGAGCATAGCGGTGGCGAACGACGACACGAGACACCGCTGCACCTACCTCTGCGAACGGCTGCGTCAAGCCGCGGCGATTTAATAATCAGCCTTTCTACAGATCCCGCATGAAATCTGTGCGGGATTCCTTCTCTATGGCGCGGGCTTTATTTTGCCCGAAGATCTCGCCGTAGGCACCGAGCGATTTTGACACGGCCTCCCGGCCCTTGGCTAAACCCAGCCTGGCGCAGAGTTCCTCGCGGAACGTCCGCAGCAGGTGTCCGCAGTGGTAGAGGAAATCCCTGGTGACGCGCGGCGCGATGGCGGCCCGCTCGCGCGCCAGCTCCGCCTCGCCTTCCGGGCTGAATCGGAAGCCAAGCCAGTTGTAGGCGCAGACATCCCCGCCGCGCGACAGTATGTCGCCCATCTCGATCCGCAGTTCAGGGCTGAACCCGCGGACGAGGCTCCGATCCGTGTGTTCGCAGTATATTTCCCCGTATTTCAAAAGGCCGTGTTTTTTCCACGCCTCACACCAGGGACACAGAACCACCCGCGTCGTGTAGCACGGTTCGAACGAGGACGCGCCAGCCCTGCACCAGCCCCTGGTGTCGGCCCACTCCCCATATAGAATGTAGCTGCGGACGGTGAGATCCTTCCCGTCCGCAAGGCACCTCGCGGCGGCACGGAGACCGCGCTCGCCGCAGTAGCGCACGATAGCCGGCGTTACTGCGGCGAGACCCCCCGGATCGGTGCCCTCCGCGCTTCTCGCGATAAGGCCGTAGAGGACGGCGTGGTCGTCTATGTAAAAACCGGCCGCCGCCGCTGCCCTTTCGGCGCAATGCTTATCCGTGGCCACCGGCGCGCCGCCCCTCTAGACAGATCCTTATCGGAGGTTCCTCTCCAGCGCGCCCAGCTCCTCCATCAGCCTGGCGGGCAGACGGTCGCCGAAGGCGGAGTAGAACTCGTGGATGCCGGACACTTCCTCCATCCAGTACGCCTTGTCAACGGCAAGCAGGGACTCGACCACAGCGGGAGATATATCCAGGCCCTCCATGCAGATGTCCTCCGGGCGCGGCAGGAAACCTATGGGGGTTTCGCGCGCGCTGGACGCGCCAGAGCCTCCCGTGACGCGGTTGATTATCCACTCGACGACCCGCATGTTCTCGCCGTATCCTGGCCAGAGGAAATCGCCGCTCTCGTCCCTGCGGAACCAGTTGACGTGGAATATCCCCGGAGGGTTGGGTATCTTCCGCCCCATGTCCAGCCAGTGGGCGAAGTAATCGCCCATGTGGTAACCGCAGAAAGGCAGCATGGCCATCGGATCGCGGCGGACTACGCCAACCGCGCCGGTCGCCGCAGCCGTGGTCTCGCTGCCCATCGTCGAGCCTACGAACACCCCGTGATCCCAGTCACGCGCCTGGTAGACCAACGGCGTCCCCCTGCCTCGTCTGCCGCCGAATACTATGGCGGAGATAGGCACTCCGCCGGGCGATTCGAACTCCGGGGAGATGCAGGGACATTGCTTCGCCGGCGCAGTGAAGCGGCTGTTGGGGTGCGCGCCGGGCGTGCCGAGTGAGGCGTTCCACCTGTCGCCCTTCCAGTCGAGCGCGTTCCGGGGCGGATCGTCGTCCATCTTCTCCCACCAGACGGTGTTGTCGTCGAGGTTCTGCGCGACGTTCGTGAAGATTGTGTTCTTCTGGCAGGTCAGCATGGCGTTGGCGTTGGATTTCATGTTGGTGCCAGGCGCGACGCCGAAAAAGCCCGCCTCCGGGTTCACCGCCCAGAGCCGCCCGTCAGCCCCGACTCGCAGCCACGCGATATCGTCGCCGACGCACCATGCCTTGTAGCCCTTCTTCTGATACACGTCCGGCGGTATCAGCATCGCGAGGTTCGTCTTGCCGCAAGCAGACGGGAAGGCGGCGGAAATGTAGCGGACTTCCCCTCGCGGGTTTTCTATCCCCAGTATGAGCATGTGTTCGGCCAGCCACCCCTCGTCGCGCCCCATGCGGGATGCCAGGCGGAGGGCCAGGCACTTCTTGCCCAGCAGCACGTTCCCCCCGTAGCCCGAATTGACGGACCATATGGCGTTGTCCTCGGGGAAGTGGACGATGTAGCGATTTTCAGGATCCAGGCTGGCAATGGAGTGGAGGCCCTTCGTGAAGTCGGACGGATCCTCGCTCGCCTCCAGACGTTCGAGCACGCGCGTACCGATGCGCGTCACTATGGCCATGTTCAATACCACGTAGATGGAATCCGTGAGCTCTATCCCGAACTTCGCGAACGGCGACTCAGGGACGGCCATGGAGAACGGGATGACGTACATAACACGCCCGGCCATCGAGCCTTCGAAGAGCCCCCGGAGCTTCGCGTACATCTCGTCCGGATCAGCCCAGTTGTTGGTGGGGCCGGCGTCCCTCTCGCTCCGCGAGCATATGAAGGTACGGTTCTCCACCCTCGCCACGTCGTTTGTGGCTGACCGGTGGAGATAGCAGCCAGGCAGTTTTTCACCGTTAAGGGTGATGATCTCCCCGGAAGCTGTGCTCTTGCCTCGCAAGCGGTTCAACTGTTCCTCCGTGCCGTCGATCCACACGATAGAATCCGGTTTTGTCATTGCCGCCATTTCAGCCACCCAATCGTTTACCGCTTTGTTGCGCGTCACCGACATTCCAAGGCCCCCTATAGTATGTTGTCGCTGTTGCCCCTGACGATCGTCCGTCAATCACGCTATTTAATGAAAGGCTGATTCATAGCCACGTGCCTAAAGGGTGAAGATTTAACCCACTGCGGCGTCTCTGTCCCAAAACAGCAAAATGCCGTTTTGGCGAATTTTCTTTAAAGGCCGCGCTTGCGTTTATCCTCCAAGAACTTCGCCATCTTGCGAACAGACGTGTTGAGGACGAGCTTCTCAGGGAAGTTTACGCCCTTCAATATATTTATAGAATGAGTAAAAGAGCCTACATTGAAGCTCGTGTGCGCGTCGCTGCCGCAGACAACCGGAATCTCCAGATCGCGGCAGGCGGCGGCTATCCGGCGGCAGTTCTCCTCGCTGCCTATACGGACCACCGCAGAGTTGTTGTTTATCTCAAGCAGCTTGCCGTGCTCGCCGGCGGCCCGCGTCACCGCAGGTATGTCGATCGGATAGCCGGGGTTTCCAGGGTGGGATATCGCGTCCACATACGGGTTTGCGATCACCTTGATCAGCGCGTCAGTATTTTTCGCCATGTCGTTCGACGGCGGTAGCACGACCTCGTGGAAACCGGCTATCACGAAATCCAGCAGCCTCAAGATACGCGGAGGCAGATCCAGGCCTCCGTCGTAGTCGGTAATATTGGCCTCCACGCCCCGAAGGACGCGCACGCCGCTGATCACATCGGGGAGCATGAGCAGTGCGGAAAAAAACATCGCAATCGGAGCGCCCTCCATAGCCGGGCCGTGATCGGTCGTGGCGATCATGCGCAGCCCCTTGGCGGCGGCTGCGGCCGCCATCTCCTGTATCGTTGAAAAAGCGTGCCCGCTCGCTATCGTATGCGTGTGAGTGTCGATTACCAGTTTCAAAGCCGTCATCCCTCCAAGCCGTCCGCTGAACATTATACTGTAAAATATCAGGCATGGAAGAGACTGATTTCGCACGGAGGGTAAAGCATATCGGGGGCCGCGCCTATGTCGTGGGCGGCTGGGTGCGCGACCGGGAAATGGGCGTTTCGGGGCGCGACAAGGACTATGCCGTGACCGGCGTCACGGAGAGCGCCTTCAATGCGGCCTTCTCTGCGGCGTTTAAAACTGGTGGCCGCTTCCCCGTCTATCGCCTCGAAATATCGCAAAGGACGTGCGACGTCTCCTTAGCCAGGAGCGAGACGAAAACAGGCAGAGGATACCGGGGCTTTGAGGCTGCGCCCTCTCCGCTCGTGAACATAGAGGGTGATCTCGGGAGGAGGGACTCCACCGTCAACGCGATGGCCGTCGACCTGGAGACGGGGGAGCTCGTAGACCCTTACGGCGGGCTGGACGATTTACGAAACGGCATCATAAGGGCAGTCTCGGAACACTTCTCTGACGATCCCGTGCGGGCTCTGCGCGCCGCGAGGCAAGCCGCGCAATTCGGCTTCCGGATAGACCCTGGGACAGTCCGCCTCATGGCACGCTGCCGCGACGAACTGGCAGACGAACCTACGGAGCGCCTCGTAAACGAGCTGAGGCTCGCCCTGCCGTGCCGCAAACCCTCCGTTTTCTTCACCTGCCTCGACGCGGCGGGCCTGCTGGACGCGGCATACCCGGCCGTTCTCGCGCCGTCCGGCAAGGGCAGGGCCGCGCCCTGTCGAGGGATAGACGCGCTGGACAGGGCCGCAGCGATCACTGAACGCCCGG
>JAISFV010000097.1 GCA_031263445.1 Synergistaceae bacterium | reverse complement strand
CCGCGCGGTCGCCCGCGCGGGCCGTTCCGGCCGGCCCCGTCCGACTTGCATGTGTTATGCACGCCGCCAGCGTTCATCCTGAGCCAGGATCAAACTCTCCTTGGCTTGCTTGAAAATTGTCCCGTAGATTCTCGCTGAAATAGTTTCAACTTCAAATCAAACGGAAACAAATTTAATAATTTTCCGGTATCACGATTTTCACTTTCGCTCTGTATGGCCATCCCCAACTCGAACGCTTATTCTCGCTGAAGGATGTCTGTCATGGTGCCTCGCTCACTCGGAGCGTGAGCAAGTATATTAGGCTTTGGGCCTTCTGTCAACACTATCAATTAGAATTTATAATAGATGAACAACTACACATGGTATATATATGAGGACGAGAGGCGCGCCGCAGTACCGGCGAAGACGCGCCAGACGCCACTTTAGGTGAATCAGCGGTCGTGAATCAGCGGTTCCTAGCTACAATCCTGCGCCAGGCATCGTTTCCTCCGGGGCGCCGTCTATGCCAAAACCCTCGCCTCCGGCGGGCGGGGCTGTTTCGTCTCTCGGCGGCGGGGGCGGTGGCGTGGTGACAAGGCTCGGGATGTAGATATCAGGCGCTCCGGCCACGAGGGCCGGGAGGGATATCATCCACTTCTTCATGTCTGCGTCAAGCCTGACGCCGCGTTCCACGGTCTTCTCAGCGGTTTGGTCGGGGCGTGTGACGCCTGCCGTGATTTTGTGGTTCCTGCCGATCATCTTGTGCGCGACCCTGGCCCCCGCCTTCACGTCGTTCTTCTTCACGCCGTCGATGGAGAGGGTGAGCGTCTCGACAGGAGCGTAATCTACACCGTTGATCGTCACGGCCCTGTTGTCCAGCAGCACGTTATGCTCCTTGCCTATGCTGTACATCCCGAAGGCTATGGCCACGAGCGCCGCCAGCAGCAGCGCACGGACCAGGAGACGCCGCCTCAGCATTGTATTCGCTCTCTCGGACATGGCGCTATCCCTCCCCTCTCAAGCCGCGGCGGGCGCGCTCGCGCTCCTGCATCCTCTTCCACGCGTGGAGGACTAGCGACACCGCGATTATCCCGTAGGACACGAACACCCTGAAATACTCGCCGAGCTGGGCCTGGCCTATCAGTTCCTTCCCCGCCATCGGGGAGACGACGAACATGAGGTGGAAAAGCGTCACTCCGATGAAGACGTTCGCGATAGACGCCTTCGAGACGGTAGCGCCGCCGATCAGCAAGGCCGCGATCGAGAACATGCCGGTCTGCTCGTGGCTGTTGTACGTGTTCATCGTCCCGATGTTCTGGAGGAATATGATCTGGCCGAACGCGGCCAAGACCGTGGAGATAACTATCGCCAGAACGCGGGTTCGCTCCACCGCGATCCCGGCGGAATCCGCTATCGCCATGTCCTGCCCCACCGCCCTCATGTCCTGCCCCAGCTTCGTCCTGCGGAACCATATGATAAAGAAGCAGAACAAGCCTATGAGGATAAACGTCCCTATCGGGATGTTTATCGTAAACGGACCTGAGCCGAAATCGAAGCGCAGCGAGGCGGGGAGTGCGTTGTCCAGCACGCGCCGTATCCCGGTGAGATTGATGGCGTTGCGTATGCCGTACCCGCGCGACAGCACGAGCTGGGGGTTCGTTATCGGTATGCGCAGCGGCTTGTCGGTGAACGGCAGCGAGAGTATCCCGTTTACGCCGAAGAGGTAGAGGACCACGAACTGGTAGACGCCGTTTATGAAAAAGCCTAGTATGTACGACGTCACCATCTCGCGCCCTTTTGCCATGTTGAGCAGCTTGCCGCATATCAGCCCCAGAAGCGCCGCTATGGGCATGCTTATTATAGCCGCCAGTATCATGCCGGGGATGCCGACCACTGACCAGTCCGTAACGAGTATCAGCCCGATCTGCCCGGCCATCGCGCCCAGGACCATGCCGAAATTGAGGCCCATCCCTGCCATTATGGGGATCAAAAGCGACAGGACAAGGAAGGAGTTCCTGGCGAGCCTGGTCAGCATCTCCTGGACGAGGTAGCCCGCTGAGAAGCCAGAGAGCGGTATGGCGGCGGCTGACAGTCCCAGGAATATGATGGGTACGGCGTTAGAGACGAAAAAGTGCTTTACGTTCTCCGAGGCGGTAAATTTTGGCCCCGCCTGCGCCTTCGCGGAATCCATCACCTTTTCACCTGCGTCTTTCTCGTGAGGGCGTAGAGTATCATCCCGTTGCTCACTATTATCCTGATCACCTCCGACATGTCGCTCTTCAGGAGGTTGTTTATGACTGAAGGCGTCATCGTCAGTATCCCCTGGAAGAGGAAAGTCCCCACGACCACGTTCACCATAGTCGCCTTGTTCACAGAAGCGCCGCCAAGGAGTATGGCCGCTACCGCAGGGAAGGCCATATAGAGCGGCCCCATGTAGAGCTGGATGAAGCCGAAGCTCTGCTCGTACACGAGGATCCCTATGGCACCCAGGATCGTGGACAGCATGACCGAGATCGTCCGCATCCTGTCCACGTCGATGCCCGAGGCGCGCGCGAACTCAGGGTTGGACCCGACCGCCGTGATGGCCGTGCCTGTCTTAGTCCTGAAGAACGCCCACAAGAGGAACACCATGAACATGAAGAAGAGGAACATGCCCGTCGGGAAGTAGAATTTGCCGATCGTAATGCTCTGGAAGTCGCTCAGGACGTGCCACCAGAAGCCGTTCGTGCTGATAGTCGTCCTCAGCCCCGAACCGCCGTAGCCCCAGACCATGACCGCGCTGCTGAACGGCAGCAAGAGCCACGCCATGCACATCACGGCCACTGACGAGAACCCGACATATGTCGCGATCATCATCTCCTCGCCCTTTACCCTGTTCAGTATCTGGGCGTAGACGAAACCCGCAATCGCCGCGCACGGGACCGCTATGACTATCGCCACGGCGAAGAGCAGCGCGCTCCGCGAGCCAGTCTGGAGCGCGGACGAGAGAGCGGCCCACAGCCCCTGAGCCGCGCCCGACTTCGCTGCCGCGTCCGCAGAGGTTGCGATCTGGATGGACGTCGTGGCGCCTAAGAGGCCGGAGATGATCCCCAGCGGCAGGCCGAAATTCAGCCCGCAGCCCGACTGCACCATAGGCACCATCGCGAGCACGAGGACACCGTTCATGCCGACCCTGACCAGCGTGTCCGATATCGAAGTGTCGAGCCTCACCCCGACCAGCGGAGTAGCCGCGAAGAGGCACATGAGGAAAGCGGCTATTATTATGCGCGGCCACCCGAAATTTTCGATGAATTTTTTAAATCTGCCGTCCATCATTCATTACCTCCAACCGTATCGGAGACCGCGACCGGGCTCTCCCCCATCATCAGCACGCCGAACTCCTCCGCAGGGCAGCCGGCAGGGCGTATGCCGCTGATCCTGCCGTTGTCCACGATGGCAATCCTGTCGCAGACGGACCGCAGCTCTTCCAGCTCGGACGAGGTAATTATGATCGTGGTGCCAAACTCCTCGTTCACCCTCTGGATCGTGTCCAGCACCAGCTTCTTCGCCCCCACGTCTATGCCGCGCGTCGGCTCCGAGACGAACAGTATCTCCGGCGCGACCACGAACGCCTTCGCCAGACAGACCTTCTGCTGGTTGCCCCCGGACAGCTCAACGGCGCGCTGTTTAGGGCCTGTGCAGCGGATTTCGAGCCTTTCGATATAATCCAGCGCCGTGTCCCTCATGGCGGCGTCGTCGCGCCACTTTATGAGCCCGCCCAGGAGTTTTTTCACGAACTTGTCCTGTACTTGCATCGCGGTGAAGGCGATATTCCAGTCGATCGGCTCGTCCAAGAGAAGGCCCACTCCCCTCCTGTCCTCCGAGACGAACGCCATGTTGCGCGATAGCGAGACGTCCGGAGCGTTCAGCGCCAGTTTCGCGCCTGTCACCGAGACGTTCCCGCCCGCCTGGTACAACCCCATTATGCCGTTTGCTATGCCCAGTTTCCCCTGGCCCGCAAGCCCGCCGATCCCGAATATCTCGCCCTTCTGGACGGAGAAGGAGACGTTGCGGACCGTTTCCCCCGGCATGTCTACCCATAGCCTCTCGACCTCGAGGGCCGCCTCCGTCTCGGCTCTCTGGCGGCGGGACTCCCCGCGCGTCTCCACGTTCCTGCCGACCATCCAGCTCGCGACCTGGAAAACCGTGGTGCCCGCCGGCTTCGCTTCCTTCACGACCCTGCCGTCGCGCAGGACGACTATCTTGTCGCAGAGATCCATGACCTCCTGGAGGCGGTGGGAGATGAATATGAGCGAAATACCCCTGCCCGCGAGGTTGCGCAATGACTGTATCAGTATCTCCGCCTCGGATTCCGTCAGCACGGCAGTCGGCTCGTCGAGGATGAGGATCTTCGTGTTTTTCCTGTCGATCTCGCGCGCTATCTCCGTGAACTGTTTGTGGCCGACGGGCATCTCAGAGGCGACCGTGTCGGGGTCGATGGAGAACCCCAGCATCGAGATGGCGTCGTCGGCCCTCTTCCTCATGGCCCGGCGGTCCAGTGTGCTGATCCTCTCGCCGAATACCTCGACTAGGAAGTTGTACCTAGTGGATTCCCTGTTCAGCAGTATGTTCTCGGTCACGGTGAACCCTGGCAGCAGGGAGAACTCCTGGTGCACCATCCCTATCCCCGCGTCGATTGCGTCAAACGGCGACTGGAAGCGGGCTTCCTTCCCGCCGACCAGTATCTTCCCCTCGTAGCCGCCGGTCTGCTGGATCACGGGCATACCGAAAAGTATGTTCATCAAGGTGGATTTCCCGGCGCCGTTCTCGCCCACAAGCCCAAGCACTTCCCCAGGCGCGAGCGAGAAATTGACCTCCTCCAGGACCCTGTTCCCAAAGAATTCCTTGCCGACAGCCTCTACGCGAAGCAACGGCTCCATATCTGGCATCCGCCTCATCTCCTCATCTTGCAGCAACGCTACGGAAACATTATACCAACATCAAACGGGAGTCCCAAGGGCAGGCCGCGATATTGAAAGACCGGCCCTCACACGGGGCCGGTCTTGTGGTTCTTTTTTTAGCGCCGTTTATTCCGCCGGAGTCATCTGGATCGAGAGATACTGCTCCGGCACCTCAACGTCCGCGACGCCGAGGTAACCCTTGCCAAGGATGTATGTATCCTGGTACACGAGGTAGAAGTTGTCCATTGTGGTGCTGGCCGCATCCACGTAGTAGTTGCCGTTCCACTTCGCGCCCGGCGAGAACTTGCCATAGCACTCCAGCAGCTTGTCAGTGTCGCCGATAGTGGCGTTACCCTCGGCGATCAATTTGCCGAACTCAGCCAGCCCGGCGGTGTGGCAGAATCCGAGCGAGTAAGCCCACGTACCCATGCGGCCGCCCGCGCCGGCCTCGGTCACCGCGTCCTCGACCTTCTTGAGGATGGCGGGCCAGTCGCCGGACTCGTCCTTGAGGTCAACCCCGAACGCGCCAGGATAGCCCATCAGCGGCGAGGGCAGATCCGCCTCCACGAAATAGCCGCCGTACTCGGCGAGCTGGCGGAGCAGCGGCTCGGTGTGCGCGTCGTTCGTGCAGAAGAACGCCGTGTCACTGCCGTACTGCTCGACCCACGCCGGCACCTTCTCCAGTATGAACTGCTGCGCGCCGGCCACGCCCACGTCGCTGGTCGGATCCGGCGCCGTCTCAAACACAAACCTGATTCCCAGATCCTCGCACGCCTTCTCCATTATCGCGCGCCTGCGGCCCAGCGTCTCGTAGCTCATATGGCGCGGGAACGAGATATGCACGAACGTCTTCGCGCCGAGTTCCTTGGCCGAGTGCGGGATGAGGTAACCGCGCGACACGAAGTCGGCGTTCACGGTGAGGTCGGCTACGGAGGCTATGACGTTCGGATCCTCGTGTGCCTCCCCGGCGATGCAGAGTATGTCGGGGCGCTTCTCCTTGATCCTCCTGAAACCCTCTGCCGTTCCCGGTATGCCCTGGTTTACGACCACTACCTTCATGAGCGGGTCGTCTGCCATGCTGGCGATCTGAGTGATTGTCGTCTCCATCTCTGACATGAAGTTGTCGGGGTAAGTGAGGTGCTTGATCATACCGCCCGTCGCCACGTCGCCGTACAGGCGTATCATCTCCTCGGCACCTCTGAGGTCGTCCTCGCTCTGGGACACGGTTCCCGTGACTATGCCTATGTGGAACGCGCCCGCCTCATCCGCAGCCTCTTCCTCCGGTTCCGTCGTCTGCGTCTCCACTGCAACCACTGACTCCTCCACGACTTCCGGCTGAGGCGTGGGGCGGTTTATCGCCCAGAGAACCAGGATGATGACTACTGCCACTCCAATCCAAACAGCGTTTTTCTTATTCACCTCAAATTACCTCCTGTATTGTCTTTGCTTCAATCAGCTTCCTTATTATTAGTATTACTTTATGCTCATGTACTTCTCGGGGATCTCCACGGACGTCGTGTTCATGAAGCCCTTGCCGAAGATGTACGTGTCCTGGTAGACCAGGACGAGGTTATCCATCGTGGCACCGCTGTTCGGATCCGCGTAAACGGAGCCGTTCCAGTTCGCGCCCGGCGTGAACTTCGCATACGCGGCCCACAGGTCATCGAGGTTCCCCAGCGTCGCGTTACCCTCGACGATGCTCTTTCCGTATTCGGCCAAGGCGCAGGTCGTGCTCCAGCCGTAGGAGAACGCCCACGTGCCCATGCGCTCGCTGCCGCCGGCCGCTGCGACGGCCTCTTCGACCTTCTTGAGGATAGCCGGCCAGTCGCCCGCCTCATCCTTGAGGTCGATCCCGAACGCGCCGGGATATCCCATCAGCGGCGAGGGGAGGTCAGGCTCCACGAAGAGCGCGCCGGTCTTGGCGACCTGCACGAGGAGCGGCTCCGTCTGGGCGTCGTTCGTGGCGAAGAACGCCGTGTTTTTCCCGTACTGGTCAACCCACGTAGGGACCTTCTCCAGGATGAACTGCTGCGCGCCCGGTATGCCTACGTCGCTGGTCGGGTCAGGCGCAGTCTCGAATATGAACTCCATGCCGAGATCCTTGCAGGCCTGCTCCATTATCGCGCGGCGGCGGGCAAGCAGCTCGTAGCCCATATGGCGCGGGAACGAGATATGAACGAACTTCTCAGCGCCAAGCTGTTTCGCCGTGTTGATGATGAGGTACCCGCGCGCCACGTTGTCGGCGTAGATCGCGAGGTCGGCCACGGCGCCGATCACGCCCGGGTCCTCCTGCGGCTCGCCGGCCAGGCAGATCACGTCGGAGCGGCTCTCCTTGATGCGGCGGAACGCCTCGGTCGTGCCAGGGATCGCGTCGTCAACCACGACCACCTTGACGAGCGGGTCGTCCGCGAGGCCCACGATCTGGGATATCGTGGTCTCCATCTCGGACATGAAGCTGTCCGGCATCGTCACGTGGCGGATCATGCCGCCGTCAGCCACGTTGCCGTAGAGCTTGATCAGGTTCTCCGCCCCCCGGTACGTATCCTCGGCCTGCGAGACCGTGAGCGTCGCCACCCCGATGTGGAACGGGGCCGCCGCCGTCTCAGCCTCCGGCTCAGACTCTGACTCCGCGGCCGGTTCCTCCGCTACGACCTCTTCCTCAACCACGACCACAGGCGTCTGCTGCGTGGAAGGACGCGAGACCATCCACACGGCCAGCAGCACGACAACGACGACGCCAATCCAAATTGCGTTTTTCTTGTTCATTGCTGTCCCTCCTAGTCCTATGTGCTCCAGAAATTGTTAAAAACTATAAAACGATTGCGCTCTCGATAATACAAACAACAAGCCATCTATTTCGACGGGCTGTTCATCCGATCCCTCCTACGCAGACACGCTTATTTACGCCAGCAGCGATATGTTAGCACAAAAAAGGGTTTCAGGCTTTACCTTTTGATAAGTTTATAAAAAATATAGGAAAGCGGCACGGCGGCACACAGATATGCGCCGGACAAACCCTCGCGAGGCAGCGATTTCCTCGCCGGCGGGGCTTGGTAAAATAGCTCCGAAATTGATATAATGCCAGCGCGCGACGCCGATTCATTTTTTAACAGCACGTCACTTTGCACACAAACTGCCTTTGCGGGCATAAAACGAGGGGATGATTTTCTTGTCGAAAAGAATTTTTACCGCTGTCCTGGTCATGTTTGCGGCGTCCTGTCTTCTGGCGGGGCTCGCTTCCGGAGCGGTGAAGCCGAAGGTGGTAATCGGCTCGAAGGATTTCACCGAGAGCATCCTGATCAGTGAAATTTTCGCGCAGGTATTGGAGGCGGGCGGTTTCTCCGTCGACAGGAAACAGGCGCTCGGCGGGACGCCGATCATCCAGGCCGCGATGGCCGCGGGAGAGGTAGACCTGTACCCGGAGTATACGTCCACGGCGCTAGTGACCGTGTTAAAGGAGTCACCGGACTTCGACCCCCAATCCGCTTACGCCAAGGTCAAGTCCGGCTACGCGGAAAAGTTTGGCCTGGCCGTGCTAGGCATGGCACCGCTAAACAACTCCCAAGGCGTGGCGATTACGAAGGAGGCGGCGGACAAGTACGGCGTAAAAACGCTCACGGATCTCTCTAAGGCCGCGCCCGACCTGCGGCTCTGCGCCACTCCGGAGTTCGAGGAGAGGCCGGACGGCCTGGCCGGGCTGAAGGAGCGCCTGGGCGGGTTCGAGTTCAAGAGCGTCCGCGTGTTCGACAAGGGGATAAAGTACGAGGTTCTGCGCCAGGGCGAGGCGGACGTGAACGTGTGCTTCACGACGGACGCTCACCTCGCGAAGGGCGACATCGTTGCCGTGACGGACGACATATCGTTCTGGCCACCGTACAACATGATCCCGATAATCCGCCAGGAAGTGCTGGACTCTTCCCCTTTGGATATAGCGGCCATCCTGAACCAGGTAACCGCCTCGCTTGACAGCGCGACCATGCAGGCGCTGAACGCGCAGGTAGACCTTGAGGGCAAAGAGTACCGGGAGGTCGCCGCAGAGTTCCTGAAGAGCAAGGGAATGTCGTTTCAGCCTGTAAGCAAGCGCTGAATAAATGGCCGGAACGGCGTTCATGCGTTTTTTTCGCGCGATGACTCCGAGGGGGTCAGAATCTTCGCCCTTTAGGCCACTGACAATAGCCGGCCCTTATAAAACAGCGGCGCGTTGGACGCGATAGAATTTGCGGACGTAAGCAAGGCCTACGGGCAGGAGGAGGCCGTCAGGGGCGTTTCGATGTCCGTCCCCGACGGGGCGTTCGTCGTGCTGATGGGCGCGTCAGGCTCCGGCAAGACGACCATGCTCAAGATGGTCAACCGCCTGATCTCGCCGTCATCGGGCAGGGTGTTCTTTTACGGGGAGGATACCGCGGCGCTGGACGCGATAGAGCTGCGCAAGAAGATAGGGTACGTCCTGCAGTCCGCCGCGCTCTTCCCGCACATGACCGTGGCCGGGAACATCGCGGCGGTGCCTGAGATACTAGGGTG
>JAISFV010000074.1 GCA_031263445.1 Synergistaceae bacterium | reverse complement strand
GCTGCTCGACTGGGACAGGCCGCTCTCGGAGCAGCCGGAGAAAGTTAGGAAAGCGCTTAATAGCATAGAACAAGATTTTGGATTTAGCGCAGAGTCAAGCACAAACGAAGACTTGGTTTCGACGGGAAGGGACGCATATAGGGCAATTGAAGCGCAGATAGCGATTGGAGGTTTTACGCCTGACGGGGGTAGCCCGTCCCGCGCCGCTTCCGAGCTTTTGAACGACTACGGCATCCCGGGCCTCCAGTACCTGGACGGCGGCAGCCGCAGGAAGGGCGAGGGGAGCCACAACTACGTGATCTGGGACGAGGGCGCGGTCGAGGTCGCGGAGACGTACTACCAGCGCAGTGGTACAATGGGCGGCATGTCGGAAGAGGACGGCGGTGTCGTAGTCACGGGACACGAATTCGGGGATTTTGACTTCTCTGAGCCAGGGAGCGAGAAATTCAAGTCTGAATTAGTCAGGCTGAGAATTACCGCTAAGGAGTTCTATGAGAATGATCTTGAAAAAAGGCCAGCCAGTCACCCTCAGATCGGCGAGATACGGTTTGCCGGCAAAGGGCGCAAGAAAACGTTCAAAAACAGCGCCAATTATAAAAAACTGCTGGCTTTTGCCAAACTGAGGGAATTGATCCAAGGCGCTGCCGTCATCAAAGAAGAAGAGAACAGAGATCGCAAGAAACACCCAAACATAGACAAGTTCGTCACGTTACAGTCCACTGCTATGATCATGGGGACTCCTGAAGTTGTCACGATGACTGTCTATCAGGATAACCGAGGCAACTTTTATTATAACCATGGTTTATTCAAGGGCAATGAAAAATCCCCGGTGTGGACCCGGGCGCTGGAACCCGATCAAGATCGGGAACTCAGGGACACCTCCTCCACCGAGGACGTTAATGATATTATAACAGACCAAGGGGACAACCTCAACATAAAAGAAAAATCAGGAACCCCCCTCGCTACGCCCGAAGCGTTCCTGTCCCGAGGACAGGCGGGAAATGCCCCTGACATTGCTGACAATATACCACAAAACGGGGACAACCTCAACACAGAGACAGCGGGCCGCCCGGGAGAGGGCGGCCCTTTTTCGCAGGGGGGCGAAACCCTGTACCAGCCCGGCGACGCCATCCAGCGCGCGGAGGAGACGATAGCGGGGCTGGAGAACGAGCTGGCCCTGGTCAAGAACATGATCGCGGACATCGAGAACGGGCGCGTGGACAGCGGCAAGAGGCGCTATCCCAGCACGGAGGCGGAGGACTACAATTTCGTCTCGAACGTGATGGACGAGATGCGCGCGCTCCAGCGGAAGCAAGCGGAACTCGAGACGGGCCTCGCCTACGAAAAGAGGGGCCTCGCGGCGGCAAGGAAGACCGTCGCGGAGCACGACAAGGCGCTCCTGGGCGTCGCGCGCGGCGAGCGGAAGGAGGCCGCGTGGCGCAGGGCGTTCATGGCGCGCGAGCGCTATAAGGACAGGGCCGCGCAGACGCGCGAGCGTTACAAGGACAGGATGGCCCTCGTCAGGGAGAAGGAGCGCGTCGGCAAGATGATCCGACGGATCCTGAAGGCGGCCACGTCTAAAAGCGTATATGCGGCGCACAGGCTGGAGATCATCGACATGCTCTCCGAGGAGGGCTTCGCGAAGTCGACGCGCCCGAAGAAAGTCCTGCGCAGCCTCATCGACGCCGACCCGGACATCTGGGGCGACACCCCCGAGGCCGACAGGCAGGACGTGGACGGCATGACGCTGGACAAGATGATGCCGCTCACCATCAAGAAGCTGGAGGACATCCACTCGCGCGCGATGAAGACGGCAGCCGAGGGCAGGGCCAGGCTCAGGGAGATACAGGCGGAGCGGGCGGAGCGCAGGGACGCCATACGCTCCCGCGCGCTCGACGCCCAGCGCAGGATAAACAAGAAGGCATACAAGGAAGGCATCATCAGGAAAGCCGGGGACGTCAAGGACAAGCAGTACGGGCGCCTCCTGGGCAGGATCGCCAAAATGAAGGACTCCGGCTTCGCGGCCACGCTGCGCCCGGACAACCTCGTGGACTGGATAGAGGACGGCAGGGGGAGGCACGGCGGGCCGCTGCGCGACCTGATGATAACTCAAAGCCGCAGGGCGCGGGACGAGTACCTGGAAAACTCGAACAGCCGCATCGAGAACCTTGAGAAAGGGTTCAGGGAACTCGGCCTCGCCCCCGCCGACTTCGCCAAGACCCGTGTCGTCGACGGGCACGAGATGAGGGTCGACGAGCTGATGCACGTCTACGCCGGGCTGAAGAACGAGAAGAGCGCCGCGATACTGAGGGGGCCGAACTCAAATTTCCACGCCGTAGGCAACCAGGCGGCCATAGACAAGTTCGTCGACGACTGCGCGGCGGCGCTGACCGCCGACGAGAAGGCGGCGGCAGACCTCATAGCCGCCGATTTCGAGCAGAACTCGGACAGGCTCGCCAAAGTCCTGATGGAGGAGCTGAACAGGATCCTCTACAAGGAGGACTTCTACACAGGGCAGATCGGCAGGGTCGACCACCGCAGAAACCCGGACAAGGGCGCGGAGGCGGGCGGCAGGCGGGCGGGGAACATCGACGAGGTGTCGTCCAACGCCATCGACACCGGGTGGTCGAAAAGGCGCGTCACAATGTCGCCCGAGATGCAGCCCGCGATGCGGCTGGGGCTGTACGAGACGGCGCTGGAGAGCATAAAGACGCAGGAGCATTTCATAGCCTACGCCAGGCTCACCCGAGATCAGCAGGCGATACTGAGCCGTAGACCGTCGAAAGAGGAGGTCTCTTCAGGGAAGTCAGGCCTGTACGACAGCCTGGAGAACCTCATCAGGCAGAACTGGGGCGCTGACGCGTGGAAGGCCCTCGACGGCTACCGCCGGCTGTACGTGACGCCCGACGCCGTCATCGCCGACTCCATGCTGTCAGGGACGGCGAGCGCCTTCGCGAAGGGAGGGAGCGTGACGTACCTCTGCTACAGCCTCGGCACCATGATCAGGAATTTCTCGTCCGTGTTCAGGGCCATATCCGCCGTCAAGAACCCCGTCTATCTCCTGAAGGCGTGCGCGGAGCTGGCGTGGAGGAGGGACGAGATGCTCGCAGAGGTGTACGCGCTCGACCCGCAGATGAAGAACCGCAAGGGCAACCCGATGATCGAGGCGCTGAAGACCCTGCGCCGGGAATCGAAGGGGAACAGGGCGCTGGACGCCGCCGGGCGCGCGTCCGACAAATTCGAGAGCGCCGGGTTCGCGCCGATGGAATACACCGACAGATGGATCGCCGCCGTGACATGGAAGGCGACGTACTATCAGGAGACCGCGGGAGGGAAATCTCACGGGGAGGCCAGGGACGCCGCGCAGGACGCCGTGCTCAGCCTGATGCAGCCTGCGAGCGTCTACGAGATGCCCGCGCTGTGGAGGGAGAGCGGGCTGGCGCGGATAGCGACGCTGTTCACGACCGACCTCGCGCAGGAGTGGAACATGAAAGTCTACGACCTGCCGCAGGCCATACGGAGGGGCGATCTCGGGCAGGCGCTCGCGACGCTCACCGCGCTCACGCTCTCGGCCTTCTTCGTCCACTGGCTGCGCGAGGGGCCGCCGCCTGACGACGACGAGGGCTTCCTGAACTGGTGGAGGGATTTCTTCGTCAAGAGGAACCTGGACTCCGTGCCGCTGTTCGGGAAGGGGCTGACCGCCGCCTACGAGTGGGCCGCCTACGGGCGCGCCCAGCCTGTGACCGACTTCCTCAGCGACCCGTTCAGCAAGGCGGGGCGCGGCGCCCGCAGGGCGTTCCTGGACGACAATAAAGAAAACGACGCGGCGGGGCTGTGGGACATCGCGGAAGGCGGATCCATACTGGCCCCGCTGCTGGGCCTCCCGGCCTTCCCCGTCACCGCCGCGAGGCGCCTGTGGGACGCGGCGGGGAAGGCGCAGGACGGCGAGGCGTGGCAGGGCGTCGCCAGGGGGCTTGTCGGGATGAGGGCGAAGAAAGAGATGAAGAAGAGGAAGGCGCGTATGCCAGCGAGGAGCTTCTGACGCCTTGCGTTCCCGGGCGGGATTCCGTATAATGAGCAAGGCCCCGGCATCGGGATGCCCGGTCGAGCCGCTAACTCAACCGGGACTTACGCCCAGGGTTAACGAGTCAGCACAACTCGCATGAGAACTTTCAGCTTCAGAGCGAACGCCTTCCAGAAACTGACCCGGGGGCGTTTTTTCTTGCTCTTTTTCCGCTTCCGGCCCATTGACTCCACCCCCTTTGCAATGACGTGGGGCTTCGTCACCGAGCCCCCGGGGTGATGACGCGTCGCGCCGGGGCCTCGCGGGCATTATAGCATCACGCAGACACAGGCCGCCCCCGCAAGGGGCGGTTTTTTTGTACCCGAAAACAGCTTGCAGGACGGCACGGCGGCCAGCTACCGCCGCGTAAAGGCGCGCTCAACCCCCGCGCCCCGTCCTGTTTTTTTGCGGGGTCAGAAAATCATGAAAGGGGCTGGAAGACATGGGATATCAGTATCATCAGGCATGTCTACCTAATCAAATCGATTTTACTGTCAACGGCTACCGTGCCGTGAGGGGACATGATGTGCTTCTCGCTATATCAACGCGCCCTCTTCCTGCTGACAAGCAATATATTCAGTGGGAGATCATAGATGGGTATGGATACGATTTTTTTAAGCGAGGCATTCATTATATGTCACTTATCGCTTGTATTGATAGTTTTTTAGCAAAGCATGGGACTAAGTGTGACGAATTTGACTGGACCATAGGCGATATGTGGTTAGCCCTTGATGAAGGAAGAAATGATTATCCAAAATGCCAGGATTATGTTTATTTTATGGGAGCTGGAAAATATGTGAAAATTGGTTTTTCAGATAACCCGTACAGGCGAGCCGCGTATTTACAAATAGGCTGCCCTGAACGGATACACATAATAACTTGCATAAAAGGTGATAAACATATTGAAGCCACATTGCATCGCAGGTTTAAAGAATATCGAGTAAGGTCGGACGGGGAATGGTTTTACAACTCTGGTGCCTTACATGATTATATTGTCCAACTACCGAAAGATTGGCGGTGATTATGAATGCCGCTTAGTTATGATTTGCATGAGGCGTGTGTCCGTCTTCCACGTATGGGCAAAGCGGAATACAGCTTGCTTTGCGAATCGATACGTGAGTACGGGTTTGATGAAGCAAGGCCCATAATTCTCTACGACGGGAAAATACTGGATGGCCGTCATCGATATGAGGCTTGCATGGATTTAGGCGTGGAGCCATTTTTTATGGAAACTACGCTTGAAGGAACAGACCCTTTTGATTATGTGTGGCGATTGAATGCCGCACAGCGGAACTGGTTATCTAGTGAACAAAAGGTTCTGGTTGGAGATTCTTATCGGAGAGAGTCGGCAGCATGGCGCGCCGAACGTGAGAAGATAAGAACCGAGGCGAATCTGGCACGTTCGGAGGCAGCAAAAGGACAGTTGCGCGACAAGACCGAAACCGGCAAGACGGTTTTCGGGAGTCAGGTGACGGGTCAATGTGACCCGTCACCTGAAAACCCCTCACCTTCAGAGACAAAACCTTTTAAAAGCGCGCACCCAACTCGTGCCTTAATCGCGCAAGAAGAACATGTAAGCGAAAGCGCAGTAAAAAGAGCTGAAACCATAAAAACTAAATCCCCCGAACTGGCCGATAAGGTAGCGGCCGGCGAGATGAGGGCGAGCGCGGCCCTGCGCGAGATAAAACGCCAGGAAACAGTCGCCGCGCTTGAGGACATAAGCGCCAGGAAAGCGAAGGAGCTTGAGGGCGTCTACGACGTCATAGTCATAGACCCGCCGTGGCCTGGATTGTTTCGTCCGTCAGCCGCTAAAGTCATGCTTAGTCAACGCCATCGCCCACATTTCCGTAATCCCAGCCCAGCGTCATCACCTTGCGGCCTTTCGCTGCTCCCGCTCCCGGCCCGGACAGGGAGCCGTCCTCTTCAACCCAGGCGATCAGCGGCGTGCCGTCTGCCGCGTTCATCTCATCCTCCATCCGCCTGATCCTGGCATCGCATGATCTCATCAGCTCCGCGCCTCCTTCATCTGCTTTTCAAGGGCTTCTATCCTCTCAAGGATATTGTCTGCCTCCACGGCGCGGAAGGCGTTGTCGAGCACGGCCCGCGCCGCCGCCACCCTGGACGAAGGCGGATAGCCGGCGTCGGCCATGACGCAGCGCAGCACGTCCAGGGCCTCGGTCATGCACGATTTCAGGCGCGACAGGCTATGGCTGACGGCCTCTTCCTGGCGGCGTCTGAGCTCGGCTTTGACCTCATCGGTGGCATACCAGCGCCGCGCGGTCGACGGGGAGATCCCTGCGACCGCCGCCGCCTCGTCGAGCGTGGCGTGCGTCATGAGCGCCATTATGAACTTTCCCATCTGCCTGGATTGTTTTTCCCCATGACCGCCCACCTGATGTCACCTGCCTCCCGTCAATTATACCAAGCCTACGCGACAGCCCCGTAATACGCCAGGCAGAGCGCGTCGGCCCTGCCGTCCCTCGGCTTGCGGCTTCCCTTCGGCGTCAGTTCGCACCCCGGGAACATCCGCAGCGCGAACCCGACCGCCCGCTCCTTGCCCTCGCCGGGCGTCCCCGCCAGCACCCTCTTCGTCCACACGTGCGGGCGCACCGTCCGATACGGCACGTCGAGCGCGCCCAGGACGCCCTCCCATATGCCGAAGCCCCTGCCCGTCGAGAACGTGCTGGACACGCCCTGCCCCGGCATGGCCTGTGCCTGTTCCAGCGTGACGACCGCGACGCCGAGGAGCGACAGGTGACGGATGACCGCCGCCATCTCCGAGACGTCATACGTCTTGTCCACCACGGGCGTGTCGGTGACTTCGATGACCTCCAGCGTCCGCGCGTTTATGGCCGCTATGGCCCCCCTGATCCCAGGGTCTATGCCTATCGAAACCTGCGTGTGCGTCATGCGGCGCCCCTTTCTCTTTTGGCGTCCGATATGATC
>JAISFV010000061.1 GCA_031263445.1 Synergistaceae bacterium | reverse complement strand
AAAAACGTTGAAGAGATGAGGAAGTGAGACAAGGGATGCTTGAAGGAAAAATCAAAGGGGTAAACAGGGACATTCCGATGTCGCGAATCGTCCTTGGGACAGGCCGTTACGGCTCTCGCCTCGACAAGGACACGTCGTTTCGCATTATGGACCGGTACTACGAGTGCGGGGGCCGTTCGCTGGATACCGCCAGGGCATACATGGCATGGGTTCACAACGGCGCGTCCAAGAGCGAGAAGACGGTCGGCGACTGGCTGAAAAGCCGGGGCGTCGCCAAGGAGATGACGGTCGTCACAAAATGTGCTCACCCGGAGCTGCGTGACGTGTCGAGGTCACGCTTGTCGCTGGATTGCCTGGAATACGATATCAATACCAGCCTCGCCGTCTTGGATCTTGACCACGTCCAGGTGCTCTTGCCGCACCGAGACGACGAGCGGGTGCCGGTAGGAGAGATAATGGACGCGTTCGACGATATAGTCAAAGACGGGCTCGTCGAGGCCATCGGCGCGTCGAATTGGAGTGCCAGGCGCGTTGCCGAGGCAAACGAATACGCCCGCAAAAACAGGCGGACGCCCTTTACGATAGCCCAGACGCAGTGGAACATGGCTCAGAACAAGAAGGAAGACATGCTGGATCAGTCGCTCAACTGCATGACTGACGAGGAGTACCCAAAGTATCTCGGGATAGGACTGCCTGTCATGGCCTATTCGTCGCAGGCCGTCGGTTTTTTTTCCAAGTACATCGATGGGAAAGAAGAAACGATGGCGCCTCGCGCCAGAGCATACTACACTGAGGAAAACGTCCGCAGGGCAAAGCGGGCAAAAACCGTGTGCGAACGCCTGGGCTGTTCGCCGTCCGCCCTCTGCATTGCATACATCACATGCAATCCGCTCGACGGTTACGCGCTCATCGCGAGTTCGAGCATGGAACAGATGGAGGACTCGATGACCGCCTGCGACCTCGTCGTAGACTGGGAAACTTTGGACTGGATCGCATCGCGGGACTAAAGGCCGGTACTGCGAGGGTTCTGATCTCCGCCCTTTAGGCCCCTGGCAATAAACCGGCCTTTCTCTGAGGCATGGGGCCGACGGGCAAAAGACCCTTGCGCGGAACGGGGCGGGTTCGTCCGTCTCTAGAAAGTTGAAGGGGGAGTGGGTCGGATGTCTGTTTGTACCGTTGACATGGAGCTAGTGAAGACGCTCGAAAATAAATGCGTGACTATACGCAAAAATCTCTTGAACTTCATCTACCGAATCGGAATGGGACACCTCGGCGGCGAACTGTCGATCGTCGAGGTTGCGGTCGCCCTTTATTATCATTACATGAACTATGACCCTGCCAACCCGAAGTGGGAGGAGCGCGACCGTCTCGTGCTGAGCAAAGGACACTGCAGCGAGACGCTCTACACCATCTTTTCCGATCTCGGCATGTACAGCATGGACTATATGGTCGAGCACTTCGAGACTCTTGAGACGGCAAAGTTCGGGATGCATTCGAATCGCAAGTATGTCCCTGCCATAGAGGTGTCGGCCGGGTCGCTCGGGCATGGCCTCCCTATAGCCCTTGGGCTCGCGCTCGGTGCCAGGCAGCAGCTCAAGTCCTGGCGTACGTTTGTCATCGTCGGAGACGGAGAGATCAACGAAGGATCGAACTGGGAGGCCATAATGGCTGCTGGGCACTATAAGCTGGGCAACCTCGTTGCGTTTGTGGACAAAAACGGGCTCCAGATGACCGGCCCTACGGCGCAAGTGATGGACATAGACCCGCTCGATAAAAAATTCGATGCGTTTGGCTGGGATGCGAGGGAAATCGACGGCAATGACATATATTCCGTGTGCGAGGCTCTGGAATCGCTGCCTCCTGCGGATCCTTGGGTGAAGCGGAAGCCGATTTGCATCATCGCGAACACGACGAAGGGCAAAGGCGTCTCCTTCATGGAGGGCAACGTGAAATGGCACGGCGGCGGCATAGCGAAGGAACAGCTCGACCAAGCGCTCAGGGAAGTCGAAAAGAACAGGAAGGTGAGATGACCATGGCGGTGCTGACTACGTTTGACTTCGACCAGATGCTCTCTAACTCTAGGGAGGCCTATGGCGAAGAGTTGATGCGCATGGCAGACGAGGGGCTCGATTTCATTTTCACGTACTCGGATAACGTTGCTCCATCATCCTCAGCCGGAAAATTCGTCACAAAATATCCGGATCGTTGTTTTAACTTCGGCATCGCCGAGCCAAACCAAGTTGGCGCGTCTGCGGGGCTTGCCCTGTCCGGCAAGGTTGTTTTCGCGCAGGTGTTCGGCCCGTTCCTGTCGCTTCGCTCGGCCGACCAGATTCATACGGACATCGCGTACAACGACGTCAATGTCAGGCTTATCGGGACTCACGCCGGAGTGACGGCCGGCGGCGGCCCGACGCACAACTGCGTCTGCGACCTCGCGCTCTTCAGGGCCATCCCCAATTTGACTGTCGTGGTTCCGGCAGACGCGGGGCAGTGCGTGAAAGCCATCCGCAAATCCATGGAGTTCCAAGGCCCTATGGTCATCCGCATCGACAGGGGGGGGTCTCCGAGGGTCTACGCGGACGATTCGTATGAATATGAGTTCGGGCGCGCCATCGAGACGGTGTCTGGACGGGATCTGACCATAGTCTCTGCCGGTTCTAGCGTATACTGGTCGATGATGGGGGCGAAGATATTGAGCGAAAAGCACGATATTTCTGCAAGAGTCCTGGACATGCACACCGTCAAGCCGATGGATACGGAGTCGCTGCTCCGATACGCCAAGGAATCCGCCGCGATCGTCACTGTCGAGGAGCACTCCGTCAACGGCGGCCTTGGAGGGGGAGTCGCTGAAATATTGCTGGAGGCGGGATACAAAGGGAAATTCAAGCGAATTGGCCTGCCAGACGAATTTGCTCTGCTAGGCGGTACTGATGAAGTGTACAAGCACTACGGAATGGATCCGGAAGGTATCGCCAAACAAATCGCCGCTCTGCTAAAATGACGTGGCATGGGCTTTGACGGATCTGTGCGCTGGGCCGGCGCCACTCAGGCCTGGAAAATTAGCGTGAGGGTTTCTGGGAGGCAATCGTGTGGATATGCCAGAAGCGGATCGTATTTTTTACAATAACATAACTAGCCTTCAGATGAAGTCGTATGAGTTTGTCCTCTGCTACGCGGAGGATTTGTCTGAGACTGTGCCGGAGTTTCCGCACAGTCACGATTTGCACCAGATTCACTTCGTCTTGGACGGGGCGCTTGACGTCCAGGCAGGGCGCGATATCGTGAGAGTGGACCGGCACAGGCTGCTTTTCTTGGCAAAAGGGATCCCGCATCACGCCCTTTATGAACCTCGCCTTAAAAAGCGCTATTTCACTGTGATCTACGACATAATCCCATCCGCCGGCGAAAAAAACAAGGCCAACAGCACAGGGGGTGACTGCGAGTGGCGCGATTTCGTGAACGTCCTTGATGCCGTCGAGTTCTGCGGACATGCCCTCTCGAACGGGCCTTTCGATGGGGTCCCTCTCCTCGATGAGATAAGAAAAGAGCAGATGGAAAGGCGGATTGGCTGGAATACGTCATTGTGCCTCCTGTACTACAGGTTCGTCGTGAACGCCCTCCGCCACATGTCCCGCTATGAAACGGCCCGCGACGTGGAGTGCGCGGGGAAAAAAAATCTGGCTATGGCGGCCAGCAAATTTATTCACAGGCACTACATGGAGGATATATCGCTTGAAAGCGTGGCGGAACACCTGAACATTTCCCCCCGCCATCTGAACCGCTCCTATCGGTCCATGTTCGGCACCACGCTGATGAAAAATTTGAGCCTGCTCAGGATCGAGTACGCAAAGTATTACATCGTAAATACAAACTACACGCTTGAGGAGATATCTGAAAAAGTTGGTTTTTTCTCGGTGAGGACGCTATACAAGCTATTCAGGGAGTATAAAGACGTCTCGGTGTCGCGCTATCTTCTCCAAAACAGGCGCGCGGCACGGGAGTGACGGAAAAAAGGAGGCCGCGATCGATGAAATCCGTGACAGTCGTAAAGGTGGGTAGCCTCAGGGATGCTGACCCGGCGAAACGCGGGAAGATAGAGGTCAGGGATATTCCGGAACAGCAGCTTGGCGACGAGGACGTGAAAATAAAAGTGGCGTATTGTTCCATCTGTGGCTCAGATCCGCACCTCGTGGAGAATATCTTCGGATGGGAGACGCCATTTGGCCTCGGCCACGAGGTGTCCGGCGTTGTCGATGCGTTGGGGCCGAAAGCCGTGAAAAGGGGGTTGAAAGCCGGTGACAGGGTGGCGGGGAATTTCCTCAAATTTTGCGGGACTTGCTACTACTGCCAAAACGGCCAGCAGCAGTTTTGCGAAAACGCGGACGAGTATAACCGTCCAGGGATGTCTGAGAGCATCGTCTGGCACGAGTCTCAGGTCTATAAGCTGCCCGACGGGGTCAGCCTTAAAAGCGGCTGTCTCCTCGAACCTATTTCAATCGCCGTCCGCATGATGGATAAAGTCGGCATGAGCCTAGGGCGTCGCGTAGCTATCTGCGGAGGCGGCCCCATCGGGCTGCTGGGGCTCCAGTCCATCAAAATGATGGGGGCGACTTCGCTCACGATGATCGAGCCGCTTGAGAACAGGCGAAACATGGCGCTCGCCTACGGTGCGGATTACGTCATCGACCCGGCTGCGGACAACGTCGTGAAGGCCTCCGCCTCTATACCGAGTGGCCGGGGCTACGACGTCGTCATCGACTGCTCGGGGTCGCCGAAAGCGGTCAGAGACCTGCCGCAGATAACCGCCAAGGGCGGGGGGCTTGTCTATGCCGCCATGTACCCGAATGACTACGAGATGCCGCTCAACCTCTATAAATATTGCTATTTCAATGAGATCTCCATAACTGGGCTTTACGTAGCCCCTTATGCTTTCCCACGCGCCGTGCAGATAATGCCTCGCATGAAGCTCGACGAATTTACCGGCGCGATCTTCGACATTGACGATGCGGAGGCTGCCTTTGCCGAACATTTGACCGGTAATCGCCTGAAAATCCTCATCCGATGCAACAAGCTAGATATAGAGTGACTTGAAGTAAACAGTAATTATTCGCCGAAACGGTATTTAGCCGTTTCGGGCAGACGCAGCAAAGGTTTAGACCTTTGCTCATCAGGCTGCTGACAATAAATCGGTTTTAAGCGGGCGCGGGCAGGAGGTTTCCTGCCCGATTGCCGCGTCATAGCGCTGACGAAACGATCTTTTGCGCCTCTTTCTGTATTTCTTTCAGGTGTTTCTCGCTCTTGAAGCTCTCTGCGTATATCTTGTAGACGTCCTCAGTGCCGGAGGGGCGCGCCGCGAACCAGCCGTTCTCCGTGACGGCCTTGAGGCCGTCTATCGGTTGCCCGTTGCCGGGAGCCGTCGTCAATAGCGCAGTGATCTTATCGCCTGCAAGCGACTGCGCCTTTACGTCGGACGGGGAGAGTTTCCTGAGTTTCGCCTTCTGCTCCGGCGTCGCGGGCGCGTCGATGCGCTCGTAAAAGGGCTTGCCGAACTTCGCCGTGAGATCCCTGTAGTGCCTTGACGGAGACTTGTCCGTCGTGGCCAGTATCTCGGCGGCGAGGAGGTCCATCACGAAGCCGTCCTTGTCGGTCGTCCACGTCTTGCCGTCTGTCCGCAGGAACGAGGCGCCAGCGCTTTCTTCGCCGACGAAGCCGAACGTGCCGTCCAGGAGGCCGTCCACGAACCACTTGAAGCCGACCGGGACCTCGCAGACCTCCCTGCCTATGGACTCCGCCGACCTGTCTATGATGGAGCTGGATACGAGCGTCTTGCCGATCCGGACGGACGGTTTCCACTCTTTCCTGTGCGTCATCAGGTAGTGCGCCGCGACCGCGAGGTAGGCGTTCGGCTCCATCAACCCCTCGTCCGTGACGATACCGTGCCTGTCATAGTCCGTGTCGTTGCCGAAGGATATGCCGTACATGTCCTTTTGCTCCAGCAAGCCGGCCATCGCGTACCTGGACGAGCAATCCATGCGGATTTTCCCGTCCCAGTCGAGCGTCATGAATGAGAACGTGGGGTCTACGTACTTGTTGATCGAGTGGAGGTCGAGGCCGTACATGCCGGCGATGGGCTCCCAGAACGCGATGCCGGCGCCGCCCATGGGATCCACGCCTATGCGGATGCGCGCCCTGGCTATCGACTTCATGTCTACCACATTCGCCAGGTCACGGACGTAGGGGATGACGTAGTCTATGAACCGGGTCGTGTCCTTGGAGAGGGCCTGTGCCAGCGGGATGCGCTTCACGCCGTTGCATTTCGCCGCGATCAGCTCGTTCGCGCGTCTCTGGATTTTCCCAGTGATTTCGGGGGCCGCCGGGCCGCCGCTCGGGGGGTTGTACTTTATCCCGCCGTCCTCCGGCGGGTTGTGGGACGGCGTTATGACGATCCCGTCGGCGGAAGCGTCAGGGCAGCTCGCGTTCCAGCACGTTATGGCGTGTGAGATCACCGGCGTGGGCGTGTAGCCGAAACTCTCCTGTATCCTGAGTTCGACGTCGTTCGCCGCCAGGGTTTCGATGGCGGTGCGCAGTGCAGGCTCGGAGAGCGCGTGAGTGTCCATCCCGATGAAGAGGGGGCCTGCGATCCCCATAGCTTTCCGCAGCTCGGCCGTCGCCTGGCAGATCGCCAGGATGTGTGTCTCCGTAAAACTGCCTCTGAGAGAAGAGCCCCGGTGTCCGGACGTACCGAACGACACAGCCTGGCCCGGTGCTTCCGGGTCGGGCGATTCCGTGTAGTACGCCGAAATTAGCCGAGGGACGTTCACTAATGCTTCCTTTGGCGCTGGTTTTCCCGCGAGACCTGAAATCGTCATAATTTCCAACCTCCCTTGGCGGTAAATCAGTCCCCCAGACAGGCGTCGAGTCTGGCCAGGAACTCGCTGATACCTTCGTGTGTCCTGTAATCCGCTATGTAGTCCATCTGTGTGGCGTCGCGGTTGCAGATGGTCACTAGTGCGCCGGCGCTGTGTGCTATCACGGGGAACTGGTTCGCGGGCGACACATTGAGGGATGAACCCAGCACGATGAATAATCCGGCACTTTCGGAAGCGCTCCACGACGAGTCCATCGCGTCCTCAGGAAGGGACTCGCCGAACAGCACGACTCCTGGGCGCAATCGTCCGCCGCACGTCCCGCACGGGATCCTGCCGATAAAAGCGTCCTGTGTCGAAGGCGCGCCGCACTCCATGCACCTGACGCTGCCGACTGAGCCGTGCAGCTCGTAAATCCGCTCTGAGCCGGCTGCGGCGTGCAGGCCGTCTATGTTCTGTGTTATGACGCAACTGACCAGCCCCCGCGCCTCCCAGGCGGCGACGATTGCGTGTCCCGCGTTCGGCTGCGAGCGCCCCATCTGTTCGAACCGGGCAGAATAGAACTCGTGGAAGACGTCGTAGTTGCAGCGCATAGCCTGGGAGGTAGCGAGCTCCATCGGATCCACCTTGCCCCACAGGCCGTCCTTCGAGCGGAAATCCGTCAGGCCGGAGTCCGTGCTCATGCCGGCCCCCGTAAAGACCACGGTGCTGTTGCCAGGCGTTTTCATCCTCGCCGCTATGTCGTCCAGGCTCGCGTCGACGTCCCCGGTACCCATATGCACCCGCCCCCCTTTGAAAAAGTATATCATATAAAAATATGCTATACTCCTTTCGCGAGAACGGGTGGCCTTGAACTTCAGGATAGGCATATGGGCGCGGCAATGGTTAAATTCTTCACCCTTCAGGCACCTAACGACAAGTCAGCCTTTTTAAGAATATTCTTAGGATCTTATTTTATTTCCGATGGAGTGATTCGCATGAGCAATTTCAGGTTCCACGGAGTCGACGTGACGGAGCTGGCCCGCGAGTACGGGACGCCCCTCTACGTCATGTCTGAGGACGAGATCTCACGTCGGGCCAGAGAGGTCAAGCGCTGCTTCGATGAGCGGTACGAGCGCTGTTCCGCGTTCTTCGCCTCGAAGTCGTTCCTCACGAAGGACATGCTCAGGATCCTCATACGCGAGGGCATGGGGCTCGACGTGGTCTCGGAGGGCGAGCTGTTTTTGGCGCGAGAGATGAACTTTCCCCCTGAGAAGATAGCCTTCCACGGCAACAGCAAGACGGAGGGGGAGATCGCGGCCGGGCTGGGCTACGGGGTCGGCAAGTTCGTGTGCGACAGCATGGATGAGATAGCGCTGATCGACAGGATGGCGGGGGAGAGGGGCGTGTGTACGAACGTGCTGATAAGGGTCACGCCGGGCGTCGACGCCCACACGCACAGATACATATCGACCGGGGAGGCCGGATCTAAGTTCGGGCTTCCGCCGGAGACCGCCAAAGACGCCGTCTCGTTCTGCGGGACGCTCGCGAACGTCAGCCTGAAGGGCTTTCACTTCCACGTCGGCTCACAGCTCATGGACAACTCCGCCCATCTGGAGGCCATCGGAGTGCTGCTGGATCTTATAAAGTGGCTGTACGGCGAGCGTGGCTTCGAAACCCGGATCCTGGACATGGGCGGAGGCTTCGGGGTCAGATACACGAAAAAAGACAACCCGCAGGGCATATCGGACTTCATAGGCGGGATGGTAGGCAAGGTCGAAAATTTCTGCCGCGCGAACGGCATAGCCCGCCCCTCCCTCGTGGTGGAGCCGGGCCGATGGATAGTCTCAGACGCCGGGATAACGCTCTATACGGTCGGTAGCGTGAAGCGGCTCCCCGGGGGGGCGACATACGTCGGAGTGGACGGCGGTTATCCCGACAACCCGAGGCCCGCCCTGTACGGGGCAGAGTACGAGGCCGTCCTGGCCAACAAGGCGGATCTCCCTCCGGTTGAAACCGTCTCCATCGCGGGGAAGTGTTGCGAGTCCGGCGACATACTCATACACGGCATCGAACTCCCGGAGGCACGGCGCGGCGACCTGATCGCGGTCCTGGGCACCGGGGCATACAACCATTCGATGTCGAACAACTACAACAAAAACCCTGTCCCTGCGGTCGTCATGATAAAGGACGGGACGCCGAGGCTGTCCGTGAGGCGCCAGACCTACGAGGAGATGTTCTCAGGGAATATCTGACGGACGACGTCTATAACAGTCCCGTCGCGCCACTCCACGACGCCGACCACCCTGTCCCCCTGTCGGACGGGCGTCATGGGGCCGCTCATCCTACGCGCGCGTTCGGCGAGCTCGTCCAATGGGACTAGCGGCACCGCGTCCTTGCCCTTGGCCTCCTTGCACGCGTCGATCAGGTTCTGCCGCCTGGGGTTGACCGTCACTCCGAATTCGGTCACGATCGCGTCTACGACCTCTCCCGGCGTGGTCACGGTGTGTACCCTGTCAACCACACACGGGATGCGCCCGCGGAGCAGCGGCTGCGCTATGATGGTCAGCTTGGCACCCGCCGCAGTGTCCTGGTGTCCGCCGATGCCGTGGAGGAGCGCGCCGTCAGATTCGGTGTTCACGTTCGCGTTGAAGTCCGTGTCTACCTCTGTCGCTCCCAAGATCACTACGTCGAGCTGGTTTACAGCCGCGCCGCAGTTCCAGGGGTTCGCGTACCAGTCAGCCGAGATCTCTATGTGCCTCGGGTCGGACGAGATTGACTCGACTGCCTCCCGGTCGAATGACTGGACGTCCATCAGCTTCTTCAAAATCCCTTCCTTCAAGAGTTCCACGAAGTACCCTGTGATGCCGCCCAGCCCGAACCCGCCCCTCACGTTGCGGCGCTTCATGGCATCTTTCATGAAGGCCGTGACGGCCAGCGGTATGCCGCCGGCGCCGGTCTGGAAGCTCAGCCCGTCCTTGAAATAGGGCGACGCCTCTATCAGCTTTGAGGCGTACCGCGCTATCAGGAGGCGCAGCGGGTCGCGCGTCACGCGCGTCGTGCCTGACACGATGCCGCTCGGGTCGCCGATGCTCCCCACCTGCACTACGAAGTCCACGTATATGCCTGGTATGGATATCGGAGCGATGGGGTAGTGCTGGAGGTTGTCGGTGAGCGCCACGACGCAGTCCGCGTACTCGGCGTCCGTAAAGGCGTAGCCCAGCGACCCGCAGGCCGATTTCCCGGCGCGCCCGGAGACGTTCCCGCCGATGTCGGCAGTCGGGGCCGCGATGAACGCCACGTCTATGCGCACATCGCCCGCGATGACCGCCCTGGGCCTCCCGCCGTGGCTTCTCAGGACGACCGGGGCCTCAAGGCCGCCCAGGGAGACGAGCTGCCCGACAGGGCCGTTCACGGAGCCCATTATGCGCCTCACGACGCCGCTCTGGATGTGCGGCAGCATGGCCTTGTGTACGCCGAAGAGAGCGGTTGGGAATATCGTGAGATCACGTATCCCGGCCCTGGCGCACTCGTCCAGGACCTGATTCACTATGAAGTCGCCGTTGCGGAGGTGGTGGTGGAAAGAGATCGTCATGCCGCTTTTTAGGCCGGAGGCGGCAATCGCCTCCCTCACACTGCCAAGGAATTTCCCGCCGTCGTTCGGGCCGCGGGATCTTATCCTGGCACTGGCGCGGCACCCTTCCGGGTTTCTCGCAAACGCGCCCGCGAAGAGCTTTTCGCCAGTGTTCCCATAACCTTCTATGTTGGACGGGATGTCCCTGTTTACCGCGTTCAACGTCACAGTCAGCGCCCCCTTCCGGTAATGACCCCGGCGCGTTCCAGCGTGTACTCCGCGCGCCGGACCACAGGGAGGTCGACCATGCGCCCGTCCACGGAGACAGCGCCCAGCCCTTTGGCCGCCGCGTCCGTTGCCGCCTGGACTATCTTCTTGGCTTTCTCTATCTCCGCTTCCGTCGGGTCGTATATCTCGTGTACTATAGGTATCTGGTTGGGGTGTATGACGCTCTTGCCATCGAAGCCGAGCTGTTTTGCGAACTCGGTCTCGCGGCGTAGGCCCTCCTCGTCGCCGATCCTTGGAAAGGCCGTGTCAAGCGCGTCGACGCCAGCGGCTCGCGCGGCTATCACCATCATCCGGCGCGCCCAGTCAAGCTCCGTCCCGTCTTTGCTGCGGCTTGTGCGGAGATCCGCCGCCAGGTCCTCGCCGCCCGGTATTATCGCCGTGACCCTGGCCGAAGCCCGCGCGATGTCGTAGGCGTTCCAGATCCCCAAGGCGGTCTCAAGAAGGCAGAATACCTTAGTAGCGCCGACGGGGACGCTCGACATCGACTCAAGGGCCGAGAGGGCGTCGTCTATGTCCTTCAGCGCCTGCGGGGTCTCGACCTTCGGAACCCTTATGCCGTGGATGCCGTAAGGGACGACCGACGCGAGGTCGTCGCGCCAGAACTCGGTGTCGAGGCCGTTTATCCGTACCGTGATCTCGCACCGGTCGAAGTCCCTGTGTTTGAGGATCTCGCGGACGAGGATGCGCGACGGACCCTTTTCGCTCCTTGAGACGGCGTCCTCCAGATCCAGGATGAGGCCGTCCGCGCCGAAGAGGTGGCCGCGCAGGAGCATGTTCGGGTTGTTCCCAGGCAGATAGAGCATCGTGCGCCTCATGCGTCGATCACTCCCCTGAAACGGAGGTAGGCGGCTTCGACCCTGGCGCCCAGCACTGTGTCGACCGCGCCGTTGTCCTGCACGCTTATCGCGATATTTTCGGAAGAACCCAGCCCGTCGAGCACTTGGTTTATCTTTTGCTCCATCGCCGCCCTGAAACGGGACACGCCGCCGCCCGATATCTCTATCTGCCTTCTTTCCCCGGACGCCGATATGGTGACGAGGCAATCCATAGACTCGACAGTTCCGGCCTGGGCTGTTCTAGGAGTTTCCGTGAAACCCATATCCCTACCCCCCTTGTCGTTTGTTTTTACCTTCCGCCATTATAACCCGCGCCGCTCCCTGCGCAATATGAAATTTGCAGGGCCGCGAGCACAACCTAGTGAAACTCAAGGTAAAAGTCACCATAAGGGCGATGTCGTGAAGATGTTCACCTGAACGGGCAGGGGCTACGGCAATCCGATGGAGCGAGATCCGGGGCAAGTGGCGCTGGACGTGAAGAATGGCTTCATCAGCGAAGGGCAGTCCAAAAACGACTACGGAGTGATCGTGGACGCGGACACCTGCGAGATCACGGGCTTCTGTGAGGGTAGGGGATAGCGTCATTCGTGATATGAGTGTCATTCGGGCCGTTTGACCACCCAATGGCCGCCTTTGGCAGGGCCGACGCGCTTGACTAGCCCTGCTTTTTTCAGATTGCTGATATTCGCTTCAACATTTCGGGAGGCAATGCCTATTGCATCAGCAATTGCTTTTGCGCTTATCGTTGGATTCAGCAGCATAAGATTTAGGATTTTTCTTTGCGTTTCGTTTTCTCCGATGTTTTCTCCGATGTTTTCTCCGATGTTAGTATCGGTGTTGAAACCAATCATGACGTAGTTTGAGCACACTTCGTAAAATGGTTC
>JAISFV010000053.1 GCA_031263445.1 Synergistaceae bacterium | reverse complement strand
GCGCGAATGGATTAAACTACCGACGTATCGTTGGATGAATGTTTTTGCGTGAAATATAGCGGGTTCGCCCGTTTATCGGGACGGTGGCCGTAAACATGGCCGAGAGCGTGGCAGGGCTGCGCGGGTGTTTTTTTGAGGCCGCCGCGAAGAGGGCTGGCGAAGACGCGCATCGTAGGGGTGATATCGTTGAATCGGAATCAACTGTCGAGGATCTCAGTCAAAGGTTACAGGTCAATGGAAGACTGCGACGCCGAACTGAAAAACCTCAATGTCCTGATCGGCGCTAACGGCGCCGGGAAATCCGCTTTTATAGAGCTGTTCAACATGTTGAATTGCCTGTTTGACGGGGAACTCCAGGAGTACGTATCCAGTCACGGCGGGCCTGACGAACTGCTGCGCTTCGGGAGGCTGGTCACCCCTCAGATCGAGCTAGGGCTGTTTTTCGGCAAGAAACGCTACAGGGCTGTTCTGAGGCCGTCGGATGACGGGAGGCTGTGCTTCGCGGAGGAGCGCGTTGGCAGCGGGGATGACGGCTACTTGGACATAGGATCCGGGCATTTCGAGACCCGGGTGCGCGAGCACGCGCCGGAAATCGCCAGCGTTAACTGCCAGGCGTTCCATATCATCGCCGTCGGGCCGGGTTCCCTGATCAGGCAGCCTCACCCGATCGAGCCATGCGAAAAGCTGCTGTTCGACGGATCGAACCTCGCCCCATACCTATACGCCCTCAAGGAAAACCATTACGCGGACTACGCGAGGATTGTGAAACGGATGCGCGTCATCGCGCCCTTCTTCGATGATTTTTACCTGGCGCCTGATGACGGCGAGCCGGAGATGATCAGGCTGAGGTGGCGTGAAACAGGATGTGATGTGCCTCTTGGGCCAGGAACTCTCTCAGACGGCATGATCAGGTTTGCCTGCATCCTCTCGATTTTCAGATATCCTAAGAAACTGAGGCCCGACATCCTGCTGATTGACGAACCGGCCCTGAGCCTCCACCCGAGGGCGGTCGAGTTCCTGTATCACATCATTAAAGTCGTGTCCGAGTACCAGCAGGTGATCGTATCGACGCAGTCTACGGAGCTGCTTAACAAATTCAAGGCCGACGCCGTCCTCGTAGTGGACAGGACGGGGGGGAAGACGTCTTTCACCAGGCTGGACGAGGACGAGCTGGAGGAGTGGCTCGCGAACGTGAGCATAAAAGAGCTGTGGGCCAGTTCCATCATTGGCGGCCAGCCCACGCTCTGAAACGATGTAAAGCAGCAGGGCAGTATCTCCCCGCTAAATAACCTGTCAAAGGCAAACCCCGGCAAAGCCGGGGGATCTGACTGCAAGTGTCTAAAATAATCTGAATATTTTTTCATACAAATACACCTTTACTTTTCAGAGAGAGTACCTAAAATGACTTTGAGCGGGCAGTATCTGCGATAGCCCTGCGATAACGGATCTGGAGTTCAATTATTTTGACAATGTTAAGCAAGGGCAAAAAAACTGGAGGGGGAATTTTTCAAATGTCAGTAAAAAAACGCACTTCGAAAAACGTTCTTCTTGACACGGCTCTCAAGAACTTCTACGGGGCTGCCGAGGAGATGGGCCTGGATGACGGCCTCGTCGAAATCCTGAGCCGCCCGGAGAGGTCGATGAGCGTCTCTCTTCCGATCACCATGGACGACGGAAGCATACGCGTTTTCGAAGGCTACCGCGTACAGCACTCCACGGCGCTCGGCCCCGCCAAGGGCGGTTTCCGCTATCACCCCGACGTCGATATCGAGGAGTGCGAGGCACTGGGCAGCCTCATGACGTGGAAGTGTTCCCTGTCCGGCATCCCGTACGGCGGGGGCAAGGGCGGCGTCTCATGCGACCCGCTGGAGCTGTCTACGTCCGAGAGGGAGCGGCTGACCCGTACCTTCGCGGCGCGCGTAGCCCCGATCGTCGGCGAGTGGACCGACATCCCGGCGCCGGACGTGAACACGGGCGCTCCTGAGATGGTCTGGTTCATGGACACGATAAGCAAGATGCGCGGCAGGCTGGAGCCCGGAGTGGTGACCGGCAAGCCGATCTCCATCTGGGGTTCGAAGGGGCGCACGGCAGCGACAGGCTTAGGCGTGGCGATCTGCATCAAGGAGATGCTGAAAGCTGAGAAGGTCGACATAAAGGGCGCGCGCGTCATCATCCAGGGGTGGGGCAACGTCGGGACCTACAACGCCCTCACGCTAGTCGACGCCGGCGCGAAGGTCGTGGCGATCGCTGACGTGACCGGCGGCTATTACGCCCCGGCCGGCATTGACGTCCCGCGCGCGTTCGAACACATAAACAACCACCCCAAGAAACTCCTCGAGGGCTACACTCAGCCCGGCATGGAGCGCATGTCGTCGGAGGATGTCCTGCTGGTGGACGCCGATGTGCTTTCCCCCTGCGCGCTGGAGGGCGCGGTCAACGCGAAGAACGCTTGTTCCGTCAAGGCGAAGTATGTCGTGGAGGGCGCGAACGGCCCCGTAACGCCGGAAGGCGACACGATCCTCGCGGATAAGGGCGTCGTTGTGGTGCCTGACTTCCTCGCCAACTCCGGCGGCGTGATCGGGTCGTATTTCGAGTGGGTCCAGAACCTGAACGGCTTCTTCTGGACGGAGGAGGAGTACAATAACCGCCTCATGCCGATCATGAGCGATAACTTCCACAGGGTGCTGAACTACGCGAAGGCTCACAACGTCAAAATGAGGAGGGCGGCGTTCCTCGTGGCGATAAAGCGCGTCGCTGACGCGGTGAAGATGAGGGGCACGTTCCTTTAAGATATCGGCGCGTGGCTGTATAATGTCATAAACTGCCCAGGGATCGCGGTTTGAGGCTGCGGTCCCTGGTTTTTTAGGAGGGGGATCGGATGGGGAGCGCGAAGAGCGTAAAAATCGGAGGGCTGGCGTTCGGCGGCGGCGCGCCGGTGCGCGTCGAGAGTATGCTGAAGACGCCGCTGGAGGACGCGGACGGCTGCCTGACCGAACTCGGAGTGCTCGCGGAGGCCGGGTGCGAGCTGGTGCGCGCAGCTTTTCCGAGGGAAGAGCTGCGCGGCAATTTGCGCGAGCTCATTGAAAAATCCGCCATGCCTGTCATGGCGGACATACACTTCAACTACAGGTACGCCTTGGCCGCGCTTGACTGCGGGTGCGGCTCGATCAGGATCAACCCTGGCAACATGGGGGGGTGCGGCGGGCTGATGGAGGTCCTTGCCGCCGCGAAGTCTCTCTCCGCCGTCATCAGGATCGGCTCGAACGGCGGGTCCCTCAGCGCGAAGCAACTGGAGCAGGCGGGGGGCGACAGGGCGCTGGCGCTGGTGGCGGCAGTCGAGGAGCAGTTGATCCCGCTAGTCGATGCCGGTTTCGAGGACGTGATAATATCGGCGAAGTCGAGCTCCGTGCCAGAGACGGCGCGGGCGAACTCCCTGCTCGCGCAGAGATACCCCTTCCCCCTCCACGTCGGGATCACGGAGGCCGGCCCTGGGATGGACGGGGCTGTGAAGAGCGCGGTCGGGCTGGGCGTCCTGCTGGGCCAGGGGATAGGCGACACCATGAGGGTGAGCCTGACCGGCGAGTCGAGGGCCGAGGTCGATACGGCTTATGCCATCCAGCGGGCGCTGGGGCTGAGACGGCGCGGCATCGAACTGATAAGCTGCCCCTGCTGCGGGCGGAGGCGGATCGACGTGCCGGAACTCGTCGGGAAGGTGAAGTCGCTCCTGCCGAGGGATCTGCCTGACGGCACGACCGTGGCGGTGATGGGCTGCGAGGTGAACGGTCCCAAGGAAGCCGCCGCCGCTGACCTAGGCATCGCCGGCACAGCCAACGGCTTCGTCCTCTTTAAGAAAGGCAAAACCGTCGCGACCGGGGACAAAGATGACCTCGAAAGGATCCTCACGTCGTTCCTGGAGGGACTGTAACGGTCTGCGGGCCGCGCGCTCAGGCCCGTTTCCACCTCGTTCCCTGGGGGGTGTCTTCCAGCAGTATGCCGCGAGATGCGAGCGACTGGCGGATTTCGTCGGATTTTTTGAAGTCCTTGTCCTTCCTGGCTTGCTCCCTCTCCTTTATCAGCCCGTCTATCTCCAGCGTTTCCTGGGGCTTGCAGCATTCCTCGGAGTCCAGGCCGAGTATGCCCATGACCCTGTCCACCGTCCGGAGGAAATCGGCTGCCTCTTCCACCGTTTCGTAGTCTATCCCGCCCTGCCGGCCCAGCGAGATGTTCGTCGCGCGGATGAGGTCGAACACCGCGCCTATCGCCCCGGCCGTGTTGAAGTCATCTTCCATAGATTCGTGGAAAAGTGCCAGCGCGTCCTGCAACGCGCCCCTGAGATCGTCGTCGCGTTCGCACGGCACCACGTCGCACGGCCTTGTCTCAAGGGCGAACGCTATCTCTGCCCAGCCGTTCCGAAGCCGATCATAGGCGTGGGCGGCCTGATCCAGCGTCTCCTCCGAGAAATTTATAGGCGAGCGGTAGTGGGCCGAGAGCATGAATAACCTTATCACGACAGCAGGGTATTTCGCCCGGACGTCGCGGACCGTGAAGAAGTTCCCCTGCGACTTGGACATCTTCTCGCGGTCCACCATCAGATAGCCGTTGTGTATCCAGAAGCGCGCGAAGTCCTTGCCGTGCGCCGCCTCCGACTGGGCTATCTCGTTTTCGTGGTGCGGGAATACTAGGTCGCTCCCGCCCCCGTGTATGTCGATGGTGTCCCCGAGGTACCTTTCGGCCATGGCGCTGCACTCGATGTGCCACCCGGGGCGTCCGTGTCCCCACGGGCTGTCCCAGGCGGGTTCGCCTGGTTTCTGGGATTTCCAGAGGGCGAAGTCGAGCGGGTGTCTCTTCCGCTCGTCGACCTCGACGCGCGCCCCGGAGTTGAGGTCGTCGAGGTTCTGGCGCGAGAGCCTCCCGTAACGCCCGAACGTGGCTACCTCGAAGTAGACGTCCCCGTCCGCCGCGTAGGCGTGGCCTTTTTCGACCAGCTTCTCTATCATGGACACTATGGCAGGGATCTCATGCGTGGCCCTTGGGTTCGACGTGGCCCGCCCTATCATGAGCGAGTCGGCGTCGGCGTAGTACTCCGAGATGAATTTGTCCGCGAGCTCGGCCACGGTGATGCCCATATGGCTTGCCCGCTGGATCATTTTGTCGTCTATGTCTGTGAAGTTTTGGACGTAGTTGACGCGCAGGCCCCGTGACTCGAAGTATCTCCTCAAAACGTCGAATACGATGAACGGGCGCGCGTTCCCTATGTGAAAGTAGTCATAGACCGTGGGCCCGCAGACGTAAAAGCTGACTTCCCCCGGCACTTGAGGTTCGAACGGTTCCTTTCTCCCGGTTAAGTCGTTGTGCAGTGACAGCTTCAAACGAGGTGACACCTCCTGAAAATTTCTTCCTTATCATGATATACTATACCACGACTTAAGCCATGTAAACAGGAGGTTCCATGGATCGGGACAGCGCGCTCAACATGATTAGGAAATTCCCTGACAGGCCAGGAGTGTACCTGATGCACGACTCGTCCGGGAAAACCATATACGTCGGCAAGGCGAAGTCGTTGAAGAAGAGGGTGGCGTCGTACTTCAGGCACTCTGGTTTTGCGTCCGCGAGGCTGGCGAGGCTCGTGTCGGACGTTTCGGACATATCGACGATACGGACCGAGAGCGATGCCGAGGCGATGATTCTGGAGTCCAGGCTCATAAAGCTCTATCAGCCGTTTTTCAACGTCGAGCTCAAGATGGGGGAGAAATATCCGTTCATAAAGGTCACCCAGGAGGATTTTCCCAGGGCAGTCGTCACGAGAAACAGACAGTCTGACGGCGCGGTCTACATAGGGCCGTTCGTCCGCGTGAGGGATCTGCGCGAGCTGCTCCGCCTCTCTGAGCGGTATTTCGCGCTCAGGACGTGCACCGCGCCGATCGAATCGGGCAAGCCCTCACGCCAGAGGGCCTGCATGAGGCATGTCCTGGGCCACTGCCTAGCGCCCTGCGTCGAGGGCTGCACCGCCTCCGAGTACAGGGAGCGGGTGGCGGATCTCGTCCTCCTGATGTCCGGCAAAGGCGCGGATCTCGCGAGCAAGCTGCACAAGAGGATGGACGCGGCCGCGTCTCGGATGGAATTTGAGGAGGCAGCGCGCAAGCGCGATATGATAAGGGCGATATGGAGGGTGAGCCGGCAGCGCCTCTCCACGCCGGCCATGCTGGAGAGCGACGTCCCGGACTGGGCGCCGCTCAAAAGGCTCCAGGAGGCCCTCGGGCTTCCCGTTTTGCCGTGGAGGATAGACGGGTTCGATATCTCCCACACCGCAGGGGAAAACACGGTGGGGGTGGCAGTTGTCTTCGAGCAGGGCGTCTCGAACCCCTCCCTCTACAGACGGTTCAACATAAAGACCGTGGAGGACGTCGATGATTTCAGGTCGATGGAGGAGACGCTGAGGAGAAGGTACGGGAGGTGCCTGTCGGGGCAGGAGCCGATGCCGCAACTGATCATGATAGACGGCGGTCCGGTTCAGCTCGACTTTGCGCGCAGAGCGCTCGCGGAACTCGGGCTGGACTCGATAGCGGCGCTGGCGCTCGCCAAGCGGGAGGAAGAGATCTACGTCCCCGGGAGGAAGGAACCCATACGCCTGGACGCGAACGACCCAGGGCTGAAACTCCTGGAGCGCGTGCGCGACGAGGCCCACAGGTTTGCCATAACGTCGCACAGGAAGAAGAGGGAGAGCAAGTTCAAAAAGAGCGTGCTTGAGGAGATCCCTGGTCTGGGCAAGAACAGGGTCGCCCAGTTGCTCTCAAGGTTTGGGAGCGTCAGGGCGATAGCGAAACTGAAACAGGACGAGCTGGCAGGCGCGCCTGGCGTCGGCCCCGTCCTCGCCGAGCGTATTATGAGGGCGCTTGATATCACGGAGTGAATGTTGGGGGAAAAAATAGTTGACTTTATCGATCGAAAGAAGCGTTCGTGACCGCTACATGAGAATGGCGCTGAGTTTTGCGCTGAGAGGCACGGGTGCCGTGAGTCCGAATCCGAGGGTGGGATGTGTCCTGGTGGACGAGAGCGTGGACGGCGGGAAGCTGCTGTCGTGGGGATATCACAGGCAGTACGGCGCCCCGCACGCCGAGACAGACGCGCTCAAGAAGGCAGGGGAGCGCGCTAGGGGCTGTACGCTGTACGTCAACCTGGAGCCGTGCGCCCACACGGGCAAGACGCCCCCCTGCGTCAATGCCATCATAGATGCCGGGGTTTCCAAGGTCGTGGCCGGCATGAAGGATCCCAACCCCGGAGTGAACGGCGCCGGCTTCAAGGCGCTGGAGAGCGCCGGCATAGAGGTCGTGTCCGGTGTCTTGGAGGAAGAGTGCCGCTGGATGAACAGGGGCTTCATCCGCTCGATGACGATGGGGCGCCCGTGGGTCACGGTAAAGGCCGCCGTCTCCGCCGACGGGAGGATGGCGCTGGAAAACGGGGAGAGCAAGTGGATCAGCGGCAGCGAGTCGCGGATACGCTCGCATTTGTTGCGCGCGGGAAACGACGCTATAATGGTCGGAGTAGGCACGATCCTGAGCGACAACCCTGCCCTCTCGGTCAGGGACGTCGACGGGCCGTCACCTGTCAAGGTCATCGTAGACAGGGAGCTCCGGACGCCGGAGGACGCTAAGGTCCTCGACGGGGGCAAGTGCGTCTTCTTTACGGGGCCGTCCCCTGACGAAAACAGGGCGGAGGCGATCGCGCGAAGGGGGGCCAAGGTGATACGGCAGACGGAGGAGACTGGCGCTTATATACCGATAGACGGGATTTTAAGGGAACTTTGCGCCCTCGGGGTAAACCAGCTCATGGTCGAGGGCGGATCCGAGGTGATCGGTTCGATGATAAAATCCGGGGCCGTAGACGAATACTCCATCTTCATAGCGCCGAAGGTGCTGGGCTCGGGCATCGGCTTTTCGGACAGCGTCTCCTTCGCGCACATGGACGATACTATATCCATGAAGCGGATGAAGGTGCGTAAAATCGGCGACGATATCTGGTTCGAGGGGATACCGGCTTGTTCACCGGACTTGTAGAGACTGTCGGGCGGGTGTGTGCCGTGTCCGCCGAATCGGACGACGTGACGCGCATAACAGTCCTGGCGCCCGGCTTGAGACGTCCGCCCGGCCCTGGCGATTCTGTCTGTGTGTCCGGCGTCTGCCTGACGGCGGTGGATGTCCGGGGGGATGCTTTCAGCGCCCAGGTCATGGGGGAGACGATGCGCGTTTCGAAGCTGGGCAAAATCGTGGCGGGCGACCGCGTCAACATCGAACCGTCGCTCCGCCCCGGGGACGGGTTGCACGGACACTTCGTGCTGGGACACGTCGACGAGACGGGCCGGGTTCTCAGGGTCGAGAGGGCGGGGCGCACTGGCAAGATCTGGGTATCCGTGTCCGAGGGCATTTCGTGGGGCATAGCCAGCAAGGGGTCTGTCTCGCTTGACGGGGTCAGCCTGACGGTAATAGACTCACAGGGGACGGAATTTTCGGTGGGCGTCATCCCGGCCACGCTTGAGGGGACCACGCTGGGCCTCTTGGAGGCGGGGGACGGGGTCAACGTGGAGATCGACGTCCTCGCCAGGTATGCGGCAAGGCTGCTGGGGCGGAAAACCGAAACCCTTTCGCAGCAAAGCGGTGCCCTGACATTCGAAAAGCTGGCGGAGTACGGCTGGCCGTAGGGGGTGGTTCCGGTGGATGAGCCAGGAGGCCGCGATCTGGACAGTTTTGAGCTGGATGCGATCGAAAGCGCCATAGAGGACGTAGCGGCCGGTAAAATAATTATAGTGGTGGACGACGCTTGCCGCGAAAACGAGGGCGATATGTTCGTAGCCGCGGAGTTGTGTACGCAGGAGTCGATGAACTTCTTCGTGAGGCATGCGAGGGGGCTCGTCTGCGTCCCGCTCGCCCGCGAGATAGCGGAGCGGCTGGATCTCGGGCTGATGGTCGAGAGGAATTCTGACCCGCACGGGACGGCCTTTACCGTCTC
>JAISFV010000050.1 GCA_031263445.1 Synergistaceae bacterium | reverse complement strand
TCTGTTCTTCCTTAAAAAATCCGGTAATATTGAGACCGCTGCACGAGATTTCATGCCTAGGGGATGAGGCAACCATGGGAGACGTGACCGAACGGTATCACAATACGTTTTCAATTTCGTGGGATCAACTGCAGAACGACTGCAGGGCTCTCGCGTGGAAATTGCTGGCGATAAGGAAGGAATGGTCGAAGATAATCGCCATAGCGAGGGGAGGCCTCGTTCCAGCCGCGATAATAGCCCGCGAGCTCAACATAAGGGTGGTGGACACCGTCTGCATATCCAGCTACACGATCCGCAACCAGAGCGACCGGATCGACATACTCAAGCGGCCTGACCTGGCCGACATGGACGAGACGTGGCTCATCATCGACGACCTCGTGGACACCGGGCGGACTGCGGTAGAGACGCGCAAGATGTTTCCAGGGATACACTTCGCGACGGTATACGCGAAGCCCGAGGGCAGGCCGATCATTGACACGTTCATCACCGAGTTCAGCCAAGACACCTGGATACTCTTTCCATGGGATTCCTTCCCGACCACGTCCTTCGTCTCACCAATCGCGGACACGATTCTGGGAGCAGAATGACATTTCATCGGCGGTTCCTTAAAATACCGCGTAATCCGAATCGCGCCTGTCGGCGATGAACATGTGGCCGGGAGCGTGCGTTATCGCAAACGGCGGCTTCGACTGCATGACCGCAGCTTGCGGCGTGACGCCACAGGCCCAGAATACAGGGGTTTCGCCGTCCTTGATCGTAACCGCGTCACCGAAATCTGGACGGCTTATGTCCTTTATCCCTATCGCTGACGGGTCTCCGATATGCATGGGCGCGCCGTGTACAGACGGGAAACGCGCCGTGCATGTCACGGCTTTGACTACTTGAGAATGTGGCACTGGCCTCATGCTCATCACCGTGTTTCCAGAAAAACGCCCGGCCGGTCTGCATGGGACATTAGTCAGATACATGGGTACATTGACATCTTCCTCGATATGACGGATCCCTATGCCCGCTTCCAACAGGGCGCTCTCGAACGAGAAAGAGCAACCTATCATAAAAGCGACCAAATCGTCCCTCCATTCCGATTTGATATCCGACGGTTCGCCAACGAGTTTTCCGTCTTTCCATATCCTGTACTTTGGCAGATCGACCCGCACGTCCGCGCCCGGGGCAATTAATTTCGGCTCCGGATCACCCGCTTCCGTCACGTCCAGGATAGGGCATGGTTTCGGGTTTCGCGTCGCGTAAAGCAGAAAATCGTACGCCCAGTCCTTGGGCAGTATGATCATGTTGGCTTGCACGTAACTGAGCGACAATCCGGACGTCGGGGCTGTCCATTCACAGTTTCTGATTATTGCCCTCGCTTCTTTCGCCGTAACGTGCGCGAGCGTTTCGACAGTGTGTTTCATCTCACATGACCTCCCTCAGCGGTTTTATTTCCACTCCCGCCGCTACGAGCGCGCGACAGACAGCGGAAGCCATTTCGACGGCTTCCCTGGTATCTCCGTGCAGGCAAATCGTGTCCGGCCTGAATTGAATTTCAGTGCCGTCGGATGCCGTTACCGTTCCCTTCGTCACCATCTGAACGACACGGCCCGCGGCGAGAGCTGCGTCGTGAATCACGCTGCCCTCCGTCGAGCGCGGCACGAGCGAGCCGTCTTTATTGTAAGCCCTGTCCGCGAAAGCCTCGGCGGCGAATTTCACCCCGGCCGATGCCGCCGCCCCTTCAAACTCGGAACCGGCGAGTCCCGTCAATATGATTTCTTCTTTCGTGTCAGCCACTGCGGACACTATGGCATCTGCGAGTTTTTTGTCCTTCGCCGCTTGATTGTACAGCGCGCCGTGCGGTTTGACGTGCTGAATCCGCACGCCTTGTGCTTTGCAAAACGCCGACAGCGCTCCTATCTGATAAAGGCAGTAGTCGTATACTTCCTGCGGAGAACAGTTCATGTTCCTTCTGCCGAAACCGACGAGATCGGGATATGAGACGTGCGCGCCTATCGCTACGCCGCGTTCCGCGCATAGCTTCACCGTTTCACGCATCGTCGTCGGATCTCCGGCATGATAGCCGCAGGCTATGTTCGCTGACGACACGGACGATAAAACAGCCGCGTCGTCGCCCATCTCCCATACCCCGAACCCTTCTCCGAGGTCACTGTTCATATCAATCGAAACACAGCTCATAACGTATGCCTCCTTGACCTGTAAGTCGCGCGCAGTTCATCTACGGCGCGTAAATCGCTCTCGAAATCCACAAGATATTTCGTAGCTTCTTTTTCCGTCACCCTGCAAAAACGCACAGCATCGCCCGGCATCTTCTGCGCTAGCCTCGCGGCGGACCATGTGCTAACCACGGCAATTTTAGTATAACCGCCGGTTGTCTGGCGGTCGGCCATGAGGACAATGGGCTTGCCGTCACCCGGAATCTGGACTGAGCCGTGGACGATGCCGTCAGAAACGATGTCCGCGCCCGTTCTGTGTTCGATCACCGGACCGTCGAGACGGTAGCCCATCCTGTCGATTTCATTGGTCACTGTATAAACTTCATTATAGAACGTCTTGATTCCCTTCTCCGTGAAAGCGTCGGCCTGCGGCCCGTCCGTCGCCGCCAGAGGCCCGCCGTCAAAACGGCCTGGGCGAAATTCGGGCGGACAGAAAAACCCTTCAGCCAGACGCCAAAGGGGTTTCGGCTCACAAAGCCCGACGACATCTCCCGCTGCCAGCGCCCGTCCTTTGTAACCGCCCAGTCTGCCTCTCGTGAATGTCGAACGGCTTCCCATGACGACAGGGACGTCTATTCCTCCGCTCATGCAGAGATAAGCGCGGCAGCCGTCCGGCGTGCCGGAAAAACCTTTAATGACGAGGCGGCTGCCGTTTCTGACGCGGCAAACTGTCCACGCCGGCGCCGAGACGCCGTCTATTTCTATGCGGAAGTTCGCGCCTGTCAGCGCGACGCAGCATTCGCTCTGGAATACGATTTCGAGGCCAGGCAGCGTGATTTCGAGCGCCGCGTCGTTTTCTTCGTTGCCCAGCATCACATTGCCGATACGCAGGGAAAACTGATCCATCGGCCCTGAAACTGTAAGTCCCCTGAATTGATGTCCCCATCTGCCGAGATCCTGTACAAGCGTCAGCATCCCGGGTTTTTCAACCCTGAACGGCATTCGTCTCGACCCTCCTCTCAGGCGCGTATCCGCAAGCGTCTGCCTCGCGCTTTATGCGTTTGTACTCGTCGTCGGATATGCTCGAAAACCGTATCCAGTCGCCCGCGTCTATCAGCGTCGGGTTTTTCGGATCGTCCGGGTCGAAAAGTTTCAGCGGGGTACGCCCTATCAGTTGCCACCCTCCTGGGCTGTCTATGCTGTAAGCCCCTGTTTGTTTCCCCGCGATGCCGACGCTTCCGGCCGGTATGAGCGTGCGCGGGTTTTTCAGCCTCGGGGTTGCCAGGCTTTCATCCAGCCCGCCCAGATAGCTGAACCCGGGCGTAAAGCCAAGCATGTAGCAATAACAATCCCTTGACGTATGGCGCTTGATGACCTCTTCCTCGTCTAGCCCCGTGTGCGAACAGACGTTCGCCATATCCGGCCCGTTCTCGCCGCCGTACGCTACTGGCATCACGAGAATTCGCCTCTCCCTGTCATCCTCGTCGCCCAATCCGCAGAGCGCGCTCTGAACGATCCTCTCCAGTTTTTCCCGAGGCAGAATGATCGGGTCATGGTGAATCGAAAGAGATCGGTACGTGGGGACAGACTCGCGTATCCCCTTTATATCCTGCGCGGCAAGTTTTCGCCTCAGGCTCTGGAGCCTGACGTTCGCCGCCATCTCGATGGCGTCCGAAAATTCCACGACCATGCAGCTATCGCCGGAACCGAGAAATCTGGGTTCATCATACATGCCGTCACATCCTCCCGGTCATAAAACAGCAGCGTCTCTGGTTCGTCTGCCCAAACAGGTCTGCAATGCCGCTGAACGGGCATAATCCCGTCCATGCCGTGAAGGCGGCCATTGCGCAGCCAAAAATCGTCACCCGTATCGGGTGACTGCTCCCGCCTATTATATCTTGGCTGAGGCAAGCGAGTAAAACGCACATTGACGAAAGCGGGGAGATCAACCCGTTCAACGAACCGGCTGCTGCCAATACTTTTGCGGGGCGTTTCAGCCGTCGCCGGTTCCGTTTCCGTTCGATTCAGGAGCTTCCCGTCTTTTTTCGACGCGGCTCTGCTTTTACGGGCCTCGCCCCCTGCGCGGCCGTCATACTCAGTGCCTGACAGCGCCGTATTGAAAAAAAACGGCCATGCGGTATACTTCTTTGCGGATTCCAGTGCGGCGCGGAACTGCGCCGACTATCTGACTTATCGCGAGGGAAGGGTGAGTGAGCGTGAACTTAAGCATCCAGAGGACTGACCGTCCGAAAAAGAGGCCCGGCGAGCAGGAGCTCGGTGAAATTAAATTTGGGACAGTGTTCACCGATCACATGCTGCTGATCGACTACGACGAGGGGAAGGGCTGGCACGACGCGAGGATCGTCCCCTACGGGCCGATTGCGCTCGAACCGGCCGCCAGCTGCCTGCACTACGGGCAGCTCATCTTCGAGGGTTTGAAGGCCTACCGGACGAAGGACCAGGGCGTTGTGATGTTCCGCCCCGACCGCAACATGGCCCGCATGAACAAGAGCTGTGATCGTATGTGCATACCGCCTGTCGACGAAAAGGGCTTCCTGGACGCCATCGCCCAGTTGGTGAAGTCCGACGAAGCGTGGGTGCCTTCCGCGCCAGGCACGTCGCTCTACGTGCGGCCTTTTATTTTCGCGAACGAGCCCTTCTTGGGCGTGCGGGCGGCACATTCCTATATATTCGCGACAATCCTCTCGCCCGTCGGTTCTTACTTTAAAGAGGGCCTGTCCCCCGTTAAAATTTACGTTGAAAACGAGTATGTCCGCTCCGTGCGCGGAGGCACTGGCTTCGCGAAGTGCGCCGGGAACTACGCGGCTTCCCTGAAATCGCAGGAGGAGGCGCACCGCGCAGGGTATTCGCAGGTGCTGTGGCTCGACGGCGTGGAACGCAAGTACATCGAGGAAGTGGGCGGCATGAACATATTCTTCGTGATCGGCGGCGAGGTCGTCACGCCGGAGCTGAACGGCAGCATACTGCCTGGCGTCACCCGTATGTCCGTCATCGATCTGGTCAAGAGCTGGGGCATGCTCATGTCCGAGCGGAAAATATCCATTGACGAACTGGCCTCGTCTTACAGGGCGGGACATGTCGAAGAGGTCTTTTGTACAGGCACGGCGGCGGTTATCTCTCCCATCGGCGAGCTCAAGTGGAACGACAGCGTAATGAGCTTCAACGACGGCAGGATCGGCAAAGTCTCCCAGAGGCTGTACGACGAGATCACAGGGATCCAGACGTGCGCGCTGGAGGACAAGTTCGGCTGGGTCTACAGGGTAGGGTAGGACTGTCTGCGTGGTGCTGAAATGAACGATTTTCCCACGCCGCCTGGGCGTGCCTTTATCGTAGCCGAGATAGGCGCCAACCACAACCGTTCGCTCAGCCTGGCGAAAGAGCTGGTCGACGCAGCCGCCGAAGCTGGTGCCGACGCGGCAAAGTTCCAGATATACAGCGCTCCGACGCTTTATTCGTCCAGGGACGACGAACGGCTTGGGTACGATGGCAGCAACGTCACCAAGCTGATAGAAAGCGTCGCCACCCCGCGCGATTGGCTGCCGGAGCTGTCGGCGTACTGCGCGGCGAAGGCCCTCCTGTTCTTCGCCACGCCCTTCGACGTAGCCGCCGTTGACGAACTGGACGCCGTGTCCGGCCTGTTTAAAATCGCCTCCTTCGAGATAGTGGACCTGCCGCTGATACGGCACGCCGCAGCGAAGGGCAAGCCGATGATCATAGCCACCGGCCTCGCGAACATGGGGGAGATAGAGGACGCGATAACCGCTTGCCGCGAGCGCGGCAACGACTCCGTAGCGCTGCTCCAGTGCGCTTCCTGCTATCCCGCGCCAGCTTCTATAATGAACCTGCGGAGCATGGAGACGATGCGTCGGGCGTTCGGCGTACCGGTCGGCCTCTCGGATCACACGACGGGGATCCACATTTCTACGGCGGCCGTTGGCATGGGGGCATCGATCATAGAGAAACACTTCACAATGGACAGGGGCATGAAGGGGCCGGATCACTCGTTCGCTATCGAGCCGCACGAACTGGCTGAACTTGTGCGCCAGATACGCGAAATCGAATCTGCGTTCGGGGACGGCATGAAGACCGGCCCGGCCCAAGAGGAGCTAGTGGCTTACGGTTACGCGCGCCGCAGCATCCACGCGGCTGTCGATATCGTGAAGGGGACGGTAATCACAGAGGACATGCTGATAACCAAGCGGCCGGGGCACGGCATCCGCCCGAAGTACATGCCGTGGGTCGTCGGCAGGAGGGCGGCGCTCGACATCCCGAGCGATTCCTGGATTACGATGGATATGCTGGGTTAAGGGCGCATGAAGGCCGTCATCGTCACGAACGCGGGCCAAAATATCGGCGGCGGCCATCTGTCGCGCTGTTTCGCCCTCTCCCAGGCCCTTGAAGCTCAAGGTACGGCTTGCTCTTGGATACTGAACGAGGGCGCGTCGCATCAGGCGGAGAGCCTCGGCATAAAAGACAAAATTTACCTGGGAGATATATTCGGCCCGGAGGCGCTGAAATCGGCTGCGGGATATCGGTTCGCCGTCGTGGACAGCTACCTTGCGCCCGAGGGGTTCCTCAGGGATATCTCAAAGGCGCAGAAGCTCGTCATGATAGACGACCTGTACAGCAAGAGCGCGGCAACATATGCGGACGCAGTGATCAACTACGGGATAGGCGCGTCACGCGGGCTTTACGGGCAGGGCCGATGTGACTATCTGCTCGGCCCCGGTTACGCGCTTTTGCGACGCGAGTTCTGGACGCTCGAACCAGAGGAGCGGGATTACGTCCTCTTCGCACCAGGCGCTGCGGACGTGGCGGACACCGCGCCCGGCATGGCCCGCTGGTGGGGCGCGGACCGGCCAGCCCTCGTGATAGCGCTGGGGCCGTTCGTCTCCGCTCCGAGGCTTGAGGCCGTCCGCGAAATTTCGCTTGGCCGGGGAAATATTGAAATACGCCACGACGCGGGCGATTTCCCGCTTTTGCTGTCCCGTGCGCGCCTGGTCATCTGCACCGCCAGCGTCACAGCTTACGAGGCGCTGGCGATGGAGAAGCGCGCTGCCGTCTTTTCCGTCGCGCCAAACCAGGGCGCGTTTGGGGAGAAACTGACGCGGATGGGAGTGGCGCTCGATTTGGGCGAATGGAAGGATATAGGGTATCATGACATTTGCAGTGCGCTCTCATACGAACCCGACGCACATTCCTTGAAGGGCCTCGTGAAAAAAGACGGCGCTCTCCTGTGCGCGCGGAGACTCTTGGAATTATTCGGCGGCTGCAGTGACTGACGGGGAGCGGCGGCTTCTGATCCGGCGTATGAAGGGCCTCCCAGGCGACGCGGGGGTGAGGCTGCCGGTGCGCGACGAGGACATGAGGGAGATAGGCTTTTTAAAGGCGTTCGACAGGGCTGACCTAGACGACAGGGCGCTCATCGAGACGATGGCGGAGGCCCGAACGCGCTTCAAGGAGTTCTTCCTGACGCAGTTCGACGCGACGCCGGAGAACAAGCGAGCGTGGCTCGAAACCTCTGTATTGGGCAACGACGGCAAAGTGCTTTTTTTGGTGGAGACGCTGGAAGGCGTCGTCGTGGGCCAGGACGGCTTCACCGTGCTGGAGGACGGCTCTTTCGAGCTGGACGGCACGATGAGGTGGGCAAGGGGCGGGCATATGCGGCTCTTCGAGATGATCGGTATCGAGAAGGCCCGGATTTGTTTCGGCCTGTTGGATTTATCCCTCTGCAGGATCGAGCTGTTCAAAAAAAACGCGATGGCGGCGTATATCGTGCGGAAGGGCGGGTTCGCCTTTGAAAAAGAGTATTCCCTGTCGGTTTCGCATGACGGCGGCAAGGTAATTTACACGAGGACCGACGCGGAGTCTGCCAACACAGACGAGAAATTATGGACGTTCTCCATGGACAGGGAAGGATTTGAGAGATTGCACGGCAAGCTGACCGGCCTTGCGGGAAAATTTTGGGGTTCAACCCATTGGAAGGGGTAATCCGCTATCATGAATGAATACGCCGTAAGCAACGTGCACATTGGCAGAATTTCTGTTTGCTTCCCTGGCGTGAGCGCGGACGACGCCGAATACGGCAGGAAGCCTTATATCGGGCCATATCCCCGCGTAGGCTTCGTCAGGAAATTCAGGGGAAACCTGAACGTGTCATTCCTGGCCATGGTGCATCCTTCTTCGCGCGTGGCCACTATTGTCAACATTAAGAATAAGGGACAATAGCAGATAAAAACATCAGCGATGGCAAGAGGAGCGATGTCATGAACATACTCATTTTGAGCTGCGGGATCCGCGTTAAAATCGTCGAATATTTCAAAAAAGCGCTGCCAGGCGGAAAGGTCATTGCCACCGACTGCAGCAAACTGGCACCCGCGTTATACGCGGCTGACGGATACTATTTAGTACCTCCTGTAACAGATGACGGCTATATTGACATAATATTGAGCATCTGTGAAAAAGAAAATATCAAGGGGCTATTTTCTCTCATAGATCCCGAATTATCGGTCTTAGCCCGTAACATAGAACGTTTTGCGGCAAAAGGGGCCACTGTCATAGGATCGAATTATGAAATCTGCGAGAGGTGCCTCGACAAATGGGAAATGTACCAATGGCTGACAGCACACGGCTATAATTGTGCCAAAACGTACAAAGATCAGAAATCATTCGACAAAGCCTTTGAATCAAGCGAAATCTCTTTCCCTGTTATTATGAAACCAGTACGCGGAAGCGCCAGTGTCGCAGTTGAAAAAGTATTCGACCACGCGAGACTGGAAGCCCTTTTCTCAGATAAAGGGAATGAGTTCATCGTTCAGCAATTCATAGACGGTTTGGATCTTGACGTGGATGCCTATATCGATATGCTGAGCGGCGAAGTGGTATCAATTTTCATGAAACAGAAGCTGTTGATGAGGGCAGGCGAAGCGGACAAAGCGGTTTCATTTTACGATGAGGAGTTATTTGGCATTTTAAAAAAATTCATCGAGGAGAGCGGGTTTAGAGGAGCCATAGACATAGATGCTTTCAAGATGGCCGATCAATTTTATATTTCCGAGGTAAATCCGCGTTTTGGCGGGGTATATCCCCACGCGTATGAGTGCGGTCTGGATTTCCCGGCTTTCATAGTGGAAAATTTGTCTGGTTTCGCCAATCGGCAATTGTTTCCCTCCTATTCTACCGATGTGCTTATGATGAAATACCCCGAAATAATGACCAAAAATAATCATTGACAAAGGAGAAAACCGATTTGTCTTTGGAAGATGACATAAAGTACTGGAAACTGGATAGTATTTGGGGTGACGCTGAGAACATGCCTTTACATCGGGGCATGGAGTGGTTGCTCAGTAAATGGCTTCTGGGAAAAGGGATCGAGACTCTATCGGATAAAAAGATGCTTAGCGGGGGATGTGCTTCGGGCCGAATAGAATTCCATATGGAAAGCATGGGAGCCAAACACATTCAGGCTTTCGATTTCGTGCCTGAATTTGTAGAGATAGCGAAACGCAACGGCTCAGCCAGAAACTCAAATGTAAAATTTTTCGTTGGGGACATGAGGGAGCTTTCCTGCTTGGAAAACGTTTATTTTGATTACGTGGTTTATTTAAATCGTATGTTGTGTTTTGTCGATAACGCCGGCTTCGATAAATCCCTCCGAGAAATCCACAGAATTCTGAAACCAGGAGGACTGTTTCTTTTCGACGCGTTGGATTACAAAGGACGAAAATGGAATGAATTGCTTTCATTATTCCTAAAAATAGCGTGGACACTCCAAGGAGCAAAAATCAAGCCGCGCTTCCTCCCTCGCGTAAGGAATAAAAACCAAAAGGTTAATAGTAAATTCTGGAAAACAGATCAAAACCTGTTATATTGGTTTACAAAGGGTGAATTGGAATATAAACTCAGACAAAATGGGTTTGAGATACTGGATTTTGCAAAAGAAGCCGATATTTTCCCTGATCCAGAAGATTCGATAATTTTTTATGTCGTGTGCAAGAAATGCTGATCTCCCGAGATTACCAGCTGATTAAAAACAATATATCACATGACGATCCGAGGCAAAAAAAGAAAAATCATTAGAGACGGGCGATGCAACGAGCGCGAGGACTGGAGGGTGTAATGAACATCCAATGTTAAAGGATGAAAAAGGCATTTAACAATGACGCAAGAGGGGTGAAAAACCTTGCTGCTGCACGAAAAAACAGCGATAATTACCGGAACCAACAGGGGGATAGGGCTTGCGACCCTCGAAGCCTTCGCGGCAAACGGGGCCAAGGTATACGCTCACGCGAGGCGCGAGACGCCTGATTTCCTGGCTCTGTTAGACGACATCTCCAGGATGTACGGCACCGAGATATGGCCTGTCTGCTTCGATCTCACCGACTACGAGGCAATGAAGCAGAAGATGAGGGAGATCGCCGCGTCGAAGCACCAGATAGACATATTGGTCAATAATGCCGGGATAACTGCGGACGACACTGCCTTTTTGATGACGCCTGTTGAAAAGATGAAGACTGTGTTCGATGTCAATTTTTTTGCTCAGATGGCCCTGACGCAATACGCCGCGAGGATGATGACGAGGAATAAAAGCGTCAGCAAGAGCATCGTCAACGTCGCGTCTATCGCGGGTATCGACGGAGAAGCGCAGATCGAGTATTCGGCGAGCAAGGCGGCCTTGATCGGTGCCACTAAGAAGCTCGCTATCGAATTGAACGACTACAATATACGCGTCAACGCGGTCGCCCCTGGCGTTACCGACACGGATATGGCCAGAGCGATGGATGAGAGTTTTATCAGGCGGGCGACCGAAAAAACCGTCATGAAGAGGAAGGCGCAGACGGGCGAGATATCAGGGGCGATACTTTTCCTGGCGTCCGAGCTCTCCTCGTTTATGACCGGTCAAGTGCTGCGCGTCGATGGCGGCATGTAGGGAGGTCATTGTCATTTCTAATCTGGAAAAATATAGAGGCTGTTTCGTCGAGGCGTTTGCCTTGACTGACGGCACCGAAGCCGAATCGCTGAAGTATCAGGCGATACAGGAGTGGGATTCTGTCGGACACATGGCGCTCATGGCGCTGCTGGAAGACGAGTTCGGGATACTGCTGGATACGGACGACATCATAGACTTTTCGTCTTACGAGGCCGGCATGGAGATCCTGAAAAAATACGACGTGGCGTTTTGAGGCAAGAAACCGGGACGCAAGCTGGAGGGGTATGGATGGAGTCGGGTGTCCTGACGAAGAGTTTGATCCGCGATATCGAGGATATGGCTGCGCGTATGCGAAAAAGCGCGCTCGATATGGCCTTCTCAGCGCGTGGGAGCGCTTCCCACATTGGCGCCGGCATGTCGATAATCGACATCTTGGCGGTTCTGTACGGCGGGGTTATGAAATTAAACAAAAGCGACCCGCTCTGGGGCGGCAGAGACAGGTTCATACTGAGCAAGGGGCATGGGGTTCTGGGGTACTATGCCGCGCTTGCAGAAGTGGGATATTTATCGAAGAAAGACCTTGAGACATTTGAAAAGCCTGGGACTTTTCTAGCGGGCCACCCCGTCAAGAACCTCGAAAGGGGCATAGAATTTACAAACGGAAGCCTCGGCATGGGGCTTTCCCTCGGGGTCGGAGTCGCGCTCGCCATGAAAAAAAAAGGCAATGCAAATAAAGTCTACGTCCTTATGGGAGACGGCGAGTGCAACGAAGGGTCTGTGTGGGAAGCGGTGATGTCAGCGGCTCAGTTCAAGCTGGATAATCTCGTGGCGATAGCTGATTGTAACTCTTTCCAGCTCGGAGGGAGAAATGAGGATATAATGAGCGTCGGGGATATGGCCGAAAAAGCCCGCTCGTTTGGATGGAGCGCCGTAACGGTTGACGGACACGACGCCGAAAGGCTGTACGAATCTCTGACGGCTTCATACGAGAAATGCAAACCCCTCATGATCGCCGCCATGACGATAAAAGGTAAGGGTTTCAGCCTGTTCGAGTCGGATAACAGATGGCATCACGCCATGATCTCCAAATCCCAATACGACTCGCTCACGGGAGAACTGGAAAGGCCGCGGCAGCTATGATAATAAATGAAGCACTGTCTAAGTCATGGTCGAGAGTAGGGCAGCGCGCCACGTTCGGGCTGGTGATGATCGAGCTCGCCACGGAAATTGACGACTTGATGGTTATTTCCGCAGACGTGTCGACGTCCGCCGGGCTTGACCGCTTTAAGAGCGCTTATACGGAAAAATATCTCGATGTCGGCATCGCGGAGCAAAACATGATGGGCATAGCCACAGGGCTTGCGAGCGAGGGATACTCCGTATTCACGACGTCGTTCGCGCCGTTCCAGACCATGCGCTGCTGTGAACAGATCAGGGTGAATCTGGGCTACATGGGAAGCAAGGTGTGCATGGTCGGCTTGGCGAGCGGGCTCGTCTCCGGCATTCTAGGCAACACGCACTGCTGTTTCGAGGATGTAGGCGTCTTGAGGTCAATACCAGGGATAACCATAATCACCCCGGCCGACTGCGCTGAAGCGGCAAAGGCGATATGCGCGGCGCAAAGACACCCTGGCCCCGTTTACCTCAGACTGACCGGCTCATCCAGGACGCCCATAGTCTACGGCGACGATTACGACTTTGAAATCGGGAAGGCGATATCACTGAGGGAAGGTTCTGATGTCGCGATTATCGCGAACGGCATGATGATCCACGAGAGCATAGTCGCCTCGGATCTGTTGGAAAAGGCCGGCGTCTCCGCTGCGGTAGTGGACATGCATACCATAAAACCGCTTGACACTGAAACAGTGGGCCGGCTCCTTTCAAAGAAACTCATAGTGACGGTGGAGGAACACAGCATTTTAGGCGGCCTGGGAAGTGCCGTGGCGGAATTTCTCTCAGAGTTCGCGGACAGACCGCCGCTTAAGATCATCGGCATACCTGACTCGTTCGTCGAAATTGCCGAATACCGCGAGCTGCTTGAGCGATACCACCTGACCGGAGAGACAATAGCCAGGACGGTCTCGGGCGCTATGGAAAAACTGCATTGACTCTGCCAGGGGAACGGTTGTATGTTTTCACGGATGGATAGCCTGGGCGACGACATATGCTTGGTGCTTGAGTCCGGCGGTTTTTTTTCGTACCGTGATCTTCTGAACAGCGCAAGCATGATCGCTTCATCCCTCCGTCCGCGCGACGTCGTCATGCTCATCTGCCGCAACGACTGGGAATCTGTCGCCGCTTATGTCGGCTTCATGAGGCGCGGTGCCGTCCAGGTGATGATGGGCGATTCAGTCAGAATGGATTACATCGCTGGCCTTCTGGAGGCGTACAGGCCGTCCTACGTCTTCGCGCCGACGGACAGTGGGATCAGCGGCGAAAAAGTATGCGAACTTGGCGGGTACGCGCTCGTATCGACAGGGTACGAGATCGATTACGAAGTCCATCCCGATCTGGCGCTCCTGCTTTCGACATCCGGCAGCACAGGCAGCCCCAAGCTCGTGAGGCAGACGCGCCGTAACATAGCGGCCAACACGGAGTCCATCATCGAATACCTCAGAATAGCGTCAGGCGACAGGGCTATAACCACTCTCCCGATGAGCTATACGTATGGGCTTTCCATAATCAACACGCACCTTTACGCTGGGGCCTCGCTCATCCTGACGAACAGGACGCTCATGGACCGCAGTTTCTGGGATGCCCTCAAAAAGCAAGGAGCCACTACGTTCGGCGGAGTCCCGTACACCTATGAGATGCTGAAAAAACTGCGCTTCGGGGGGATGAACCTGCCGTCCGTCCGTTATCTCACGCAGGCTGGCGGCAAGCTCTCCGCCGGGCTGTCCCTGGAATTCGCCGATATCTGCGCGGGAAAGGGCATGAAATTCATCGTCATGTACGGCCAGACGGAGGCCACGGCGCGGATGAGCTATCTGCCGTGGAAATACGCGCGGACGAAGGCTGGCAGCATCGGGGTGCCTATCCCCGGAGGATCGTTTTCGTTGAAGGGGGCTGACGGGGAAGAGATAAGGGAACCTGGCGTAGTCGGAGAGCTGGTCTACTGCGGCCCTAACGTGACGCCCGGTTACGCGGAGAACCGCTTTGACCTCGCGAAGGGCGACGAGAGGCAAGGCGTACTTGAGACCGGCGACATGGCGTACTTCGACGACGACGGTTTTTATTATATATCGGGACGGAAAAAGCGCTTCCTCAAGCTGTTCGGCAACAGGGTCAACATGGACGAGATAGAGGCGCTGATGAAATCCGGCGGTTTTGACTGCGCTTGCGGCGGCAGTGACGACAGCCTCAAAATCTACACTACGTCACACGACATCGCAGGGGCCAGGGCTTTTCTCCTTGAAAGGTCGTCCGTAAACCCCGCCGGCTTTTCCATTATACAGGTAGGCGAGATACCCAAAAACCCGGCGGGGAAAGTCTTGTACCGCGATCTGGAATTCATCGGGGAGGATTTAAGTGTTTAATTTCGATGAAATAGCGTCTTATAAGCCATTCTCGCTTGACCGCGAGAGAAAGAAAACGCTTTTTCTCGCGGCATTGGGCGACCTTACGTCCTATCACAGGGAGCGATGCGGCGATTACAGGAAAATAGTCGAGGCGCTAGGCTTTGACGCGGTTCAGGTCCGTGACGTGGAGGATTTCCCGTTCATACCGGCAGGGCTGTTCAAATCGCGCGAACTGTCGAGCGTCGACAGATCCGAGGTAATAAAGACGGTGACGTCATCAGGGACTACAAGCCAGGCCGTATCCAGGATATTCCTCGACAGGGGGACAGCCGCCTCGCAGACCAAAGCACTCGCCAGGATTGTCTCTGATTTCATAGGGAACAGGCGTCTGCCGATGCTGATAGCAGACTCGGGCGACGCTCTGAAAAACCGCGCGTCCTTTTCCGCGAGAGGGGCAGGGATACTCGGTTTCTCGATGCTGGGGCGCGACGTGACGTATATCCTCGATGAACACATGGATTTAAACTTTGAAGCGTTGGATGCCTTTCTCGAAAGGCACGGCGGGGAAGATATTTTGCTCTTTGGCTTTACTTTCATGATATGGGAGTACCTGTATAAAGCCCTGCGCCGCGCCGGTAAACGGCTGCCTATTGAAAAAGGGATAATGATACACGGCGGCGGATGGAAGAAACTGCGGGACGAAGCTGTCAGCCCTGAAGCGTTCAAAGAAGCGCTCCGCGATACCTGCGGGCTGCGGCGCGTATACGATTATTACGGCATGGCCGAGCAGACAGGTTCGATCTTCATGGAGTGCGCTGAAGGGAGGCTGCACTGCTCGGTCTTTTCAGACATCGTGATCCGCGACCACCGGGATTTTTCGCCCTGCCCGGTCGGAACGAGCGGCCTGATAGAGGCGATTTCGCTCTTGCCAAGGAGTTACCCGGGGCATGCCATCCTGACGGAGGACCTAGGCCGGCTGACTGGCATTGACGACTGCCCATGCGGGAGGCTGGGCAAGACGTTTTCGGTCGAAGGCAGGATCCCGCGCGCAGAGACGAGAGGCTGCAGCGACACCTATGAAAAACGTCCGGCTTGACAGTATAGCCTGGCTCGTTGGCGACGGACTGCCGCTAACCCGCCCGTTGCCGCCTTATTCGGATATCGTCTGCCGGTTCCTGGGCGAACTCTCCAGGGCTCTCCTGCGGGACCAGGCGAACAGGGACTTTCCAGACGTGGCGGCGTTCGCGTTTTTCTGCCGCGGAGCAAACCTCAAGAGACTCAAAGAGGGCTTCTGTGACGGCAAGCGCCGGCTGGGGCGCGGCCTGGCGTTTCACATAACGCCCACGAACGTCCCGATAAATTTTGCCTTTTCGCTGGTCTTCGGGCTGCTCGCCGGCAATTCGAACATAGTGAGGATCCCCGCTAAGGAGTGGCCGCAGGTTGGCATCGTCTGCTCTGCCGTCAGGGATCTGCTCGCCACGCCGGAATACGGAGAGCTCCGGCCTCTGGTATCAATGGCAAGGTACGTGCGCGACGATGAGATAACCGGTTACTTTTCGGGCCGTTGCGACGCGAGGGTCATCTGGGGCGGTGACGACACGGTCACGTCCGTCCGCAAAATCCCGATACCGCCGCGCTCTGTGGAACTCACCTTCGCCGACCGTTACTCCTGCTGCGCGATATCAGCGGATGCCGTCCTGCGGGCGGGCGAAGGCGAACTCAAAAAACTCGCCGACGCGTTTTACAACGACACGTTCCTCGTCGACCAAAACGCTTGTTCCTCCCCTAATCTCATAGTGTGGCTCGGCGACGGGGCAGACGAGGCAAAAGAGAGGTTCTGGCCCGCAGTGGAGAAGAGCGCCGCGCGCTATCGGCTCGAACCGGCCCACGTGACAGAAAAATACACGCTCCTTTGCGATTATCTTGCCGCAGGCAGCGGCATCAAGCGCGTCACGATGCACGGGAACCTCATTTACAGGGCGGAACTCGGCGATTTGAACGGCGTGGAGGGATACAGGGGCAAAATGGGCCTCTTCTTCGAGTATGACGCCGCTTCGATCGAAGAACTGGCCGTGTACGTCACTAATAAATGGCAGACCCTGACGTATTACGGCCTTGACGCGGAGAAAATCGCCTTGTTCGTGACGGACGGGAGGCGCACGGGCATAGACCGCATCGTCCCAGTAGGCGCCGCCCTCGACATAGGCGTGATATGGGACGGCTACGACATCGTAAGCGCGCTGTCCCGGATAGTGTCGTTCTGACCTCGGCTGAATCGTGATTTATGGCTATCAAGCTGTTTCAAGAAGACGCGAAGGCTTTTCCGCCCGCTGCGCGAACCGTGCCGCGGTAAAAGTACGCCCATGCCGCGTAAAGCCGTCCGTCCGGCTGCTTCCTGTCGGACGCCGGTTCATCGCGTCCGCTCGAAAAAACTTTCGCGTCTTGAGTAAACTTGATAGCCATACCGTGATTTTCACTTTTAGAGACAGCCCGAAACCGCCGATATTGTCTAAAGGACTGTTGATCGGGGGTATGAGGCGTGAAATTTAAGTGCCGTTCGGCTTTTTGGATTTTCTTGAGCGCTCTCTTTTTCGTGTTATCCCACGCTGGGCAGGCCGGGGCGGTATACATCGAACCAGGGGACCGCTTCAACCTCAGGCTGGTGACACCCATAGAGAACAACAGCGGTGTCAGCGTGTGGAGCAGCAAGTACTACCCTGACGACGTCCTGTCGGAGAAAATGAGCGATTACGTCTTCAGGAAGATGAAGGAGATTCACAGGGTGGACGCGACGCGCCTCGTTTCGGACAACCCGCCCTTCTGGCCTGTCGAGGGTTTTTCCGCCAAGGACATGATCCTCAAGGTCAGCCTTGAGGAACTCTACTATAAGAAGAAGGACACGCTGGGTTCGAAGGTGTACTGGGACATCGTGCTGCACACGTATGTTTACGGCGGCGCGACCGGTGATCTCCTCTTTGACTCCGTAATCAGCGAGAGCGACAACCGTCAGTACGTCCTTTACACGGATGTCCTCGACACCGCGCCCATATACTGGGAAAAATTCGAAAAGACCCCGTACTGGCCCGCGATACGGAAAGCGCTCGACAGGGCGCTCGCGGAAGTGGTAGACGGCTACAACGGCTATCGCGTAGTCGGCCAGATAGTCGCCAAAGCGGAGAGGGTGGACGGCTCGTTCACGGTCTCCAAGGGGCGGGAGGACAAGCTGTATCACATAAACCTGGGCTTGAGGGACAGCGTGAAGGCAGGGGACGTGCTCGCCGTGACGCGCTCGTCTTCCGTCAGGACGATAGCGCCTGAGACCCCTGAGATGCACTTTCCGCAGATCGTGGGCAGGATGTGCGTCGTGTTCGTGAAGGACAATGACGCCGTGGCAGAGATAGTGAAGGAATCCAGGGAAGCCCCCATACAGCTCGGGGACTCCGTTTCAATGCCATTGGCCGGCAGACGGGACGGCAGAGATTTTTAGAGAACCGCTGACTAATGCCCTTTAGGCCCCTGACAATAAACTGGTTGATTTATCTGTTTTTTAATTAACATGGAGGGATTTGTCATGTCGGTTGTCAAGAAGACAAATAAACGTTTATGGGCCAAGTTCCCCGGCACTTTGTACGTTATTTTCCTCATTTTTTTCTGTTCCTCCGCGCTGCTTGCGCTCACGCCCGCACCGTCGTATTCTGACGCGAAATCTCCGCCGGATGAGTCGATAAACAGGGAAGAGGTTAAGAAACAGGAAGCAGAGGAACAGCAGAAAAAGGACGAAGCGGCACGTATAGCGCGCCAGAAGCGCGCCGCTGAGGCACAAAGGCGCGCGGAGGCCGCCAGGAAAAAGGCGGAGGCCGCAAAAAAAACCCAAGACGCGAAACTCGCCAAGGAAGCGGCACAGAGGGCCGCGAGCCAGGACATAATAATGCGCGCCCTTTCGGTCGGCCAGAACTTAGTCGAAAACGGGCGTTACCGGAGCGCCGTTCACCTGCTTGAGGGATTCCTCGCCGAACACCAGGACTCGACTGACGCCTGGTACTGGATCTCTCGCGCATACCACGCTCTGGGGGATTACGACAAGGCCCAGTACGCCGTAAACAGGGCGCTATACTTTGACCCGTATTACCCAGCGCTCGTAAAGACGCCAAACGGACTCCAGCCGATGCCAAGGCTGACGAAACAGCAGAGGAAGGAGCCGCGCCCGTCTATGTCCGTCCTTCCCGTAAAGCAGCCGATGCCGGCCAATCTGCTTTTGGAACCGGTCGTGATTTCGTTCCCAATTCTAGTGGAGCGCGAGTTCCCTGAAGAGGGCGATTTTGTGAACTCGCTTGGCGAGCCAGATGGATATGACCCGATAACAGGCGCTTATTTGGAGTATGTTCCTTACCCGCCGCACCCTCTTGGAGCAACCGTCAGGTGGATGCAGAGCGAAAAATTTAATGAAATTTCTCGCTGGCGCTTTCGAGTGGACAGGATCGGGATCCTTATGGAACCTAGGGTGCCAATCGCGTGGAAGGGTTCAAATCCCTATGAGATCTACTTCTGGACGGGCGACGAGTGGGCCAGGGTCAGAAGAGAGAGAAGCAGGTTTGACGAGAGGGAGCGCTACGACGATATACTGTACCGGGCGCAGGACAGCATAGCCGAGGTACTCCGCGACAGGGGTTTCGTATGGTACGAGCCAGACACGCCGTCCCTCGCCGCGAACGCGTCGCTGATGCGCTACAAATGGGTCGGCGACGTGGACACCATGGACGCCGAGTCGAGGGCGATCAAGCGTGCCAGCATCGAAGCAACCCCAGGCCCAACGACGGAAGAGCGGGAACGGATGTCGCGAGAAAAATGACCGGCCAAAAGAGGAATCGCGGTTGGGCCAGTTATGCCCGGCCATTAAATCCTCGGTGTACGTATGGACAAATATGCATTGCTGGTATATGATTTATGCGTAGCAAGCGATAACACGCCTTAAATGATGATATATTTTATTTTCTTATTATGTAGCATCTTAAAAATTTGAAGGAAGGAGGCGAAATAGTGGTTTTTACTGATGCGCATCTGAACGAGGCAATAGAATCTCGGCAGGCAGGCAGGCAGGCAGGCAGGCAGGCAGGCAGGCAGGCAGGCAGGCAGGCAGGCAGGCAGGCAGGCAGGCAGGCAGGGTTCGCGCTTTCAGTTGCGTTGCGGGCAAATTTCCAAGGGTATTAAAATCCGCTCTCCGAATTTCTTAAATTCAGGCATTCAAAACAAATTTTCCGTGTGCATGGGTTGGCGGCGAAGCTGCTTGTTTTCGTCCTGTCGTACGCTTTGCCAGAGGCAAGGCGTTGTCGTATTCCGGGTCAGGGGCGACATATTCCATGCCTTCCAGTTTTGCCCAGATTGCGGCGTCTTGGCGCGCGTGACGCCTAATACCGATTTGAAATCAAGTCGGTAAACAATGCGAAAGGGGTTATCGGAAGGGGGCTTGATAATAGTAGAATAATAGCAATCTAAAAGCCGATTTTTGTAGGTTAGTTTTTAATAGGAGGGATGTTGCTGTGAAATCGTTTTGGAAGTTGCTGTTCGTTCTGTTGTTTTGCGCTATCTTCTTCAAAGGCGAAGCGTCTGCGGCATGGCTAGTAGGCTCGCCCTATCCTGCGCTATCCCCATATGCGGCGCCTTATTGGCCGTCTTATGGCTATTACCCGGCAGGAGTCCCTGTAGCATACGCGCCGCCAGTTTACGCGGGAGTCCCTGCGCATTATTACGCGCCCGCGCAGGTATATGTCGGAAGACCGGTCTATTACGCGCCGAGCGGGGTATATGTGAGGCCGCGTCCGTATACGGTGTATCCGTCGTATTATTACCCAGGGGTGTTTATGGGATACTAGGGATGCGCTGATTAATTGGTCTTTGCGGCATTTTGCCGCTTTAGGACACGGGCATCGCATGGGTTTAAAGCTTCACTCCTTTAGCCTTTAGGCCCCTGGCAACAGATCAGCCTTTTCTTAACGGGGCTGTGTTTAAGACGCCGAACTTCCTTTTTGCAACGGGATCAGCGCGGCGAAAATGAAGAAGGCTGCAATCAAGGAGGAATGCAGATGAAGACGTTATGGAAGACATTTGTCTACGTGTTTCTTGGCGTGATTCTCACAGCGGTGTGTCAACAGATGGCAAAAGCCGCAACGGAGGATCCGTACGCCTTCGTGACGGTAACGGAAGCGCCTGCGAGCCAGTACGCTATCCACCCGACGAGTACAAGATGGAAGGTTCTCAGCGGCGGAAGGCTGAGGCCGATATCGGCGTCACGGGCAAAGTATATGAGGGTCGCTACATATAACGGCGCGCCTCCGCAGGTCAGCATATACCCTACTGCGCATATGTATTACCCACAGCCTTACGCAGTCAATCCAGAGCCGAGTTATAATTACGTGCCTCCCCAGCCTGTCTATACGGCAGATCCTGGAGTGACTGGCCATGCATTCGCCCCGCCGAGGACGGAACCGTCACCGGGAGCTGTGTTGCCGCAGCAGGGTTACGCGCCGCCGCAGCCTAGATACGAGCCTGGCCCTGGTATGCCAGGCCAGACTTTCATCCCGCAACAAATGGAATCGTCGCCTGGCGCTGTTGCGCCGCAGCAGGGCTACGCGCCGCAGCAGCCTGGATACGTGCCCGGCCCTGGTATGCCTGGCCAGACTTTCACCCCGCAGCAAAGGGGATCGTCGCCTGCCGCTGTAGCTCCGCCGCAGGGCTACGCGCCGCAACAGCCAGGATACGCGCCCGGCTCCGGTATGCCAGGTCAGACTTTCATACCACAGCAACGGGGATCGTCACCTGGCGCTGTGGCGCCGCCGCAGGGCTATGCGCCGCAACAGCCAGGGTACACGCCCGGCCCCGGTATGCCCGGTCAGACTTTCGTCCCACGGCAACGGGGATCGTCATCTGGCAATGCGGCACCGCCGCAGGGTTACGCGCCGGGTCAGCCACGATATGCGCCGGAACAGAACGCGCCTTCGCCGGATTATGCGCCTGCTCCGTCTGACCACTCTTCGCAGCCGCCCGCGCCCGCTCCAAATAATTATAGCTGGCAGTCCGGCAATGACGGAGAATTTTATTCCCCGACTACACGGTATTACCCAGCATCTGACGAATGAAAGCGAGATGACTCAGACTATGCGGATAAAGTCAGTTGGCACTGCGATGATATTTCTGCTATGCGCGCTCCCTGGCTTGGCTGAAGCGATCGGATGGGTCAGCATGGGAAACGTTGAAGTTGAAGGCCGCGTAATAGCCATCGCAGCCGACACTTTCGTGATTGACATAGGTTTGGCCTTAGGATCGTCTGAGGGCAGCCATTATCTCGTATACAGCGAGGGGGGCGAAGTGTATAACGCGGAAGGCACCCTGATTGGCGATTACAAAATACCGAAAGCAGTGATAAAGGCGGGCAATGTATCTATGACAGAGAGTATCTGCAAGATCGTCTTGCCGAGCAAAGGGTGGGTAATAGAGCGCGGTGACGGGGTTATCCCGATAACTGAGGGGAGCGCGCACAACATGAAGTTCGCCACATACCGCACAACGCCCGACTCTCCCGTATCCCCGGGATACAATGGGCGGTGGGTTCGCGTATCGCCTGTTTCCAACCCTGCCAGCGCGATAGTGAGATATCGCGTTCCGTGGGCCAGTCCGGGTCTGCCGCAAGGTTCTCCGCTTGCGTCCCCAGGCTATTATTACGTGGAATTCCCGATTGCCGCTCAGCTCCCCGCCAGCGTGGCAGGGATTTCGAGGACGGAGATCCCGAGGGCGGAAATCCCATACGCTTCACCGCCGTTAGCCGTGACGCCGCCGCTTGCCGAACCGTTGCAGCCGCTGTATCGGTTGGAACGGCCGAATTACGTCCTGTTGCCCGATTTCGACGTGAATCAAGTTTCGGACGCGAGGCTGATCAAGACGTTCCCGCTGACAGAGGTCGAGATGTACGCGCTGGAGATACAGCACAGGGCGGCGTATGGCCTGTACTCGCAAAAGCGTTACAGCGAGGCTCTGGACGCTTTCAGCGTACAGTCTCTCGAATATTCAGGCAACTACCTCTCGCCCTACTGGGCAGGGCGGAGCGCGCAAAAGACCAAGGACGACGGACAGGCAATCGAGTGGTTTAAAAGGGCGCTTGCGATCAATCCCGGCTACCAGCCCGCGAAAAACGCCCTGGACGAGATGCGGAAAGCCTCACGAAGGTAAGTTTTCATGAGTCGGCGTTAGAGATAAATTCAGAAAAGGCTGTTTTTATCGCGGCTTTGCCATTTTTTTTTGGCGGGCCGCGTTTTTTGTGTGATAATAATTAGAGCAGGGGAGGGTGATGTCAATGCGCGACATTAATCTCATCGTGAAACGAGAGCGGAACAAAACGGCGTTGCTGTCTTTATCGCTACTTTTCAGCCTTGTGTCCCTTCTTGCGCTCCCGACGTCTGCACTGCCCGCTTCGGTGGACGGACCGCCGCAAAATTCAGAGGGCGCTCGCGGCGGTATTGTCCTCGTCCTGTCCGGGGGCGGTACCAGGGGGTTCGCGCATATCGGCGTGCTGAAGGTGCTGGAGGAGGAGAACATCCCTATCGCGGGCATTGTAGGGACGAGCATCGGTTCCGTGATCGGCGGGCTGTACGCCTCGGGGCACGACGCCGACGAAATCCTCCAGATGGTCGTCGACACTGACATAATGGGACTCTTGGCAGACGCCGGCACGCGTCTGCGGACGGACGCCGGCAATCACAGGCCTTCAGGCGAGACGCTCTCGCCGATGAGGATAGATTTCAACAAAAAAATGAAGGTTGTGGGGCCTCTAGGGCTTCTCCCAGCCTCGTCTCTCGTAAATTTCCTCACAAAATACACTGGCCATATCCAGACGACCGACTTCGACAGCCTTTCGGTGCCGTTCGCCTGCGTCGCTACCGACCTCAGCACCGGGGAGGCCGTCGTGATGCGCAAGGGGAACCTCGCGTCGTCGATAAGGGCCTCCGCGTCGATCCCTGGCGTGCTGGAGCCGTGGCCGCTCAACGGGAGGCTGCTGGTAGACGGCGGGATTGCGGCCAACCTCCCGGTCGAGATCGCGAAGGGCATATTCCCGGGCTACCCGGTCGTCGCGGTGAACCTCTCCAGGCTCTCTACGCCAAAGCCTGCCGATAGTTTCAACAGCATTATCGACGTTATGATGCAGACTATCGACATAATGACGCTCGAAAATATAAAGAGGAACGAGGCGCAGGCGGATCTTTTGATCTACCCGGATGTCGCGTCTTACAGCATGTTGGACTCGAAGGGGTATGACGACATTTATGAGCGCGGGTACGAAGCCGCCAGGGATATGGCGGGGGATCTGGCGGCGGTATCGGGCAGGTCGCCGGCTTCCATGGCTGACGCGGCGCCGAAGGACGGCCGGCGCGTCGTGCGGCGCGTAAAGGTCGAGGGGCTGAGCGCGCGCGCGGCTGCGGACATAGAGAAGCGCTACGGCGGCTGGATAGGCAAGCAATACGACGTAAACGAGGTAAACGTTGCGATAGAGCGCCTTTCGAGGCGTGAAGAAGTGGCCACGGTCGACGTGAACGCCCTTCCTCTCGGCGAACAGTCCGGAAATGACGTCGAGGTGGTATTCTCCGTCGAGAAGAGACCGCCCTATGAACTGGCGTTCAACGGCTACACAACCAACCTGCACACACACCGGTGGCTGGAGGTCGCGCTCAATGCGCGGGATCTGGCCTCAATGGGAGACGCCGCCGGCGTAGTCGGGAGGTATGGAGAGAACGAATGGTCGGTGAACGCCCGTTACTTCACCCCCCTCATAGACGGCGCGCAGTGGGGCTTCGCCCTCGGCATGAGGCGGGACAAGATGTCCCCTTTAGGAATGGGCGAATACGCGCTCGAAAGGTATTCCGCGAGGGCCGTCTACTACAAGGAGAGGGACGACAGCAGGCTCGGCATCGGAATAGTCGGTCAGCACGCGAACGCCCGGAACGGCGATGACGGCTATGACTACGGGCCGTACTTTTACTACAACTCCGACACGCTGGACAATCTGCTCATGCCCAGCAGCGGTTATTCATTCAGCTCGCAGGTGTGGTGGAACGCGCGAGGGGTATGGGTCTCCAGGACGAGCCTGACGTCTTACGTGCCGTTTACGGACAACAGGCACTTCGTGCTCGATTTCGGGCTGGAGACAGGCGACAAGGACAACATGGCCTTGCGCGCGCTCCTCGGCGACCAGGAAGAACTGTACAGCCTCTCCAGGCGTCCGTTTGCCGGCGATCAGTCAGCATGGGCCAAGGTGGGCGTGGGGAAGAATTTTTCCCATTCCTGGTGGGGGGCCGTCCGTGGAGAAATTTTCGCCGGCTACGGGATGATCATGGATAACTGGTCCATGAAGGACGACGCGTGGGAAGCGGGCGTAGCGCTCTCGATCCCTGGACAGTTCCTGAACGGCAGGATACTGATGCTGTACGACAATCACGGCGAATTTACCGTAGGTTACACGCTTGGGGTTCCCAACTGGCAGAACAGCCACGTCCCGTAAAAGCATGTAAAGGACGCGCTACCGCCGCCATGGGCTTTTCAGAGCGTCGCCGGGCCTGCGGGGATATCGCGCCGGGCATTTGCCGGCCTTCTCCCATACCACGATCAGGCGCTCCTTCCCTGCTATGGAATAGGGGTACGTCTCGGGCATTGAGAGGCCCAGCGCTTCCCAGGGCGAGCCAGGCACCTCAAGTTCCGCCCCTGCGTACTGGCCTTTGAAGGCTATGAGCCTCCCGCCAGGGGTTACCAGCGGGGACATGTATTCCGCCAAGGCGCGCGCGTGAGCGACAGCGCGTGCGACTGCGGCGCCGAAAACCTCCCGGTGGCTGCGGGCGAAGTCCTCGGATCTCATGCACACGGGCGTCGCGTTCTTGCACCCCAGCTCGTCTGCTATTCCGGCCAAGAGTGCTATCTTTTTCCTTACGCTGTCAAGCAGCACGCCATGCGTGTCCGGGCGGCATATGCACCAGACCAGGCCGGGCAGCCCGCCGCCCGTGCCGATGTCCACGAACGAACACCCCTCCGGCAGGTAGGGGAGGCCCGCTATCGCGTCGCAAATGTGCTCGTCGAAGAGCGTAGAAGGGTCAGACGGACCGGTGAGACGGGCCTTTTTGTTCGCCTGGCCCAGCAGCTCGGCGTATTTCCTGAGTTTTATGATCGTCTCTTGCGTCATTTTTATTGCCTTCCCCCGCGCGCCGCGTCATGTCAATTCAAGCCCGTTTGTAATCAGGCTGCGGACCAGCCTCTCCGAAAAGGTGCAAAAAAGCGGCGCGGCGGGTTATAATTATACATGGAGGTGACGTAAATGACCACTGAGAGGGAGAGCAGCCGACGCGTTACGTTCGGCGGCTTTACGGTCCTGAACCTCTACGGGACGTGGCGCGAAATGGGCCGCCGGTACGGGGCGCTTGTCGGGGATCAACTGAAGGAGACATACGCCGCCGCCATAGAGGGCAGCCTGTTCGGCGTCTGCGGCAAGGGCAGGGACGCAGCCGAAGCGGTTGCGCTTGGCTTTTACGCCAACTACCCCCACAGGCTCAGGGAGCTTTTGGCGGGGATGTCCGAGACTTCCGGGCTGGATTTCGGCCAGCACCTCCTGCTCAACGCCCTCGAGGTCGAAGTCGCGGGCGAGATTTGGGCAGACAGCGGCATGACGCAGGCGCACTGCACCGGCATAGCGGTATGGGGCGAGTATTCGTCAGGGCCGCTGATATACGGGCGCAACTACGACTACTTCAGTTGGTTCCGTGAACTCGGCAAAAACCTGCTGGTCACGGTATACCACCCGTGCGACGGCTCGCTCGCGACTGCTACGGTCGGCTATCCCGGCGGGGCCTATATGACGACGGGGATAAACGAGCGGGGGATATTCCTGGCCCTCAATAACGGCGAGCCGTCCGGCGGCGCGCTCGAGTACCGCAACCGCGTGCCTGCCATCGCCGAGCTGTTTATGTTCCTGCTCGACTCGCCTGACCTCGATCAGCTGGAGAGCTTCATGCAATCGACGCGGTCGAATTTCGCTTACGTTATAGGGACGGCCGACGACCAGACGTCGCGTTGCTTCGAGTGGCCGGTCTTCGACGTGAAGAGGCGCCTCTCCGTGAAGCGCCCCGGCCTCATGGTCGCCACCAACCACTTTACGGAGCCGTCATGGGGTCTGCCGCGCCCGGATGACGCGAAATTTTCGTGGACGCGGACGCGGAGGCAGAACCTGTTGAACCTGGCCGAGCACTTCAAGGGGAGCATCGACGTGGCGCGGATGAAAAAGATACTGGACACGCGGCTGAAGGATCTTGGGGCGACGACAGACAACACCGTCTACCAGGTCATAGCGGTGCCAGGTTCGATGTCGCTCTCCCTCAAGGTGCCTGAACTCACTGACTGGACCGACATACCTGTAGGTGATTTCCTGCGCCGCTCCGACGAGGGGGACGCCCGCCCCTGAAGCAGCTATCTCTTGGGCCGCCTGTATAGGAACGGGCCGGCGGAGTCGAAGCCTATCTGCTTGTGCTCGAATATCTGCTCCGTGGCACCGGTCATCAGGTATCCGCCCGGGCGCAGCGACTCGAAGAACTTTTGGTACAGGAGCATCTTCGTCTCCGGTCCGAAATAGATCACCACGTTGCGGCAGAGTATGAGGTCAAAGCCTGATTCAAAATGATCTTTGATGAGGTTCATGCGCTTGAACTTGACCTTGTCCTTTACGTCTTTCTTCACCTGCACGTTGCCGCCGCCGATGTCGTTGAAGTACTTCGCGACCCACTCGTTCGGCGTGTTTTCTATCTGCCTCTTCTGGTACACTCCCTCCTGCGCCTTGGCAAGGACGCCCTGGTCGATGTCTGCCGCGAGCACCGGCTGTTGTGTCGACGCTCTCGTCTCTATCGAGAGGATAGCTAGCGAATACGGTTCCTCTCCAGAAGAGCACCCGGCGCTCCAGAGCTTTATCCTCTGGTGACCGAGTTCCTTGTACATCTGCGGGATGATGTGATCCTTGAGCTCCCACCACCTGTTGGCGTTCCTGAAAAACTCAGTGACGTTGATCGTGAGGTAGTCGAGAAACTCGCGGAGTTTCTCCGGGTTCGTCTCTATCGACTTGAAGTAGTCGTCGTAAGTCTTGGCCCCCCACCGCTGCATCAGCATGTGAATCCTGCGGTGTATCTGGTACTTGTAGGCGTCGAGGTCGATGCCCGTAAGCGTCTGTATCTTTTTTTTGAATGTCTTGTATTCCGGCGGCGCCGGATAAACCGCAGAGTCTTGGAGCGTCATAATGAAAACCTCCGTTGCCTGATATTTTTCACGCCTGATGTTTGTATTCTAGCTCATTATAGGTTTTAAGGATAGCCGTTCTGACGGTAAATTCTGCGCTGATCCCGATGGACAAAATTTGCTTTCTCTATTATTATAGGTTAAAAGGTTTATGTTGTTCGTTCGGCCCTAAGACTTGGCTGTCGTGTGTCGATATTGAGATTGTAGGCAAGGGACGAATGGGGTGGTGAGGGATGAATATTCATTCTGTTTCGAGGGCCGGGGCGGTTCAGGATGTAGCCCATCAGTCAGCGTACATTTACGGGGTCGACCGGGAGTTCCTTCCCCCGAAATCGCCGCAGTCACGGGCGTTTGTCACGGTCCCAGGCACCAGCAATATGGAGACGATCTACCAGTTCCGGCAGGTGGAGGGCTGGCTGGGCGATATGCCCGTCTCGTTTACATATCTGATCGCGAACCGCTCGTATGAGTACACGAAGATGGTATTCTCCGATTGGGACAGAAGGACCGCCAACACCAGCGCCAATAGCTGGCTAGTCTGATTTTTTGCCGGGGTTCCTGATGGATCCCCGGCTTCCTCGCTAAAACCCCTGTTTTTTAAAAGGCGTAAATTCCCATCGAGGGAGCCGTTTCTCGTCAGAAAGGATGCTCTTTATGGTACAATTGTGCGGTTAGACATGTGAACGGGAATATCCCGAAAGGAGTTGTAGCATTTGAAGACTGAGATACTCTCTCAGGAGCGGAACGTCATCGCCGTAAAAGCCGAATACGGAGCTGATGAAATAAACAAGGCGGTCGGGCAGACCATTCGTGATCTGTCTTCACAGGTTAGCATCAAGGGTTTTAGGAAGGGTCACGTGCCGAGGAAGACCCTGGAGCTTTACTTCGGGAGAACCAAAATATATTCCGAGACGGCCGAACGAATCGTCCGGGAGGCCATGGACGGCATCGTCTCCGAGTACGAGCTCGACCTGGTAACCGCGCCGAAGCTGAAGGCGGGCGAGCTTGAGGAGGGGAACCCCTTTTCGGCCGAGTTCACTTTCGAGGTGCGCCCGGAGGTCACGCTGCCTGATCTCGCGGCCGTGGAAGCTACAAAGACAATTTACGAGACCAGCGACGCGCAGGTGGACGAGGGGCTGAACCAGATCCTGGAGGCGAACGCGCGTTACGAACCCATAGACGAGGACAGGCCGGCGACGCCTGATGACATAGTGGAAACCCAGTACACCACGTACTCCGTGAAGAGCGACGGAGAGACTGAGGTCATAGAGGCCGAAAAGAAGAACGTGATGGTCTTAAACAGCGTCCGCAAGGACATAGCGGACAATATCGCCGGCAAGAAGCCCGCGGAGGAGTTCTCCTTTGACATAAAACTGGAGGACGACTATCCGGACGCCCGTTTAGCCGGGACCGTCGTGCGCTATGACATGGAAATCCTGCAGATCATGAAGAGGGCAGTCCCCGAGGCCACCGACGCGAACATAGCCGAACTCTCGAAGGGCAGGTACAATACGGTCGATGAGATAAAAGCAGAGATTAGGAAGCAGACCGAAGAAAAGGCGCGCGAGCGGTCCGAATCCAGCCTGCGCGAGTCCGCCGTCAAGGCGTTCGCGGCGGAGGCGGAGGTGGACGTCCCGGAGACGATGGTGGACCGTCAGTACGACGCCATGAGGAAGGATCAGGACGTGAGGCTGAGGCACGATTTGGGCCTGTCCATCGACGAGTACATGTCGAAGAACAGCCTCAGCGTGTCTGAGTACGAGTCAAATCTCAAGGAGCGCGCCGCCGAGATCGTCCGCAACACGCTCGTCCTGGACGCGCTGGCCGAAAAGGAAGGGATCAGCTTCACCTCGGACGACCTGAACGCTGAGATCATACGGATGGCTACTGCGGCCAGGGTCAACCCGCAGGAGCTCGCGGACGCCCTCAGCAAGGACAAGGACGAGTTTTCGGCTTTGGCGATGAGGGTGAGGACGCGCAACACGATGAACTTCCTGGCTCAGAAGGTATCAGTAACCGAAGTGCCGGCCGAAAAAGAGCCAGAGACGCCTGAAAACGAGCTTCCGGCAGAAGGTGAGATCCCTTCCGGAACGCCCGAATAAAAATTTAATTGATGGAGCATGATTATGTCAAACTCAGAGGATAGTATTCAACCCAAGTCATATCTGGTTCCGATAGTAGTGGAACAAACAGGCAGAGGAGAGCGCTCTTACGACATCTACAGCAGGCTCCTCAAGGATCGTATCATATTCATCGGGCAGGAGATCGAGGACGCGATGGCCAATCTCGTTGTGGCGCAGCTCCTCTTCCTGGAGAGCGAGGATCCCGACAAGGATGTGTTCCTCTATGTCAATAGCCCTGGCGGCGTGATAACCAGCGGCCTCGCCATTTACGACACGATGAGGTATATCAAATGCCCGGTCTCCACAATCTGCACCGGCCAGGCGGCGAGCATGGCGGCCGTGCTGCTGGCGGGCGGCGACAAGGGCAAGCGCATATCCCTCCCGAACGCGAGGATCATGATCCACCAGCCTCATGGGGGGGCGCGCGGCCAGGCGGTGGACATCAAGATACAGGCCGACGAGATAATCCGCACGAGGAAGACCATCAACGATATATTAGTCAGTCATACGGGCCAGCCCCTTGAAAGGATCGAGCGGGACACGGACAGGGATTTTTTCATGTCCGGGGCTGAAGCGGTGGAGTACGGGCTCGTCGACAGGGTCATAGAGAAGCGTTGAGCCATGCCAATGCGCGACCTGCGGGGCGGCGGCTCGTGGCAGGCCGGCGGCCCGCTGAATTGTTTGGTGCTTAAAGAGGTGATTTGAAAATGTTTCCATACGAGAAAGACGGGGACGGGCGGGGCAGGAAAAAGGTGCGGTGTTCCTTCTGCGGGAAGAGCCAGGACGAGGTCCCGAAGCTCATCGCGGGTTCGAGCGCCTATATCTGCACCGACTGCGTCCAGCTCTGCAACATCATCATAAAGAACGAGTCGGATCTGGCGTCCTTTCCCGGGAGCGCCGTCCCGGCCGCAAGGGAGAAGCTCCCCAAGCCTGTCGAGATAAAGGACTACCTGGACAAATACGTCGTCGGCCAGGACAAGGCCAAGAAAGTCCTCTCGGTGGCGGTGTACAACCACTACCAGCGGATAAGGGCGGCTTTGAGCGGCACGAAAGACGAGGTTGAGCTCCCCAAGAGCAACATCCTCCTCTTAGGCCCAACCGGCTGCGGCAAGACGCTCTTGGCGCAGAGCCTGGCCAATTTCCTGAAAGTGCCGTTCGCGATGGCGGACGCCACGACGCTCACTGAGGCGGGCTACGTCGGCGAGGACGTGGAAAACATCCTCGTGAGGCTCCTCCAGGCCGCCGACTACGACCCGAAGGCCGCCGAGCAAGGGATCATTTACGTTGACGAGATAGACAAGATATCCCGCAAGTCCGAGTCCCAGTCCATCACGAGGGACGTTTCCGGCGAGGGCGTCCAACAGGCGCTCCTGCGCATATTGGAGGGCACCGTGTCGAACGTGCCGCCCAAGGGCGGGCGTAAGCACCCCAATCAGGACTTTGTCCAGATCGACACGAAGAACATACTCTTCATCTGCGGCGGGGCCTTCGACGGTCTGGAGGGCATAATCGCCCGGAGGGTCAACAAGAAGACCATCGGCTTCGGAGGGGACATCATCAGCAACATATCCGACGCAGGCCACTCCATCCTGAAGGAAATCCAGCCGACAGACCTCACGTCATACGGCTTCATCCCGGAGTTCGTAGGCAGGCTGCCAGTCTGTGTGCCGATGGACGCCCTGGATCACAGTACGCTGGTGCGCATACTGGAGGAGCCTAAGAACGCACTCCTGAAGCAGTACAAGAAAATATTCTCGCTAGAGGGCGTAGAGCTAGCCTTCACCGAGGGCGCAGTGAGCGCGATAGCCGAACTCACGCTGAAGCAAGAGACGGGGGCCCGCGGCTTGCGCAGCGTGCTGGAAATGTCCATGACCGACCTCATGTTCGACCTGCCCGTGAAAGCGGTGAAAATCGAAAAAATTACGATCACAGAGGATTTCGTCAGGGGGACGGGCGAGCCGCTTATGACGGAAAGGCACTCGCGGGAGGTCGCTTGATGCCTCTTGTCCCTGTCCTGCCTATCCGCGACGTCGTAATATTCCCAGGCGTCATAGCGCCGCTCTTCGTAGGCAGGCCGCGCTCCCTGAAGAGCGTCGAGGAGGCTTCCCTGACGGACAAGAACCTCCTCGTCGTGGCGCAGCGGGACAACGCCGCCGAGGAACCTTCACCCTCCGACCTGTACAACGTCGGGACTCTTTGCCAGGTGATACAGATGGTGCGCATCCCGGACGGCTCCACTAAGGTGCTGATAGAGGGCACGTCCCGTGCGCTTGTGCAGAGCTATGTGCCAGCGGGCGAGTATCTCTCCGCAGAGATAATACAGATGCAGTACGACGGGGACTTGTCGACTGGCGCGGAGCCGCTGAGGCGGGCCGTCTTAGAGCAGTTCGAGCGTTACGTGAACCTCCACCCGAAACTCCCTATCGAGATAGCCTTCTCGCTCTCGTCCGTGGAGGATCCGTTCCTGTTCGCCGACATCGTGGCGTCCCACATACAGGTGAAGATCAGCGAAAAGCAGGAGCTTCTGGAACTGCTGAACCCCGAGGACCGCATGGACAGGCTCCTCCGCCTGCTCTTGCGGGAGACGGAGCTGCTGGAAATGGAGCACTCCATACACGACAAGGTGCGCCGCGAGATGGAGCGAAACAACAAGGAGTACTACCTCAAGGAACAGTTGAAGGCGATCCAGGCGGAGCTAGGGCAGCCAGAGGACATATCCGAGTACGAGGAGCTGCTGAGGCGGATAAAGCGCGCCAAGATGCCGAAGGAAGTGGCGAGGAAGGCGACAGCCGAACTCGACAGGCTCTCCAAGATGCCGCAGATGTCTGCGGAGGCCACCGTCTCGCGTACGTACATAGAGTGGCTCTCAGACCTGCCGTGGAAGAAGAAGACTGCGGACAGCATAGACATCGGGCTCGCGAGGCGGGTGCTCGACGAGGATCACTACGGCCTCGACGAGGTGAAGGAGCGCATACTGGAGTTCCTGGCCGTCGAACGGCTGACCGGCAAAGGCGCGGGCAGGGGACAGGTCCTCTGCTTCGTCGGGCCGCCCGGCGTCGGCAAGACGTCGCTCGGCAAGTCGATAGCGCGCGCCCTGGGCAGGAAGTTCGTAAATTTCTCGCTTGGCGGCATGAGGGACGAGGCGGAGATACGGGGACACCGGCGTACCTATATCGGTGCGCTCCCAGGCCGCATCATACAGAAGATAAAGCAAACCGGGGTCATGAACCCCGTCATGCTGATGGACGAGATAGACAAGGTAGGTACGGATTTCCGGGGTGATCCCTCCTCGGCACTCCTGGAAGCGCTGGATCCGGAGCAGAACAAGGGCTTTACGGATCATTTCCTGGAGGTGCCGTTCGACCTGAGCCAGGTCATGTTCGTGACCACGGCGAACGTCACGCACAGCATCCCCAGGCCCCTCCTGGACAGGATGGAGCTGATTTCTATCCCAGGGTACGTCGCTGAAGAGAAACTCCACATAGCCATCCGCCACCTGTGGCCGAGGGTGCTGAAGGAGAACGGGCTGGAACGGTATGACGTAGGCATTTCAGAAAGGACTCTGAACAAGATCATAACGGAGTACACGAGGGAGGCCGGCGTGAGGGGCCTCGACCGCCAGCTCTCTAAAGTCGCCCGCAAGGTGGCGGCCAAGATCGTGAACGAGTCGGAGCAGGGGAAGAAGCCGCAACGCCGCCTGTCGCTCACGATGCCGACGATTAAGAAATTTCTCGGCGCGCCCAAGCTGCACGACACGAGGCTGCCAGGCAAGGATTCTGTCGGCGCGGCACTGGGGCTTGCATGGACGGATACAGGCGGCGACGTCCTCGTGATAGAGGCTGCCGTCATGAAGGGTTCCGGGAAGGTCATATTCACCGGCAACCTCGGTGACATAATGCAGGAATCCGCCCAGGCGGCGCTGGGGTACCTCCGCTATCGCGCGGCGCGGTACAGCCTAGGCGCGATAGAGTGGGACAAGACCGACGTACACGTACACGTCCCGGAGGGGGCGATCCCGAAGGACGGGCCGTCCGCCGGCGTAACGCTCGCTCTTTCAATGCTGTCCGCCCTCACCGAGCGCCCTGTCTGCTCCAGCATCGCCATGACAGGTGAGGTAACGCTGCTAGGCACCGTGCTGCCCATAGGCGGCGTCCGGGAGAAGGCGCTCGCGGCGAAACGGAACGGCATAAAGACTATAATCTTCCCAAAGGACAACGCCGTGGACGTGAACGAACTGGCTGAATGGGCGAGACAGGGCATGGAGTTCCACTACGTGTCAAACGTGTCGGAGGTTTTCAACTTGGCGCTCCTGGAGAAGAGGGGACATTGACCAACTGGAGATCGGATCTGCTGTGCACGGCCTTCACCGTAAGCCAGTTGCCGCCGCCGCGAGGCACGGAGGTGGCTTTCGTAGGGAGGTCGAACGTGGGGAAATCGACCCTGATAAACGCCCTCCTCGCCAAGAAACTGGCAAAAGTAAGCTCGAAGCCAGGGAAAACGCGCAGCATTAACTTTTATGAGGTCAGCTCCGGCGGCGGTTTTTTCCTTGTAGACCTGCCAGGCTACGGCTACGCGGCAAGGAGCAAGGGCGAGCGCGAGTCGTGGTGGCGCCTCGTAAATGAATATTTCAGCTCAGAGCGGGACATAGCCTTCGTCGTCCACCTGGTGGACTTCAGGCATGGCCCGCTCGCCAATGATGACGAGCTGACGGCGTGGCTGGACGGCATGGACATGCCCCGCCTGGTGGTATTCACCAAGGGCGACAAGATATCGAGGGGCAGGGGCAAGGCGCTGTATAACAAGTACGTGAGCGGCGGCCTCGCGTCGGTCGCCCCGCCACTCGTGACGTCGGGGAAAAACGACTCGGAAGCGGAGAGGCTTCGGGGCCTCGTGATACAAATTATCCATGAGCTCGGTTCTGCGGGCCGTGATGGGGGAGTAAGCTGATGGGAGAAACGGTGCGTCCAAAGGGGCTGGAGGGGCTTTCAAAGAGCTACGACCCGGCGCCGATAGAGGACAAGTGGTACGCCAGGTGGATAGAGGACGGGATTTTCAAGGCGGACGCCAAGAGCGGCAAGCCGCCGTTCAGCATAGTCATACCGCCCCCCAACGTGACTGGCTCGCTGCACCTGGGACACGCGCTGGACAACACACTCCAGGACATACTCTGCAGGGCCAAGAGGATGCAGGGCTACAACGTGCTGTGGATGCCCGGGACAGATCACGCCGGGATCGCCACCCAGAACGTGGTGGAACGCGCCCTCCGCGAGGAGGGCCATAGCCGCGAGTCGCTGGGGCGCGAGGCTTTCGTGAAGCGCGTATGGGAGTGGAAGGAAGAGTACGGCGGCAGGATAATAAACCAGTTGAAGAAGCTGGGCGCGTCGTGCGACTGGAACCGCGAGCGTTTCACCATGGACGGGGGCCTGTCGAGGGCCGTCCGCAAGGTATTCGTGGAGCTTTACAGGAAGGATCTGATATACAGGGGGAAATATCTCATCAACTGGTGTCCCCGCTGCCTCACGGCCCTCTCCGACCTGGAGGTCGAACACAAGGAGACTGAGGGCAGGCTATACAGCGTGAAGTACGCCTTCGCGGACGGCAAGGGCTCGCTCACGGTTATGACGACGCGCCCTGAGACCATTATGGGTGACGTGGCCATCGCGGTGCATCCTCGGGACGAGAGGAACAGGCATTTAGCAGGGCGCGAGGTAATCGTCCCCATTTGCGGCAGGGTCATCCCGGTTATCGAGGACAACCTGGCCGACCCTGAGTTCGGGACCGGGGCGCTCAAGATAACGCCCGCCCACGATCCCAACGACTTCCTCGTGGGGCTGAGACACGGGCTGGAACAGATCCAGGTGATGGATGACCGCGGGCGCATGAACGAGAACGGCGGCAAGTATGCCGGGATGGAGCGCTTCGAGGCGCGGAAGGCAATCGTATCCGACCTCGCGGAACAGGGGCTTCTGGCGGGCGAGGAGCGCCACGGCCATTCAGTCGGTCATTGCTATCGCTGCGACACGGTAATCGAACCGTACCTCTCGGAGCAGTGGTTCGTCCGCACACGCCCGCTGGCGGACGAGGACGTGCGCGCCGTGAAGGAGGGGCAGATCCGTTTCGTGCCGGAACAGTGGGCCGGGACGTACTACCAGTGGATGGAGAACATACGCGACTGGTGCGTGTCGAGGCAGCTCTGGTGGGGACACCGCATCCCCGCGTGGTACTGCGACGACTGCGGCGAGGTAATCGTCTCCCTGGACGAGCCGGAGACCTGCGCCTGCGGCGGGAAGCTGAGGCAGGACGAAGACGTGCTGGACACGTGGTTTTCGAGCGCGCTCTGGCCATTTTCCACGATGGGCTGGCCAGATGAGACGGATGAACTCGCGGCCTTTTACCCGACGAGCGTCCTCGTCACCGGCTTTGACATAATATTCTTCTGGGTGGCCAGGATGATAATGATGGGCTGCGAATTCATGGAGAAACCGCCGTTCAGGGACGTCTACATCCACGCCCTGGTCCGCGACGAAAAGGGCCAGAAAATGAGCAAGTCGAAGGGCAACGTGATCGACCCGCTCGTGACCATAGAGAAGTACGGCGCGGATGCCCTGCGCTTCACGCTCGCCGCCCTTACGGTCCAGGGGCGCGACATATTCCTCTCCGAAAGCAGGATCGAGACGTACCGTTTCTTCCTGAACAAGCTATGGAACGCATCGAGATTCGCTCTGATGAACCTCGAATGTGCCGCCTGCGACGCGGGGAATTGCGGTGAAGGCGCGCTCCGTCTGCACGACCGGTGGATAATCGCCCGGATGTCAGAAGTGACGGAGAAGATGACGGAACTCCTGGACGGCTACTATTTCGGGGAGTCCGCCAAGCTCATGTACGACTTCGTGTGGGGCGAGCTCTGCGACTGGTACCTCGAACTCTCGAAACCCGCCCTTCGCGGCGACGAGGGCCCCATGAGGAAGGCCGCCTCCCAGTCCGTGATATACGCCGTTTTCAGGGATGTCCTCAAGCTGCTGCACCCTATAATACCGTTTACCACCGAGGAGCTGTGGAGCGCATTCGGGTACGGCGAGGGAATAATCGGCAGGGCTGAGTGGCCGGAGCCGGCCGCCTTGGAGGACGCGTCAGGCGTTTTAAGCGACATGGACTTTTTACAGGCGCTGGCGCGGGCCATGCGGAACCTGCGCGCGGAGGCGAAGCTGCCGCCGCAGAAGCAGGTACCCGTGATGTGCCTCAGGCTGAAGGACGTATCCGGCGACAAGGCTGCGGTCGTCTCCGAGAACGCGGATCTCGTGAGCCTGTTGACGAAGGTCGAAAAGACAGAACTGCTCGGGGCCGGGGAAGGGAAGCCGCCTCAGTGCCTTTCGACGGTCACTGGCGAGTGGGAGCTGTTCTTCCCGGTGGGCGAGCTGCTCGACGTGGAAAAGGAGATAAAGCGTCTGGGGTCTGAGCTGGAAAAGCTGGAAAAGGAGACGGAGCGGACGCGAGCCAAGCTCTCCAACGCCAATTTCATAGACAGGGCGCCGGCGGAGGTCGTCGAAAAGGAACGGGCCGCGCTCGAAGCCGCCGAGTCGCAGAAAAAGCGCATCGAGGAAAACATAGCGAGCCTCGCGTAGCATGGCATTGCGGCATGTCTGATCAGCTCGCCCAGTTCGAAGGGCTTTTGCGCGACATCCAGAGTTTTTCGAGCCTCGGCATCCGCCCCGGGATGGAGCGGGTGACGAGGCTTTTGTCACGCCTCGGCTCACCCGAAAAGGCATTCCCTGCGATACACGTCCTTGGGACCAATGGCAAGGGATCCACGGCGGCCACGCTGGAGTCCGTCTGCGAGGCTGCCGGCATACGGACGGCGCTTTATACGAGCCCCCACCTCTCGTCCTTGCGTGAACGGCTCCGCGTCGGCAAAAAGCACGTGGACATCACAATATGGCGTGACGCGTTCAAAAGGGTGATGAAAGCGGTCGACGACGATTCGCCAGACACCGTCCGGCCTACTTTCTTCGAGAACCTGACGGCGCTTGCCTTTTTGGCGATGAGCGAATCCTGCGCCGATGTCGCGATCATTGAGGCCGGCATGGGCGGCAGGTACGACGCCACGTCCGCTTGCCGCGCCGTAGCCACGGTCATCACCCCTATAGGCATGGATCATATGGAATACCTGGGAGACACAATCCAGGCGATAGCGGGGGAGAAGTTCGCGGCGATCAAAGGCGGCGTGTCCGCGTTTTACGCCGGGGACGACGAGGCGCTTTCCGCGCAGTTCGCTGAACGCTGCGACTCGGCAGGCGCTCCGCATTTCCTCATGAACCGTATCGCGCGTCCGCGAAACATCCGCTGTACGCTCGGCGGCACGTCGTTCGATTACGTCCGTTTGAATCCGGAGGACGGCCCGCCGACTGTCGGCCTTGAAACCCCGCTCATCGGCATCCACCAGTCTTATAACGCCTCGAACGCCGTCACGGCCCTGCTCGAACTCAGAAAGACCGTGCCGCTCTTCGGACGGATAGGCGAGGCGCAAATCCGTCGCGGCCTGGCTGCCGTCGACTGGCCGGGCCGGATGGAAATCTGCCGCCCCGGCCCGGACGCGCCGATGATCCTCCTCGACGGGGCGCACAACGAACACGGCTTCACAGCGCTCGTCAAATCGCTCTCCCTGCTAAGAGAGAGCGGGCAGATCTCAGGCGTAGGCGCGGTAGTGTTCGCCGTCATGAGGGACAAGGACATGACAGGGATAGCCAGGCTGCTAAAGAGACTGAGCAGCCCCGTTTTCCCCACGCGCCTGGCGATGACCCGCTCAAGACCCGCAGACGATCTGGCAACGCTCCTTGAGAAAGCAGGCTGCGAGACGAGGGGCGTATGGGAAGATCCCGCCTCCGCTCTGGCGGCGGCCATCGCGGCCACGGATCCCGGCGGCCTGGTCGTATGCTGCGGCAGCCTCTTCCTCGTCGGTGCTATGAGGGATCTCCTGCCCTCCTTCGGGAAATCCGCCTAAAACCGACGCCACAAACGCGTGGCTTCGTGTGAAAATCTTTATTAAGGAAGGATAACGGCGGTGGAGGGCAGCGAGAGCCGCCAACCGGAGTAGGAGTGATTTTATGGAAACGGTCCGAGTAGGGGTTGTAGGGGTCGGACACCTAGGAGTACACCACGCTCGCGTATACACGGAGATCCTCGGGGCGAAGCTCGTCGGGGTCGTAGACGTAAATGAGGAGCGAGTGCATGAGGTAGCGGAGAACCTGGGCGTGCCGGCATACACAGATTTGGATAAATTCCTTGACGAGACGAGGCCGGACGCCATCAGCGTCGTAGTCCCGACCGTCACTCACCTGGAGGTCGCGAAGAAGGCCCTCGGGCGCGGCGCGCACCTCTTGATAGAAAAGCCGGTGACCGCCCGGATCGACGAGGCTGAGGAATTGCTCCGCATAGCGAGCGACCGCAACCTCATATTGCAGGTGGGACACATAGAGCGCTTCAACTCAGCCGTCCAGCAGGCGCGCGAGATGGTAAACGAGCCCGTTTACATCCAGTCCAGGCGGCTCGGCCCCTTCTCACCGCGGATCAGCGACGTAGGGGTAGTGCTGGACTTGATGATACACGACATAGACATAATCCTCTCCCTCGTCAAATCCGACATAGCCGATATCTCCGCTATGGGCAGGTGCGTCAGGACGCCGCACGAGGATATAGCCTCGGCGCAGATCCGTTTCGTGAACGGAACCATAGCACACATCCTGGTGAGCCGCGTCACGGAGAAGCGTATGCGCACGCTGGAGATCACGGAGCCGGAGCGCTACATAATGGTCAACTACGAGACACAGGACGTCACAGTCCACCACTGTATCCAGAAGCCTGGCAGGGGCTTGGTCGAAGTGGTGGAGCACCCTGTTTTCCCGAAGCGGGAGCCGCTTAAGCTGGAGCTGCAGGATTTCGTGAACTGCATACGTGAGGGCCGTGAGCCGCTGGTCGGCCTGCGCGACGGCAAGAGGGCGCTGGAAGTCTGCGTGGCCATGCTCCGCCAGATTCACGGCGAGGGCGAACAGGGCAACGTGGCGGCGCTTTAGCTTTAAAAACCAATAAAATAAGACCGTGGGACGGCGCCCACGGTCTTTCTTTTTTTTATCCGCGCTTCCGATAGGTCGCGCAAAAAATCCCGGCCATGAGAACCAGCCCTGCGAGCGCCGCAGAGCCTGTTGCGCAGCCACCGCCGCCAGAGCCGCCGGCTTGGGTTCTTGTCGTGGCTAGCCAGTAGGAAAAATTGATCGAGTCGTCCTCTTTCCCGTCGTAAATAAACGCCCACTTGTAGGGAGAAAATCCCGGGTACAGGTCGTTTGTCACGTCAATCGAGTAATTCCCTCCGTCGGGAGCGGAGTCTGCTACCATGCCCCCATAGTTGATGAGGATGGCATCGCCTATCGTCGCTTCGTCGTAGACTACCCCGATTTGGAAGTCACCTGTCACGTCACGAACCTCCTCGTCTGAAAATCGGGCCATGACGGCGATATCGAACTGATCGAACAGCACCTCGGGCGTGTAAGGGACGTACCAAGTTTTCCCGTCTTCAGGGAAAAACATGGCTTCCTGCAAAGTTCCGTCTCTTTCAAAGGCCGCGTACTGACTTTTCAAAAAAGCGGACATTGAGTCAAACGTATCCTTCCCGAGCATGGCAGGAGTCAGAGAGATTCTTTGCCCAAAACCAATCAACCCTCTTGTCCCGGCCAGCCTAATATCCAGCGGTATGCTGATTTTTGCGCCCGTATCGATGCCTGGCAGTTGATTTGCCTGACGTAGAAGAAATTCAGTGGTTCCCTTCGGAGTTGCTGCCAAGCCATCGGCCGTAGCAAATCCCCATTTTTCGCTGATGAGATCAGTCTTATCTCCGCCCGTCCATATCGGGAACGAAATTCCCGCATTGTTCTTTCCGGCCTCTATCAAAGCCAGAGTGATGTCTCCCTCGATGCCGTACTCTCCTGAAACCGGGAACATGACGCCGCCGCCGTACTCCTGGCTGGTCCCCTCGCCATGGAATGCCCCGACAAACCAAGCAGCCTCCTGATCCAAGGTGAAGGACGCCATGCCGTTGCCGTCCGTCGTCGCCTCCAGGTAATCGTTTACCTCTACGTCGTTATCCCCTTCTTTGATGGTGTGCGTCGGCGCTCCGACGTATGACGCGAAAACAGGCGCGTTTTGCAGCGGCGCTCCGTTCAGGAAGAACTGAAACTTCACAATGGCACCCTCGATAAACCCGCCCGCCGGCGCGTCCTGCGCGAATACCACCTCAAGTACGTCGTTCCCGCCGAGGCGTGTGGTCGCCATGCCGTCGTTCGTCAGATTCAGGAACGTCTTCGAGTGGGATATGCTCTCAGACGTCCCCTCCCCGCCAAATTTGCTCAGGTCAACCGTCCCCCTGAAACTCGCGTTTACGACCGCCGTTCCCGTATTCGTCACTCCAAATTTCGCGTATTCAACGTCGGACTCCTCGATATCGCCCGCCGTCATAGTCTTAGAGCTGTAAGGCTTGAAAGTGGAATTTAGGATGGCAGAGACTGTCCCGCCTTTATAGCGGACTTCGAAAGACGTATCCATCTGGCTGTAAATCGCGCCTGTGGCCGAGAGCGAATACTCTGGGACTCCGATAATCTCGGTGAACGTCACTGAAATACCGGCTGCCCCTCCTGCCGGCACGTTGAAGTTGTCTGGAGCCACGACGAATTTGTGCGCGAAAGCGGTGGACGATGCAAATGCGAGCGTCACTGAAAGCACTGCTGCGATTAGAAATTTCTTCATAAAGATCCTCCTTTATTTTGTTTGTTTAAACTAACTTGATTAGCGGCCTTATTTTCCATCTCTCATATATATTTAGAACATAATAACAATGACACCACAGATACTCGCGCCTGATATAGTTTTATTTTTCAAACATTTTATAGCTTATTCCAGCGATGTCAAGTGGCACGGCTTGCCTGGCAGATCGCGGTTTCTTAGGGCGTCAATGCCACCAGCCCGTTCCACCTCAAACTCCCTTACCATCGCCTCGAAGTGTCAGGCGTTTATCTTCTGTATGGTAGAATCATCAAATGAGCAGCGATAAGAAAAAGCAGGGCAATGTCATCGTCCCCAAAAATCATCCAAATCCGCCGGAAGGACATGAGGTCAACGCAGCTTTGATTGTGGCAGAACACTATGGGAATACGGCCGAGTTCATCATTCCGACTGACGACTACAAGCGCAGCACATTGGACATCATCATGGACGGAATAATGTGGGAGATTAAGTCGCCTGTAGGCTTTTCCAAAAAGCACACTGTCAAAGAGCAGTTCGAACGAGCCACTAAACAGGGGGCGAGGAATTTGATATTCGACGGGCGCAGGACGAAACTTCCGGATGATTTTCTCGTTGGAGCCATTAAGCATGAGCTGGGCATACGGCACAGAATCCGCAGAGTGATTTTCATTTCAAAGAAAGGGATCGTTATTGAAATCCCGTAAGAGATGTGATACCATTCATTCATAGGAAAGGCCGGGCAGTCGTTGTGCGGCAGCCAAAGGAGCATTCCTATATTTGAAATTGACAACGCCCGCTTCTGTGGGCGTTTTTTTATTGTGCCTGACACGGGCGATGACCTGCGTTTGTCGCTGGGAGATTATGGCATGTATCACTAAATATCAGAATTAAGAAATAATCACAAAACTTGACAGGTTTTCATTCCCTGAACCCTTGTACCACAATGAATTACAGAATTGTGCATTTTCTCTTTACCGACAAACTAGGGTAAATGCAGTTGCCCTGGAGGCGTCAGCGGTAAAAATTGACAAACACGTGCACCGCTATATAATAAATTCACGTAATCCTGACACTTCAAAAACATGTTCGCTCAAGCATGGTCTTGTTCACAGGCGCAGTTTTTACGGAATTGTTATTGTGTCCCTGTAAGGTCTATTTATATTCGAACCTGCTACATACAAGGGGGGTGTTTCCGTTGAAAAGAGCTGCACTGGGCATTGACTGTCTCAAACGCAGGAGGACGGGCGTTTCATTGATCGTTCTGGTTGCGCTGTTCATGGCGATTTCTCCAAACTTAGCATTCCCGGTGGAACAAATCGTGCCCAAGAAGGTAAATATCAGATCGTTAACTCCCCTTGAAGTGGCCTCCTTGATAGCACGGCAAATACCAAGGATAGATGCTGATAATTTGAATGGGAATGATCTTGAACTCATACAGAAGCTAATATTGGAATTTAAAGATGAGCTGTATGACCTTGGAGTAACCGTAATAATAAACATTGACCATCCATTCAGCGCTCTTGTAAGCGGGGATATAAGGATAACCCCGCGCGAAAGTAGAGCCAGAAACCCTGTTGCCGAACTTCCTTCGGACAGTTGGGTCTACGATGCTATCGAGCAACTATTGAGCTACGAAGTGCTTGAATATGACAATACTTTGGAAAGGCCTCTTATAAATTTTCAGTATATTTATCCCTTCTCTTCTTTTTCTTTCGAATATGATCATCATACGCCAAATCCGGATACTTTTCGTTTTGATACCGCTACCGCAAACGATAGAAAGGCTATGAGGAGTAAACAGTTACGGGAACACTTTAATCAGCAAATGCTGTTGTATTTAACAGGCACCAGGAACGGCTATTTATGGCAAGGTTTGTTCAGGTTTTATTATCCACATATTCCTTAGATAGTCGAGAAATATTGAGCATTATGCTTTTTCTGAGATTTTAGTAACTATGCCTATATTTAACATAAGGAAACCTCACGGCCGACAGCTTGAGATTCCCGATAATTTAAAGTAGGGTAATTAACCGAATGGATTCTAAAATAATTAACTATGAACATATAGTGGTTGACGGGAAAGGGGCAATGCCTACGGATTTAACTGGTTTTATTTTTTACAATAGTGCATTTAAAAATTTTCATGCTGGGCACCCCTTTCTATTCCTAATAAAAGATTCAAGAAGCGGCGCTATATTGTTGATGGGCAGATTTACAGGAAAAGAGTGAGTTAAACATTAAACCATGTTAATAACTGACCGTCCTGTGTTCTTTGAAAAGCACCTGACAGTCTTGAGAGGCGGATATGATTATCATGAAAAAAAATCGCTTTGTACCCCCGGTCTTGGTTTTAATATTTTTTCTCTCTTCCTCCGTCTCGTCTGCCTTGCCTTCAGAGGTACCGGCCAAAGGCGGCGTAAATGCGGTTGCCCCGCGAAACGACACAGACAGCCGGCATATATTTTCAGGCGAGGATGGCACCCAGAGGGAGCAGCATGACGCCGATCCCCTCGATGCGGCAGGGAGAGGCGCGGCGTCAGTGAATGGCTTCGCCTTTGATTTTTATAAGGAATTGATACGCGGCAAGGACGGATACAACGTCCTTTTCTCCCCGCTGTCTATTTCCCTGGGCTTCGGAATGTTCCATCTGGGCTGCGACGCTCAAGGCAAAGAAATATTAAACGACATCTTCCACTATGGCCCTCAATCGCACGATGACATTTCAAATTTGACACGCTCGCTCAAGAAATCATCAAAAAAAGGCAATGTATTTGAGCCTGCCAACATGTTATGGGCCAGCGACAAGGTCAAGATCCCTTACTGGTATTTGAATATATCTAATAAATATTACCGGCAGGGAATGAAACGGCTGGATTTCACCGACGCCCCGCAAGCAGTCTCAATAATTAACGACTGGATTGAAAAAAATACGAGGGGGCAGATAAAGGACTCAATTGACGGGAATGACCTTCCTGTCCCGACCGACTTCGTTCTCACAAACACCATATATTTCCTGGGCAGGTGGGCGTCGCCGTTTGACCCGTCGTTTACGTCTAAGGGGGAATTTTTTAACGATACCTCTCAGTCAAGAATGTTCAGGAAAAAGAAAAAGCCGACGATGCTTTTCCCCCTGCCGGAAAGCGACGATGCCGATCCAAACGCTCTCCCGCCGATGGAACTGGATATGATGTATCAGAAGGGCGAATTCCTTTATCTTGAAAGGGAAAATTTTCAGGCGGTACGGCTTGATTACGAGAGCGATTCATCGATGGTCGTCCTTTTGCCCGGGGAACTTGACGGCATTTCAGCACTGGAGGCGGAAATGGATCATGCTTCTTTCAAGAAAATACTGTCCGAGATGGAACCTTTAGAAATTCTTCTCTACATGCCTAAATTTACATACAACGTTAATTACAAAGATATAATGGATCGCCTTGACGCTCTTTCCGGCCCTTTGCCAGTAGTAAAATCGATAAGGTTTTTAGGTGTTTTCTCGCTTGGCGCTGTTTTACATCAGGCAAACATTACAGTGGATGAGTCTGGCACGGAAGCCGCGGCCGGGACGGTGGTTGTCGGCGGGATTTCTTCCTCCGGCTCACATCCTCCGATATTTTCAGCGGATCATCCATTTTTGTATTTCATCATTGATAATAAAACAGCAGCAATCATGTTCATGGGACGGTTTACAGCGAAAAACCAATAATCATGACGCAGGAAAGAGGGAAACGTCTGAAAGGATTGTCGATCCAGGGATGCAGTTGCCTGGGGATAGCAATGACGGGCGGCGGAGGCGTCTGCTGAAGGCTCAAAAGCACCGTCACGAGGAGCGCCTATCGGTATATTGCGTGATTCGAGTCTGTAAAATAAAGCATGTGAGGGGAAAGCAATCGTTTATCCATTCGCCGGCGTGTCGTCGCCGAAGTCAAGAAGCGTCTGGCGGTATTCTTGGACGCTGCCGTCATCGGCGTTGCTGACGGTGAGGCCCATCAGGCGTATTTTCTGGCCGCTTGCACACAGCGCGGCGTTCAATAGCTCGCAGGCGACGCGCCAGAATGCGTCGAATTTTTTGACGGCCTCCCTCAGTGTCTTGCGGCGCGACATCTCTCTGAAATCCGCGTATTTTACCTTGAGCGTTATCGTCCTGCCGGTGAAGCAGCGCTCTCTGAGGCGTTCCCATACCTCCTTTGAAATTTCTTGCAGTCTCCTCCGCAGTTCGGCAGCGTCGTCAATGTCGGCTTCAAAGGTGATCTCAGCGCCAAGTGACTTCCTGACCCGCTCAGGGATGACCTCGCGGTGATCCACGCCCCTGGCGTTCCAGTAATACGCGCTCCCTGCCTTGCCGAAAAGCCTCTTGAGCTCCGCCTCGCTGAACCTTCTGAGGTCGCTGCCCGTGCGTATCCCCAGGCTGCGCATCTTCTGGGCGGTGACGCGCCCTACGCCCCAGAACTGTTCGATGCCGAGCGCCGCCGCGAAGGACTCTGCCTCCTCTGGGCGGATCACGAAGAGACCGTCGGGTTTTTTGTAGTCGGACGCGACCTTGGCGAGGAATTTGTTGACCGAGATGCCGGCGGACGCGGTGAGCGCCGTATCCCTCCACACGCGCCTCCTGATGTCGCGCGCTATCAATGTCGCGGACAGAGAGCGGAATTTATTCGTCGTCACGTCCAGATACGCCTCGTCGAGCGAGAGCGGTTCCACGAGATCCGTGTAGTCGAGGAAAACCTTGCGCACGGACATGGAGACCTGGCGGTAGACGTCAAACCGCGCCGGGACGAAAATCAGCCCTGGGCAGCGTGACATCGCCGTCAACGAGGGCATAGCGGAGTGCACACCCCACTCACGCGCCTCGTAGCTCGCTGCCGCAACGACCCCGCGCTCCGCCGCGTGCCCGACGGCCAGCGGCTTCCCCCTGTACTCCGGGTGATCCCGCTGTTCGATAGAGGCGTAAAATGCGTCCATATCGACATGGATAATTTTCCGCATCACGGCTTCTCCTATTTTAAAAACCTTACGCGATCTTGCCCGGCGCCAGCTTCCCGCAGTCTACGTCATATATTTTGTAAGGCCGGCCCTTCACGCTGGGATGCCCGATCCGCACGACGCCAGCCGCGCCGTCCTCCGCGAGGCGGGACAGTATGCGCCCGGCGCTGCGCGGCGTGATGTTGAGGTAAAACGCCAGATCCGCGCTGCTGAACGTGCAGATGCCCCGGGTCTCCCTCTTCCGGCGCGTCGAAGAATGTGGGGGCTTGCCCGCCGAACACGCCCTCGAAATCGACGTCCGTGTACGGCCTGTCTATGAGGATCCTTGAAACGCCTATTCCAGGGCGCCTGTGCAGTATCCCTGCGAACGCTTATTACGCCCCGCCCTGGGGCGCTGCCTGCCCGCCGTCGGGTGCTGGCGGGGCTGCCCCGGTGCCAGGCGGGGGGGGCGGGGTTCCCTGCGGCGATGCCTGCACCCCAGGCGGAGTCGGCGGGGTTGGCGGCGTGCCGGACGTCCCGCCGTACCAGCCTCTCATCGTCACTATCCTCTTTGGCGTGTTGTCCTCCAGAAACGAGACGTTCGTGCCTGCCGCCGCCGCCACGCTGACGTTCGCGTTATCCTGGCCTCCGATGATTTTTATCTCAGGGGACGCGAATTTGCGCGCGTCGATGGTCACGCGGGCGAGCGGGTTTACGCGGATCACGGCGGACGACCGGGTTCTCCCGAGCAGCACGAGGCGGCAATCCCTGTCCATGAAGACGGCCGGCGCCTCGTCGGTTCCCCAGTCCCCGGCGTCTATGCCGGAGATCGTGGCGTATGAGGGCCCTGAAAGCGTGATCTGCTTCGCTCCGGTGCCGAGCGAGATGGCCCGCGTATCTATGTCCAGCTCGACGATTTTCCTCCCGATGTCAAACGGTATCCGCTCTTTGCG